>NZ_PYOB01000050.1:0-3129 GCF_003026165.1 Photobacterium sp. GB-1 | reverse complement strand
AAGTGTTGCGATCCCGTAAACCCTCTGAGCTTAGAACGTTAGACCCATCTGAAGGCGGCTACAACGAACGTCAAATTAGAGACATCACATTGCCATGGTGGGGCTTGGTCTATTTTTATGCCGTGACATTCGGAAAATTTATTGCTCTCTATATGATGCCGTTGTTTTTTTTGGTTGCAGGTGTCATGAACCTTGTGGATAGTTCAGGACAGGATGAATACAATCAAATCTATCTAGGCATGGCATGTATTTTAGTGGTGTGTTTACTCATTTGGTGGTCTTTCTCTTTTTTTAATGGAAAATTACCCATTAAAACGTTATTTTCATTAAGCCGAGAAACGGGCATGGTCACACTACATGGCTTCGGTAATAAGGTGCGATTTAGTCACCCTTTTGTTGAGTTTGATTGCTACCTGACAACATCGCCAACCCCACAAGGTTTTATTAATTATCAACTGTTTCTTGTTCATCGTTATAATGGTTATAAACATGGGGTACCCATTGGCCGTTTTATCAATGGTTCAAGAGATCTTGATGAATACAAACGCTTATGGAACATGATCCAAGCCTATATGGATGTGAGCCAGCCTTTGCCCGACATTCCAATGAATGAGCCTTTTCGCCATAAAGACAGTGCAACCGTTGCTTATGATAAGGCGCATCATCGAAAGCCAGATTTTTGGTTCAGTATGGATGATGAAGCGTTTGAACAAGCAGTGACGAAAATTGTTGAGAAGCAAAATTCAGAGCCACCATTGGGTGAAGTTATACCGATCCCTACCACTGATTCTATAGCAACCACACCAAACACGGCTTCTGCCTAACGCATAATAAGCACGCCCATCTCGGCGTGCTTTTTTGTGGAGGTCATATCTTATAATCAGGCCAATTATTGCCCAGTCTATTTAGCGTGTATTCTCACTCAGGAAATCGTTAACGCCGAAGAAAGATAGAAAATAACCATGAAACATACCCCGTACAATTCTCAGCACATTCCAGCGCAAGCGCCGGGGAATCAACAAGGCTTTTGGTCAAACATGGCCAGAAAAGGTGTACATTTACCCGCCTTATACCCTCTAGGGCATTTTAGATGTAGCGCAACATTAACATTAAGTTGTTTAGTGACCGCTATGGTTAATGGAAAAGCTATGATCAGTAATCAAGCTGAGAAAAGTGCGGGAACTGGGGTTATTTTCTCTCCTTTCCCCACGATTGGGGTAAGACCATCAGGGCAAATAGGTGTCAGTGCTGAAGGGTTTGCTGGTGCTCAAGCTGGCGGGCAATTAAGTGGAAAGGTAGAGTGGCTAACCCCTCAAAAGACGGGGACGACTGATTTTTCGGCTTTAATTGAAATTAAAGCGGAAGGCAATGTGGCGTTTGGGCTTGGTGCTGGAATCGATTTTCAGCTTCGTTTAATCAAGGGTAAATTTGAATGCCATTGTTGTGCACGCTTAGTATGGGGACCTGGAGCGTCCGGTGGGTTTGGCACCACAATTGACTTTTCACAGCTATTTGAATTGGCAAAAATTATTTGGGAAGCGATTGATACTATTGGCTACCGTATTATGGATAATATAAATAAAGAGGCTTACACTTATTTATATATAGCCGCTTTTAGTGCATTTACAGAAAAAGATTTCACAATAAAAGATGCAATAGAAATTGGTACTGAAAATATTGGGGAGTGGTGGTCAGACCGATTAGCTCATATCAACAAAGAATTATTCATTTCAGATGAAGCCAAACGTTTAACAAAGCGAATTTTAGATCGAAACATATTGAGTGGCGTTAGTTTAAGAGTTCTTCCTCCTGAAACGGTGGGAATGATGCTCAATACCCTAGTACATACATATTGGTTTAATCTTGAGGAGGAGCAGGAAGCAGCAATTTATGTGTTATTAAGCGGTACTATTCGCTCTTGGCGCAAGTTTGTTGAAGTGTTAGCCCACATGAATATCGAAGGTAAAAAACAAAGTTCAGATAATGCGCTTATAAATAACCTACAGCGTATAAATTACATCTTAGATGGCGATCAACAAAAAGAATTTAATCAATGGATTGCTCAGTTAGCAAGTGTGAATTATTTAGAAAATATAGGGATGGTTCAAAAAATATTCCCATACACACCTACCAGTCCACACCTAAAAATCAAGCGTAATAATTTAAAACCGTAATGCAACGTTACCGGCAATAATAGCCATAGGTTATTATTGCCGATACTAAATGCATACTACTTTACTGGTGTCGTTTGTTGAACCGCGCAACGAAAGCCGTATGTTGGGTAATATCTTTTTTGAACTATATCTTCACCTGTTCTGTAAGTAGTTAGGTCCCACCCTCTTAAGACCTTTTTAGCTCCTGTTGATGGGCCTTGAGGATCGAGTTCTGAGGATTGTTGATAATAATCTTTGCTATACCAATCATTGACCCATTCTTGTGTATTTCCAGACATGTCATACAAACCAAGTGGGTTGGGTGGATACAATTTAACCTCATACATATCGTTATCGTTACCAATATTCCATTCATCTTTTGTGTAATCGACATACCTACCATCAACTAGATGCCTACCATTTTTGGGTTGGAGATAACCGTTGTTGGTAGCATAGTATAGATGCTTTCCACGATTTCTTGCTGCATATTCCCATTGTGCTTCTGTCGGTAAGTCAATCGGAGAACTCGTTAATTCACCCAGCCATAAACAGTAATCTTTTGCCTCTTGCCAGGTTTTAGTTGGTACTGCTGTGTTTTTAAACTCATCATCAGAAAAGTCATATTTTTCTCTCATATCAGCATCAACGACAGGTCGATGATGTGCCTTTTTAAAAGCATCAAAACCGTGATAAGTCGTTTCATGATTAGCTAATGAGTAGTTACTTAAGGTCACTTTATGTATAAAATTAGAGCCCGTTTTAAAGTTGGAAATCGTTGTATTACATTTAGCATCTGGCGACCAATCCATTCTATCCGTAGAAATGGGACTACAAGGTGCTTTAAATGCACCCATCATGAAGGTTCCACCTTTGATAAATACCATGCTTTCAAGTGATTCAACAGCAACTTCGACGATTTGATGTTGAAGTTTGGTATCTGCATCAGGGTAGAGCTTTTTTACTTTCGCTTCTATTT
>NZ_PYOB01000049.1:0-3750 GCF_003026165.1 Photobacterium sp. GB-1 | reverse complement strand
TGTCACCAACGAGCACACCCGAAACGGACTATAACGGAAGTACTTACTCTGATCATAACCAGACAAGAAACTCTGTACTTAAAAGAGCTAAAAAGGCTAACGCAACCTTAACGCCTATCCCTTGGGAAAAGGTAAATAAGGTTTATACATCTAAACATTTTACTGTTGACCAGCTTCATTAATATTGGCCTACCGCCTCACAGGTTTCTGTGAGGCGCTCAATTAAAAATCTAGATAAAGCGTTCCTTAAACAAGGACAGTAAATGAAAAATATTATATCAACAGGGGTGCTCTGCCTATTACTGGCCGGTTGTAGCATGATAAATAGAGAACGCGTACCTGATGAAGTTCCGAATTGGACTGTAGCTTATGCTATGCCATCATTTTATCCAGTCAGAGTCACTAAAGCATTTGGTATTAACACGCAAGAAGATTGGACCTCTATTTTACACACCCACAGCCAATTTATGACGGTTAGTGACTTCAACCGTATTAAGGGCTTTTTACCTGATTATAATGGCTATGGATTACCACTCTACTTTACTACGATGGGCGGGTATAGACAAATTCGACCTACCAATCATTTACCCGATAAAGTCGTGCTTTACTGGACATCCCTTTTTAACGCGAAGTTCTATATTACTGAATTAGATGTTACCCAAAAAATGAAAGCACTGATGTATAAACAACAAAACCATGTTGAGGCTGATGGAATAAACCGAACCTGCTACCAAACGACATTTGATTTTGGTTTCCTACCAAATGGGCAAGTGAAAGTGTGGCTTGAAGGGTGTGGCAAGTATACGTACGTTACTGAACTGTCACCAACGAGCACACCCGAAACGGACTATAACGGAAATTCATCAACTGCCTACAAGCATGATTATGAAGACGAGTTAAATATTAGAGCTAAAAAGGCTAACGCAACCTTGAGACCTATCCCTTGGGACAAGGTAAATAAGATATATACATCAAAAAAATATATTGTAGATCAGCTTCATTAATATTGGCCTATCGCCTCACAGAAATCTGTGAGGCGTTTTAGTTTTATATGATTCGTCAAACCATTACATTAAAACATTATAAAAACTAATCCAAAATCACGTTAACACGATATGAATGAGTAAACGATCTAACGCATAATAATCTGCGTGCTTTTTTATGGAGGTCATATCTCATAATCAGGCCAATTATTGCCCAGTCTATTTAACGTGTATTCTCACTCTGAGAATCGTTAACACCGAAGAAAGATTGAAAATAACCATGAAAAATACCCCGTACAACTCACAGCACATTCCGCCGCAAGCGCCAGCGAATCATAAAGGCTTTTGGTCAAACATGGCCAGAAAAGGTGTACATTTTCCTTTTACTCGTAACAATTATCATGTGCCAATTAAAGAGCTGGTATCACGAAAGTCCTCTGAGCTTAAAATATTTAGTCCGACAGAGCAAAGATACAATGAGCGTCAAATTGATGATATGACCTTTCCCTGGTGGGGGATGATTTATTTTCACTTTGCCTCTATTGCAAAAGTCTTAACATTATATCTGATGCCCTTGGCTTTATTAGTTTGTTTTATGGCAAACATTCTCACTAAAGCTCCACAAAGTGAAGTTAATGCAGCATATATCGGTATAACCTGTATTGAGGTATTGTGTTTTTTACTTTGGAAATCTTTCTCTTTCTTTGGTAGCAAACTGCCGCGAAAACCGTTATTTAGATTAAGTCGAGAAACGGGGATGGTCACGTTATTTGGTCAGGGTGATAAGGTGCGATTTAGTCATCCTTTTATTGAGTTTGATTGCTACCTAACTACATCGCCAACCCCACAAGGAGCTATTAATTACAATCTGTTTCTAGTTCATCGATATAACGGTTACAGATGTGGTGTGCCCATTAGTCGTTTTATTTATGGCTCAAGAGATCTTGATGAATACCAACGCTTATGGAACATGATCCAAGCGTATATGGATGTGAGCCAGCCTTTGCCCGACATTCCAATGAATGAGCCTTTTCGCCATAAAGACAGTACAACCGTTGCTTATGACAAGGCACATAATCGAAAGCCTGACTTTTGGTTCAGTATGGATGATGAAGAGTTTATACAAGCGGCAACGAAAATTATTGAAAAACAAATTTCAGAGCCACCATTAGGAAAAGCGATACCGATCCCTACTACAAACTCTAAAGCAACCACACCAAACACGGCTTCTGCCTAACGCATAATAAGCACGCCCATCTCGGCGTGCTTTTTTATGGAGGTAATATCTCATAATCAGGCCAATTATTGCCCAGTCTATTAAGCGTGTATTCTTACTCTGGAAATCGTTAACGCCGAAGAAAGATTGAAAATAACCATGAAAAATACCCCGTACAACTCACAGCATATTCCGCCGCAAGCGCCGGGGAATCAGCAAGGCTTTTGGTCTCAAATGGCCAGAAAAGGTGTGCACTTTCCGTTTACTCGTAACAATTATCATGTGCCAATTAAAGAGCAGGTATCACGAAAGGCCTCTGAGCTTAAAATATTTAGTCCGACAGAGCAAAGATACAATGAGCGTCAAATATTCGAATGTAAACAAGGACAGTAGATGAAAAAGATCATATCAACCGGAGTATTCTGCCTATTACTGGCTGGTTGTAGCATGATGAATAGAGAACGCGTACCTGATGAAGTTCCGAATTGGACTGTGGCTTATGCTATGCCATCATTTTATCCAGTCAGAGTCACTAAAGCATATGGTATTAACACGCAAGAATATTGGACCTCTATTTTACACACCCACAGCCAATTTATGACGGTTAGTAACTTCAACCGTATTAAGGGCTTTTTACCTGATTATAATGGTTATGGCTTACCCCTCGCTACTACTACGATGGGCTGGTATAGACAAATTCAACCTACCAATCATTTACCCGACAAAATCGTGCTCTATTGGACATCCCTTTTTGATGCGAAGTTCTACATTACTGAATTAGATGTCACACCTAAAGTGAAAGCGCTGATGTATAAACAACAAAACCATGTTGAGGCTGATGGAATAAACCGAACCTGCTACCAAACGACATTTGATTTTGGTTTCCTACCAAATGGGCAAGTGAAAGTGTGGCTTGAAGGGTGTGGCAAGTATACGTACGTTACTGAGCTATCGCCAACTAGCACACCCGAAACGGACTATAACGGAAATTCATCAACTGCCTACAAGCGTGATTATGAAGACGAGTTAAATATTAGAGCTAAAAATGCTAACGCAACCTTAACCCCTATCCCTTGGGACAAGGTAAATAAGGTTTATACATCTAAACATTTTACTGTTGACCAGCTTCATTAATATTGGCCTATCGCCTCACAGGTTTCTGTGAGGCGCTCAATGAAAGAGCTAGATTCAGCATTAATTACACAAGGACAGTAAATGAAAAATATTATATCAACAGGTGTGCTATGCCTATTACTGGCTGGTTGTAGCATGATAAATAGAGAACGCGTACCTGATGAAGTTCCTGATTGGACGGTTGGTTACGCTATGCCATCATTTTACCCTGTCAGAGTCACTAAAGCATATGGTATTAACACGCAAGAAGATTGGACCTCTATTTTACACACTCATAGTCAATTTATGACAATCAGCGATTTAGAACGAATTAAACAGTCTCAACCGGACTATGATGGATATGGATTATCGTTAACTTTTGGGATCGCTCAATACTCCCAGATAAGATATACAAATCATTTACCCGATAAAGTTGTG
>NZ_PYOB01000048.1:0-3767 GCF_003026165.1 Photobacterium sp. GB-1 | reverse complement strand
GTATAAGTTATTGTATATATTTTTAATTATCTCTTTTCCTTCATTTTCATTAAGCATAAATAGCTCTTCAGAGAAAATGCAGTTGTTAAAAGTTAAACAAGAATATGAGAACCAAATTCATCAATGTCAATTACTTGAAAATAGAAAATTAAAACCTATTAATGACTCATGGTTAAGTAGCCAACCTTTAGAAAGAAAAAAGATAATACTTAATGAATTGAATAATATGGCTCTTCAGCGGTGTGTTATAAAAAAAGAAAAAGATTTTACATATAAGTTATTGGATTATACAGCTAAAACAGGAGATAAATTATTTCTAAATAGTTGGCTTATATTTCAATCCGCTTTATATACTGCAAGAGATAATTTAGCATTAACAGAAGAAGAACGACAAAACATTAATCGGCTTGCGAAGATGCCAAAATATTATTATCCATTCAATATGGAATCTGTAAGTTAATGTTTAGTAACAAGTAAATGGGGAGAAGGAACTCCCCATTTAAATTAAATATTAATAAAAGGAGATAGAATAACTACTCCGAGAACAGCCATAAGTAAGCTGATCCCTGCTGGTATAATCCATTGTTTTTTTGTTTCTTTATTATTTTGCACTCCGATTGAACCTCCTAATCCATTTAAGAGCTAATGCTTATCTTACATCCTGTTAAGCATTCAATTTATGATTATTTAAGAATAGCTATTAAAAACATAAAATTTATAACAAAGTTGTTAACTTGTGATCTCGAGTCAATAAAATAAGTAAAGAGATTATATTTATAAAGCATATGATCTCGCTAACGTTATTATTTTTAGAATAAAAGCTCAAAACGCAACACAAAATTCCATTTTTATAGCTATTATTTTATTTATATTAGGAATATTTTGTCGTGTACCTCTTTTATGGAGTTTCACAATGACTAACTTTAAATATTACAGCGAAGATTTACCTTGCTTTATCTGTCATAAACGAATGGCTAAAACTGAACTTGGATGGTTTACACCAAGTATGAAAGACGATGTGCTTGAACAGATAAAAAGCGTTATCTCTCAATCAAATACAGACTATGAAGAGTATTTTTCAGTCAGTATCATATGTTCAGAAGATGAAGCGCGCGATTATTTGCTACTGAACTATTATGGTTATTCTGAACATGAAATTAACCATGGACAAGTTAACTCAGAAGATTCAACCGAAGTGAATGATCTCATTTCAGAGCATATGACATCAGAAGGTGTTGCAATGTTTAAACATGAGATTGCGTTACAAAGCTGTGAAGAGTGTACTCCTGAGATTGATGAAGACTATTAAATAAGTGGTAAAGGAAAGAATATGCTGTGGGATATCGGTTATGAAAAGTCGAACAAGGGTTTAGCGTCAGGCGAGTTACTACCGTTAATAACAAACGATCTTATCATTGAGCAAAATGGGATAGAGTTTATTGTTAATGTTGAGACAGAGAATATGAAAGTTAAACATTCTCCATCTGTAGCCACTCATGATCCGTTTGTATCACCATATAATCCTTCAGCATATATCAACACGATTGGAGAGCAACACGTTTGTTTATTAAATAAATTTCCTATTGTTGTTCCTCATCTACTTATCTGTGCGAAAAATTATATTCCGCAAACGTCGCCATTAGTGTTAAAGGATTTTGAAGCTTGGATAGAAGGAATAACGGATGATAGCGTCTTAGGTTTTTTTAATTCAGGTGCGATAGCAGGTTCTAGTCAAATGCATCGGCATATGCAGCTTATTAGAACATCACTGCCTTTAGAAAAGACAATTCTTCAGGGACTATTACCCTTTAAACATAACTTGATGAGATTCGAATATTTAAATGCAGCAGAGCTTTACCAGCATTATTTGTCGGTTATGGAATCAATGCAGTTGTATATGACATCGAGTATCAATGGCTTAACAGAATGTCACCCGTATAATATATTATTAACACAACGTTGGATGTTGCTTATTCCTCGCACAAAGAATCAAGTTGGCGAAATAAAAGGGCATGGGGTGAATTTTATTGGCCGCTTTTTGGTGAGTTCAACTGAACAATTGGAATGGCTAGAAAATTACGGTTTTGAACGTTTTTTAACAGATTGCGGTGTTCCAAAATAATAATCCGTTAAATTCGATTAAAGTCTGTCCAGATAGCACTTATTACTATTTACACTCGGTATTCACTTCGCTATTATTCGCGCCATGGAGAGATGGCTGAGTGGTTGAAAGCACCGGTCTTGAAAACCGGCATACGTTTATAGCGTATCTAGGGTTCAAATCCCTATCTCTCCGCCATATTTAAAACGAAAAGCCGCTGATTAATCAGCGGCTTTTTTGTATCTAGCGTATTGAAACTGCCCATGCCAATGGGGTGATACAAAGGGTTCAATACAAACTACTTTCCTGTATTTATTACATACCTTTCTCTACCTAAAGTACTGCGCTTGAAGCATCTTCTTATCATCACCACAAGCCGCAATAATTTTTTTAATCCGACGGACGAAATACTGTTCTTACTTTTATCACAGTAAAATATAGGTTGGATGTAATTTTTTGCGACTAACACTATGAAAATTAGTGCTTTTATTTAGTAAGATGTTGAATATTTACTGTATTAATAAAGCGTAAAAGTAAGAATGCTTATTAATATACTGTTATATGCCTTACAAAATTTTTAAACAACAATTAGAGGTAGAAAAATGAAAAAAGTTAAATTGTTATTAATTGGTGCAATCATTAGTGTTATTACGGGGTGTGCTGCAGGGGTTAATTTCAAAAAAATGAGCGAAGAGCAGTTAGTGGTTGGCTCTACTACAAAAGCAGAAGTAGTCGCTTCTATGGGGAAGGCTAATATAAATGGCACAAACACATTTAACGGTCAAACATTGGACATAATGACTTATTCGTACGCGAAAGTCGGTGGGGATGCAGTCCTTCCTGGTGTAACGCCAGCAAGAGCTCAAGGCTTACTATTCAATGGTGAAGTTTTAGCGGGTAAAGAGTATACAAGTTCCTTCGCTTTAGATAACACAAAATTTGATCTAGATACTGCTAAAACCATAAAGGAAGGTCAAAATCGAGAAAATGTAGTATCTGTTATGGGTGAGCCAAAAGGTAAGTATTTGTATCCTATTATTGAGGATCAAACTGGCTACGCACTAGTGTATATGTTTTCACAGACAAAAGGGTTTAAAACTAGAACGGATCTTTTGGTTGTTGAATTTAATTCTGAAAATGTAGTTACAAAAACCAAATTGTCTTCGTCTGGTAACCTGTAAGGCTAACAAATAAGGATATGTGTCGCGTAGCCGACACCTATCCGAAGTGTTGGACAAGCCCAAGCTACCTTATATAAGTAAATATTGGAAATATCATGAAGGGTGATGCTAAAAAGAAGTCGAACGTTATCCTTGGTGTGAACCAATAATATTAATACCCTGATTTATAATAAAACCCTCTTTTGTTCTGCAGCGTGAATGCCATTATCCTTATTATTGAGCGTCGGTTATCTGGGTCGAGATATTCCCGTTAATTGCATGACATGTTGGCAGCAGGGGCAAAAGGGTTGGGCTTTTATACGTACCGTTTTATTCGGTGAGGGCAACGTCAGTTGCCCGGCTAACATGAACATAAATTGGATCGCTTGAAGCTGTTTCTTATTATGACCACAAGCCACAATAATTCTTAAACATGGATATGAACCCTGCTTTGTCTCCATCTCTCTTATCTCCATTCTCTTTCTTTTAGTACTTGTGTTATTCCT
>NZ_PYOB01000047.1:0-4800 GCF_003026165.1 Photobacterium sp. GB-1 | reverse complement strand
AAACCAAAATCAAATGTCGTTTGGTAGCAGGTTCGGTTTATTCCATCAGCCTCAACATGGTTTTGTTGTTTATACATCAGCGCTTTCATTTTTTGGGTAACATCTAATTCAGTAATATAGAACTTCGCGTCAAAAAGGGATGTCCAGTAAAGCACGACTTTATCGGGTAAATGATTGGTAGGTTGAATTTGTCTATACCAGCCCATCGTAGTAGTAGCGAGAGGTAACCCATAACCATTATAATCAGGTAAAAAGCCCTTAATACGGTTGAAGTCACTAACCGTCATAAATTGGCTGTGGGTGTGTAAAATAGAGGTCCAATCTTCTTGCGTGTTAATACCATATGCTTTAGTGACTCTGACTGGATAAAATGATGGCATAGCATAAGCCACAGTCCAATTCGGAACTTCATCAGGTACGCGTTCTCTATTCACCATGCTACAACCAGTCAGTAATAGGCAGAATACTCCTGTTGATATAATATTTTTCATTTACTGTCCTTGTGTAATTAATGCTGAATCTAGCTCTTTCATTGAGCGCCTCACAGAAACCTGTGAGGCGATAGGCCAATATTAATGAAGCTGATCTACAATATAATTCTCTGATGTATAAACCTTATTTACCTTGTCCCAAGGGATAGGTCTCAAGGTTGCGTTAGCCTTTTTAGCTCTAATATTTAACTCGTCTTCATAATCATGCTTGTAGGCAGTTGATGAATTTCCGTTATAGTCCGTTTCGGGTGTGCTCGTTGGTGACAGTTCAGTAACGTACGTATACTTGCCACACCCTTCAAGCCACACTTTCACTTGCCCATTTGGTAAGAAGCCAAAATCAAATGTCGTTTGGTAACAAGTTTTACGCCTTCCATCTTCTGGTCTAGTGTAACTTTGCTTTTTATAAGCCAGCGCCTTCATTTTTGGGGTGATATTTAATTCAGTAATATAGAACTTCGCGTCAAAAAGGGATGTCCAGTAAAGCACGACTTTATCGGGTAAATGATTGGTAGGTTGGATTTGTGAAGCTCCTCCCATAGTAGCAAAAGCGAGAGGTAACCCATAACCATCATAGTTGGGTAAAAACTCTTTTATACGTTTTAATGCACTGGTAGTCATAAATTGGCTGTGGGTGTGTAAAATAGAAGTCCAATCTTCTTGCGTGTTAATACCATATGCTTTAGTGATTCTGACAGGGTAAAATGATGGCATAGCATAAGCTACAGTCCAATCCGGAACTTCATCAGGTACGCGTTCTCTATTCACCATGCTACAACCAGCCAGTAATAGGCAGAGTACTCCGGTTGATATGATCTTTTTCATTTACTGTCCTTGTGTAATGAACGCTGAATCTAGCTCTTTCATTGAGCGCCTCACAGAAACCTGTGAGGCGAGAAGTCAATATTAATGAAGCTGGTCAACAGTAAAATGTTTTGATGTATAAACCTTATTTACCTTGCCCCAAGGGATAGGCGTTAAGGTTGCGTTAGCCTTTTTAGCTCTTTTTTTTACATATTCTGTTGCTTGGAAATATTGTTTCGATGTGATTGAATTATAGTCAGTATCAGGCATGCTAGTTGGTGACAGCTCAGTAACGTACGTATACTTGCCACACCCTTCTAGCCACACTTTCACTTGTCCATTTGGTAGAAAGCCAAAATCAAATTGACTTTGATAGCAAGTACGTTTTATTCCGTCAGATTCCACATGATGCTGTTGTGTATACATCAGCGCTTTCATTTTTGGAGTGACATCTAATTCAGTAATATAGAACTTCGCGTTAAAAAGGGATGTCCAGTAAAGCACGACTTTATCGGGTAAATGATTGGTAGGTCGAATTTGTCTATACCCGCCCATCGTAGTAAAGTAGAGTGGTAATCCATAGCCATTATAATCAGGTAAAAAGCCCTTAATACGGTTGAAGTCACTAACCGTCATAAATTGGCTGTGGGTGTGTAAAATAGAGGTCCAATCTTCTTGCGTGTTAATACCATATGCTTTAGTGACTCTGACTGGATAAAATGATGGCATAGCATAAGCTACAGTCCAATTTGGAACTTCATCAGGTACGCGTTCTCTATTTATCATGCTACAACCAGCCAGTAATAGGCAGAATACTCCGGTTGATATGATATTTTTCATTTACTGTCCTTGTGTAATTAATGCTGAATCTAGCTCTTTCATTGAGCGCCTCACAGGTTTTTGTGAGGCGGTAAACAATATTAATGAAGCTGATCTACAATATATTTTTTTGATGTATATATCTTATTTACCTTGTCCCAAGGGATAGGTCTCAAGGTTGCGTTAGCCTTTTTAGCTCTAATATTTAACTCGTCTTCATAATCATGCTTGTAGGCAGTTGATGAATTTCCGTTATAGTCCGTTTCGGGTGTGCTAGTTGGTGATAGCTCAGTAACGTACGTATACTTGCCACACCCTTCAAGCCACACTTTCACTTGCCCATTTGGTAGGAAACCAAAATCAAATGTCGTTTGGTAGCAGGTTCGGTTTATTCCATCAGCCTCAACATGGTTTTGTTGTTTATACATCAGCGCTTTCATTTTTTGGGTAACATCTAATTCAGTAATATAGAACTTCGCGTCAAAAAGGGATGTCCAGTAAAGCACGACTTTATCGGGTAAATGATTGGTAGGTTGGATTTGTGAATCTCCTCCCATAGTAGCAAAAGCGAGAGGTAACCCATAACCATTATAATCAGGTAAAAAGCCCTTAATACGGTTGAAGTTACTAACCGTCATAAATTGGCTGTGGGTGTGTAAAATAGAGGTCCAATCTTCTTGCGTGTTAATACCATATGCTTTAGTGACTCTGACTGGATAAAATGATGGCATAGCATAAGCTACAGTCCAATCCGGAACTTCATCAGGTACGCGTTCTCTATTTATCATGCTACAACCAGCCAGTAATAGGCAGAATACTCCTGTTGATATGATCTTTTTCATTTACTGTCCTTGTTTAAGGAACGCTTTATCTAGATTTTTAATTGAGCGCCTCACAGATTTCTGTGAGGCGATAGGCCAATATTAATGAAGCTGATCTACAATATAATTCTTTGATGTATATATCTTATTTACCTTGTCCCAAGGGATAGGCGTTAAGGTTGCGTTAGCCTTTTTAGCTCTTTTAAGTACAGAGTTTCTTGTCTGGTTGTGATCAGAGTAAGTACTTCCGTTATAGTCCGTTTCGGGGGTGCTCGTTGGTGACAGCTCAGTAACGTACGTATACTTGCCACACCCTTCAAGCCACACTTTCACTTGTCCATTTGGTAGGAAACCAAAATCAAATGTCGTTTGGTAGCAGGTTCGGTTTATTCCATCAGCCTCAACATGGTTTTGTTGTTTATACATCAGTGCTTTCATTTTTTGGGTAACATCTAATTCAGTAATATAGAACTTCGCGTTAAAAAGGGATGTCCAGTAAAGCACGACTTTATCGGGTAAATGATTGGTAGGTCGAATTTGTCTATACCCGCCCATCGTAGTAAAGTAGAGTGGTAATCCATAGCCATTATAATCAGGTAAAAAGCCCTTAATACGGTTGAAGTCACTAACCGTCATAAATTGACTATGAGTGTGTAAAATAGAGGTCCAATCTTCTTGCGTATTAATACCATATGCTTTAGTGACTCTGACTGGATAAAATGATGGCATAGCATAAGCCACAGTCCAACTCGGAACTTCATCAGGTACGCGTTCTCTATTCATCATGCTACAACCAGCCAGTAATAGGCAGAATACTCCTGTTGATATGATCTTTTTCATTTACTGTCCTTGTTTAAAGAACGCTGAATCTAGAACTTTAATTGAGCGCCTCACAGGTATCTGTGAGGCGATAGGCCAATATTAATGAAGCTGATCTACAATATAATTCTTTGATGTATATATCTTATTTACCTTTTCCCAAGGGATAGGCGTTAAGGTTGCGTTAGCCTTTTTAGCTCTTTTAAGTACAGAGTTTCTTGTCTGGTTATGATCAGAGTAAGTACTTCCGTTATAGTCCGTTTCGGGGGTGCTCGTTGGTGACAGCTCAGTAACGTACGTATACTTGCCACAACCTTCTAGCCACACTTTCACTTGCCCATTTGGTAAGAAGCCAAAATCAAATGTCGTTTGGTAACAAGTTTTACGCCTTCCATCTTCTGGTCTAGTGTAACTTTGCTTTTTATAAGCCAGCGCCTTCATTTTTGGGGTGATATTTAATTCAGTAATATAGAACTTCGCGTCAAAAAGGGATGTCCAGTAAAGCACGACTTTATCGGGTAAATGATTGGTAGGTTGGATTTGTGAAGCTCCTCCCATAGTAGCAAAAGCGAGAGGTAACCCATAACCATCATAGTTGGGTAAAAACTCTTTTATACGTTTTAATGCACTGGTAGTCATAAATTGGCTGTGGGTGTGTAAAATAGAGGTCCAATCTTCTTGCGTGTTAATACCATATGCTTTAGTGACTCTGACTGGATAAAATGATGGCATAGCATAAGCCACAGTCCAATTCGGAACTTCATCAGGTACGCGTTCTCTATTTATCATGCTACAACCAGCCAGTAATAGGCAGAATACTCCTGTTGATATGATCTTTTTCATTTACTGTCCTTGTTTAATGAACGCTGAATCTAGCTCTTTAATTGAGCGCCTCACAGAAAATAGTGAGGTGATAAGTCAATATTAATGAAGCTGATCTACAATATAGTTTTTTGATGTATATATCTTATTTACCTTGTCCCAAGGGATAGGCGTTAAGGTTGCGTTAGCCTTTTTAGCTCTTTTAAGTACAGAGTTTCTTGTCT
>NZ_PYOB01000046.1:0-5770 GCF_003026165.1 Photobacterium sp. GB-1 | reverse complement strand
AATATATTATAGATATAAAAAAATCAAATCTAGTCCCAGTAACTCTCGGGAAAGAGTAAACTTTTGAATCAGGAAATATGAAATCATCGTGTTTGTGTAAAGTACAAAACACAAATTCATATTTATGGTAAAAGCTTTTTAACCATTTTTGAACATGGCCACTAGACAACGGAGCGAATACAATTATTTTTTTTTTCATTTTTTAATATCCAAAAAACTAATCCATTTCTCATATATATTATTAATACTATTTTTTTTAATTTTAGAAATAGCATTTTTTGACATATATGAATATAAATCATCATCATTAGATAATTTATACATTGCTTCTACAAATAGCGTTTCGTTATCATCTTCTATTAAAAAACCTGATTTGTTATTAGCAATAAACTCTCGAGGCCCAGTGGGGCAATCATAAGAGATAATTGGCATACCATTAGCCATGGCCTCACCTAGAACCATAGGTAATCCTTCCCATAACGAAGTCATTAGATATATATCAGAATTAATATATAAATCTTCAACATCATTTATATTTCCAACAAAAGAAATCTCTTCATTCAGTTTTAAAGAAAGAGATAAATTTTCTAGTTTTTCCCTTAAAATTCCATCACCAGCAATAATTAATCTAAAACTTTGATCAACATATTTATTTTTATACAAATATACTATATTTAATAATCTTTCAAAGCCCTTCTGCTCGGTGAGACGTCCAATAGCAAGAAAACTTATAACATCATTATTTTTTAACTTTGGTTTTCCTATATTTACACCTAACGGATTTGGTAATACAACTATTTTCCTTTGAAACTTATAAAGATAATTATTTAAATCACGAGACGTTAGAACTGATAGTTTTTCAGCAATGAAATAATAGGATAACACTTTAAAGAAATTAAATATTCTTGATTTATCCGCAAAATAATTATTATGTTCACAGCAATATACTTTTCTTCCCGTAAACAAAGAAGCCATATTAACTCTAAAATTAGTATGACTTAAAAAACTAATAATCCTATCATCCTTACCTATTTCTTTAAGCTCTTTACGAATAACCACATATCTTCTAACTTGTTCTTTAATAAATTGAATTGCATTCTTTTTCTCATAGTTAAAGCCTAAAAATTTTATTTCAACCTCATCATCGATATAAAAAAAAGAATCATGTTCTTTATCACAAACAATAATTTTTACATCGAATTTTTTTTTAACCATATGATTAGCAATGACAGACAAGACTCGTTCAGCACCACCCGACTTTAAACTTTCAGTAAAAAAAACTAATTTCATAAGCCCTCATAAATATAAACCCAACCAATTATTATAATTATAAATACCATTTGAATGAATGACACTATAGACAAGAAAAAGAACAGAAAATAATAGATATATAATTTTAAGAATATTTTTGTTTTTACTAAAATATATGTTTATTGTCATCAACAATAATAATGGCTCAACTAAATCCAAAACAGAAATAATTCTAGTGAAAAAAATTTCAACACTTAAAAACGGGAAAGATAATATGATACCAATGCAATACACTTTCCATATATACTCATATTGCTCATTCCTATTATTATTAAATATAAAATAAGACGTTAAGAGAAAAACCAAAAGATGCCTTAAAGGTATAAACTGAAAAATAGAAACACTACTAGAATATAATGGATTATTAGCATAGTTATATATTATATGATAGAACGGTGAATTATAACCTCCATTTATGAAGTCAATAATTTTTGGAAATGATAAAAATGTCCCTGTAGAAATAGATATCACTGTAAATATAAATATTGTTAAATTTTTCTGCTTAATCAAAAATTTAACAGAAACAAATAATAAAGCAAGTTTCTGAAACATTGAGCCTATGAAAATAAAAATATAAAATTTATTTGATTTTATATTTAATAATGCTAAAGCTACAAACCCAATCATTACTCCCATTCTTATTTGAATAAATTCATACTGATAAAAGAAGTAACAAAGATAAATGCAATAAGCAAGTAAAAATTCCTTCGTACTTGCTTTAAAAAATTTTAATTTTAATACAAATGATATAGTAGTAAAGATAATAAAAAAGAATGCTGGATGGTTAAATATAGATTTAACTATTGAGATAAAAAATAGAAATCCAATCTCACCATGAATATGCGAGACACTCAAAATTGAAAAATCAGAAAGATAAGGAATGGCATCATATATTTCAATATAGTTTTTATAATCAGCGTCTGAGAAAAACCTAAGCCCCGCAATAATTTGAATAGAAAATATTAAAATACACAATAATAAATACTTTAAATATTGACTATTAATTAAGCTCAGGGATCCTACAAAAAAAAATAAAAAGGCAGTATAAATATAAACTGAACTCAAGATTTAACCCTTATTTTAATTGATTTTGTCGAAATATTCATTTAAATATTTGAAACAAACATTTTCACCAAAATATTTTTCCGCATATCTATAAGCTTTTTTTGATTCTATTGTCAAAGTTTCATGATTAGAAAACAACCTAATTAAATCTATAAACGATTCCACATCACTATATTCATAAACCCCCCTATCTTTCAACTTACTCATACCTTGAAGGCCTATATTCGTTGTGATAATTGGTTTACCAAAAGATACAGATTCAATATTTTTCATTTTTAATCCAGAACCATAATATATAGGGTTAATCATAATCATGGAGGAATTATAAACAGACTCAACATTATCAACTGGACCATGAATAATTACATTACCATGTTCCTTCATTTCTGAAATGATATTTTCAGATAATTTATTGCAAACCATACCGTAAATATTCAATGTATAGTTCATTGGCATAAAAATCCAGATTTTTTTATAAAAATTAACAATACCATCTATATTGAAATTTGCTCCACCACCTATGAATGATATATTATTATTCATATTAATGGGAAGAAATTTCAAATTAGAAGGCCTTGGTGTTAATATAATATTCGTATCAACTTTATCCTTAATATAATTAAATTCATCTTCTTGTATGATAAGAACCGCATCTGAATTATTAAAAGCATTAATTTCATCTTGATAACATACAGATATAACAGGATCATTTATATTACTATTACTAAATGAATCCTTTCTTAAATGCATAATATCATGACTGTCGATTATAAATTTCACATTAGTAGGAACAATTAATTTCAAGTAAGACCAATATATATAATCGACACAGAAGACATCTACCTTTGTAATTCTCAACTTAAAATATAAAAACAATAGTAGAACAATACTAAATTTAGAGTTTATATATTTTAGACGTGCTAATTTTCTATATAATTTCGATTCAGCTCTTGATAAATAAAAAATCGCACTTATAATTTTATTGTTATTATTATATACTAAAACTTCACACTGATTTTTCTTTTTTAAATTTTTCAATTTTGAATTAAAAGCATTAACATTACCAGCTTTAACGCTTCCATTTATTTCTATATCAGTAAAAAACAAAATTTTCTTCATACTAAACCACAATAAAAAAAATAAAAATTCCACATGAAAATTTATTATTAAAATTAACTTCAATACTCATATTTAAACTATATATAATCAATATATTAATTATTTTCGATTTTAAACAAGGTATTAAAAATATCAGTAACCAGTATTATTTTGACCTTGAATATTCTATGCCGCTCTATTATGACTTAACACTAACAGCAAACATAAATTGTAGTGCTATTAAATTTTACATCTAATTTCATAAAAACTATTACTTATCTTTGCAATCTTAAAGCAACTGCTGTTTCAATGAACATTGGCTTATCATTAATTGAATTTAATCTAAGTAATATCAGCAATAACTATAGAAATTACATCAAAATGCACCGAGTAAAACAGGGCGACCGCATGAGTGTCTAGTTTTTCACATTCTCTTCTGACTAAAACCAGCACTTAATACTGCCTCTAGCATGGATGTGTTCATCATGCATCGCTTTTTCTTCCCAACAATGCTTACCTTGGTTGGCTCTTCTCGGAGCATGTTCAAACTTATATGATGTAGGCATGATAAATTCTCGGCACCGTGATCTTTGTATCTTTGGCACGCATCTTCATTCATTGCGACATCAAGCACCCAGATCATTGACTCTATGCCCCACAGCTTGTTCTGCACTAAGCTATTTGGAACTGATGTAATAACGGTACTCTAGCTCTGCAGATTTGCCTTTCTCAAGGCGGAAGTTTTCAACCATTACAATGCTTTTCAAGCCCTTCCATCGAGAAAAGTCACCTTCAAGTTTCGAGCTATCAAAAACATAGCATTGGCGAGACTCTACACGACAGTGTTTTTGTTCAATTGAGAAATCGTCAGCCACGTTTTTGCTCGCTGAGTTGAGAACGCTGTCTCTAATCGCTTGTCGCTGTTTTCCTTTGTTTCTTTTAATGGTAAGCAAGTGATCACCACCTTGTTCTACAATGGCTTTGGCTACCTTAGTCTGACAGGCCATTGCATCAATGGTTACTAGTGCTCCCTTGATATTGAGCATCTTTATCAGCTCTGGAATCGCCGTAATCTCATTACTTTTTTCTTCGGTTTTAAGCTATCCTAATACGACCTTATCTGAAATTAGATATAATAAAATTTACTGATTACCACCGAGACTCAGCCAAGGTTAATAATTTCTCTGGCATCGGTGGTGATTTTGTTATATTTAATCAACGTATTGAATATATCTTCAACTCGAAACCGATAATTAAATCAAAAACAGAATTCACCAAGATAACGAGAAATATGTTTTTCTCTAATTGCTTGATATGTCCCTTTTTATCGAATTTTTAACGTTACCAATCATGGTATCGACCCAATAAAATGCAGCTTCGTATTGGTGAAGTTCTTTACCATTTTTTGGTAATTAACCATGAATAATATCTGCGGCTAACAGACCATTAAAACAGGGCAAACCATCTGATATGACTAATTTTTTTCTTGTAAATGCTTTTTAGCCCAATCTGTAATTTCTTGTTTCTTGAAACAAGAAACAACACTTAGCTGCATATAAATAGGATGACGTTCTTCATTCAAAGAGATCGCTGATACAAAAGGTGTTTTACCTTTGGCACCACGTCCTCGCTTTCCTTTTTGTTTACCTCCAATATATGCATCATCCAATTGCACGATATTGCCTAACTTTCGATTATCATCGTGCTCTTTCATCACTTGCATGAGGTTATGTTTTATTCGCCATGCTGCGTTATAAGACCCCCCCAATTCACGCTTTAGCTCTAATGCTGAAATACTGTTTTTTCTTGTGTGATGAGATAAATAGCTAAAAACCAAGTGGTTAACGGTAATTTTGAATGAGAAAATAAAGTACATGCCGTAAATGATGTCAGATGGTGACACTTATTACATTGATATAATTACCGTGATCTAAGCTCACAATAACTTTTAGAAGCACAATTAGGTCAAACGTAACCATTTTTCCATCGAATATTAAATAAACGCTCTCTACATTGCTTTTATGTCCCATACATATGCATAAATTCAGGGATAGAAAAGCCTTTCTGAAATTGGATTGAATTCTTAGGCATAACGTAACTCATATACTTCAATATCTTGAAGTATATGAGATAATTTAACAGTGGCTGTTAAATTGTGGTAATTAGGTAATATTTAGACTTATGTTTTATAATTTAATTACTGAATTTAAAGCCAAAGTTTTTTATGTTATTTTTAATTAAACGTCTAACATCCAAACTTAGTGCATAATAAACTATAAAGTTGAAAAATATAGAT
>NZ_PYOB01000045.1:0-6281 GCF_003026165.1 Photobacterium sp. GB-1 | reverse complement strand
CCGAATTTGCTTGGCGACCATAGCGTTATGGACCCACCTGATCCCATGCCGAACTCAGTAGTGAAACGTAATAGCGCCGATGGTAGTGTGGGGTCTCCCCATGTGAGAGTAGGACATCGCCAGGCTTTAAATTTTAAAAGGCCATCCTTTCGGATGGCCTTTTTTCGTTTTAATACTTTTAAAGTAAGTTTCATCTATAAACTAGACCTACAGACCTACAGACCTACAGACCTACAGACCTACAGACCTACAGACCTACAGACCTACAACAGAATAGTATTTAATAAAGAGATGTATCACTGCAGTAGAGAGTTACTGCAGTGATAAAGGGTTTGAATTATAGAATTTGATTCAGGATGTGATCCGCTTTAACACGACGAATACGTGTAATGAGCTTTTTAACTTGAGCTGGATAGTTATCAATTTTTTCAATTTGCTTATAACTACCAATAAGCTGGGTATGTTCGAGAATACAATCTAATTCTTGTTGTTGCTGCTCGGCGAGTAGTTGATTTTTGTCATGAATTAAAATCGCATTTTCAAGATCAAGTTTCCAAGCTCGTGGATTGAGGTTATTACCCGTTACTAACATATAACGACGATCTACCCAAAGCCCCTTTAAGTGAAAGCTATTGTTATCGTGTTTCCATAAATGGATCGCTAATTGGCGATGTGCAATAGCGGCTTCATTATGTTTAGCAAAATTACGTAAATTGACTTCATATAAATAAGGTAACCCAGCAATAGTCTTAAAAGGCTCTGATGGTGGAATATAAAAGTCATTTGCTGTTTTATCGCCAACGACGATTGTGACCTTTACACCGCGCTTAAGGGCTTTCTTTACTTCGCGACTTACCATTCTCGGAAAGTTAAAGTAGGGAGTACAAATAGTCAGCTCAGATTGTGCACTAGCGATGAGCGTACAAATATCCTGATTAAGTTTGTTCTTACGTTTCCCTAAACCTATCAGAGGTGTTAATCCTACCTCGTCATCTTTAATCTCATCCGGCTCAAAATGGTAGATAGCTTGTTGTAGTTCGGAGCGTAGATCTCGAATTGCCGTCTTCAATGACTTTGTATCGGGTCTTTCTGGTTGTGCTAGGCAGTTAACAGCATTACTCGAAACAAGTATGTCAATAATGAACTGCGCCATGCTGTTAGCGAGCTTTTCATTTTTAATTACGTGGTAGCGATCGTAACGATAACGGTCATGTTGAGCGAGATACACATCATTTAAGCTTGCACCGCTATAAATAACATTATCATCAATAACAAAGCCTTTCAGGTGTAGGACACCGAACACTTCTCGATTACGAACGGGAACGCCAAGCACATCGATCTTGTGAGTATATTTTTCTGCGTACTCACGATATAGCGCGGCATTGCCATCGGACTGACTGGCGCCAATTAAGCCTCGTTGAGCTCTATGCCAATCAACTAATACCTTTATATCAAGTTCGGGGTTGAGTTGCTTAGCTTCATACAGAGCGGTAAGCACACCTCTTCCTGCTTCATCATCTTGGAGATATAAGGCAACTAAGTAAATGCGTTCTTTAGCTGATTTTATTTCTTGATATAGACGCTCTCTAAACGAATTTGCATCAAAAAGAGTCTCTAAATTCTCGGGCTTGTGCGCAATACATGGCAGTTGTTCGATGAGCTGCCTGTTAGCAATAGCTGAATCCATTATCGCCTCGTTTACACGATCTATAAGTAGATGAATTTTGATTAAGGGATCAATTATACCAGAAAAAAAGCGAAGTCAATGTATCTAGTGTTTAGATATGTTTTTGCTCATGCTTTCTGAGGTAAGTGTATCAATAAATAACATTGGAATTAGATTCTTACCGCTATTAGCATAGCGTTGAAAACGTTGCTTGATATTATTGGGAAGGTTTTCGCTATTAATAGTTTGAAACCCTGACTTCTGATAGAAAACTTCTAACTCTTGAAATGCAAAGCAATAGCATGCTTGTTGGTTCATTTGATTACGGCATGCTTCAATAAGCTTATACGCAATACCCTGTAAACGGTACTCTGGGATGACAAGCATTCCTGTCAGTAGTTGTATATCATCAATAGTTTTAAATCGTACGGA
Organism: Photobacterium sp. GB-1; assembly: GCF_003026165.1. Taxonomy (NCBI): domain Bacteria; kingdom Pseudomonadati; phylum Pseudomonadota; class Gammaproteobacteria; order Vibrionales; family Vibrionaceae; genus Photobacterium; species Photobacterium sp. GB-1. The sequence continues at coordinate 4,183 of NZ_PYOB01000045.1, read as the reverse complement.
TGCAATAATACTGTTGTTTGATTCTGCAACCCAGATTGTTTCATCTCTCTTTGCTTTTCCTGATGGATAGAATGACTTGTATATTTTATTAACTAAAGGTAAACGGATAGGATCAAGTTGACGATAAATAATTTGAGACATGGGAAAACACTGCGTTGTTGAATGGGATCAGGTAAAATAGTTTCAATTCGTATCGAAAAGTATAAAGATTTGGTTGTGAATTAACATGAAAGTTTTACATGAAACTGGGTTAGCGCCTTATCACACCTTTGGGATTGATGTATCGGCGAAGTACATACTTGAAGCATCAAGTGTTGAAGATCTCCTTGCTATTTGGCAGGACGAGACATACCAGGAAGTCCCTAAGTTAGTTGTTGGTCAAGGAAGTAACTTACTTTTTTGTGAAGATTACCAAGGCGCTATCATTTTAAACCGAATTAAAGGTATTAATGTAGTCGATAGTACTGAGTATGTTGATTTACATGTAGGTGGCGGTGAAGACTGGCATGGTTTGGTGTCTTGGGCTGTCGATAATGGTTTTAATGGCCTTGAGAATCTAGCACTCATTCCTGGTTGTGTGGGGTCGTCCCCGATACAAAATATTGGTGCTTATGGCGTAGAGTTAAAAGATGTCTGCCAGTATGTTGATGTATTAAATGTACAAACAGGGGAAGTGAAGCGTTTGATGGCTGATGAATGCCACTTCTCATATCGAGATTCAATTTTTAAGCGAGAGTTAAAAGATAACCACATAATTATTGCGGTAGGTTTTCGCTTAACTAAAGCTTGGTCTCCGAAAATAGCCTATGGCCCATTAGCAAAATTCTCGCTCGATACTGTTACAGCCAAAGAGATTTTTGATGAAGTGTGCGCCATTCGCCGTGAAAAACTGCCTGATCCGCAGGTTATGGGGAATGCAGGTAGTTTTTTCAAAAACCCAATTATTTCGTTAGACGTACGTGACTTTCTTTTGTCTGAGTACCCTAACATGCCAAGTTACCCAGTGGACGAAGCTCATTGTAAGTTAGCTGCGGGCTGGTTGATTGATCAATGTGGTTTGAAAGGTTACCAAATTGGTGGTGCTAAAATTCACCAGCAACAAGCACTTGTATTAACGAATGTTGGTAATGCAACTGCACGTGATGTACTTCAGCTAGCACAGTATGTTGTCGATACGGTAATGACTAAATTTGGTGTCTCTCTTGAGCATGAGGTGCGTTTTATGGCACATAATGCTGAAACTAATCTCAACGAGATGCTGCGATGAAAGATCATACCGTACGACTAGCTTTGATTCAGTTACTCTCTGATGGTGAATTTCATTCAGGTGAAGTATTGGGACAAACGCTGGGTATGACTCGTGCTGCAATCGCGAAACAAATTCAAGTCATTCAACAGTGGGGGCTTGATATTTTTAGGGTGCAAGGCAAAGGTTATTGTCTTGCATCAGCGATTGATTTACTTGATAAGCAGCAGATTTTAGCGAAAGTTAAGTGCCCCCATCTTGATTTAATTCCTGTCATCGACTCAACTAATCAATACCTTCTAGATAGAGTAGGGCAACTGCCTAGTGGTAGTGTATGTTTGGCTGAATATCAAGAAGCAGGCCGTGGACGACGAGGTCGACAATGGGTTTCACCTTTCGGTAGTAACCTGTACCTTTCAATTTACTGGCGTTTAGAAGCTGGTATGGCTGCGGCAATGGGGCTGAGTTTAGTTGTCGGCGTCGCGATTGCTGAAACGCTCCAAAAACTGGGTGCGGATGATGTTCGAGTTAAATGGCCTAACGATATTTATTATCAGGATAAAAAGCTAGCTGGTATTCTTGTTGAAATGACAGGTCAAGCAGGGGATGCTGCACACTTAGTGATTGGAATGGGGCTAAATATTAATATGCCACTAACAGAGCAAAGTGAGATCACGCAAGCGTGGACAACACTGTCGCAAGCTTGTGAACGCTTACCGTCTCGAAATATCTTAGCGGCGACATTGATCTCACATCTTAATCAAACACTCTGTGATTACGAACATCAAGGTTTAGTTGGCTTTGTTGAACGTTGGAATAAAATAGATAACTTTTTAAACCGCCCTGTGAAATTATTAATCGGTGAGCGAACCATCGAAGGTACTGCTCGCGGGATTGATGCTCAAGGGGCTTTACTACTGGAAACCGACACTGGTATTACACCGTATATCGGCGGTGAAATCAGCCTTAGAGGTTGCTGATGCAATTATTAATTGAAGCAGGCAATACTTACGTCAAAGTTGCCTTACTAACCCAAAATGAACACATTGAACAAATTGGTAAATACCCAAGTAAAAAATTAGAGCTTGTTTTACAACCGTTACTGGAAGGTAATGTTGAGCGCATTGTTTTTGCGAGTGTCGGACCAGTTGAAGTTGACAATACTATTCAGCGTATAGCACAAATGGCGAATATTCCTGTTACTCAGGTAAAAACTGCACGAGAAGACTTCGGTGTTGTTAACGCATATTCTGAATATCAATACCTTGGTGTTGACCGCTGGCTAACACTGGTTGCTATTCGTCAAAGTTTTAAGCAACCTACAGTGATTGTAGATATAGGCACGGCATTAACGTTTGATGTTATGGACAGTGATGGAAAACATCTTGGTGGTTGGATCATGCCTGGTTATCAGTTAATGATGAAATCAGTACTAGAGAATACAACCAAGGTGTTTTCAGATAGTGAGCATAGTGAATCATTAACACTGGCAAACAATACCGCAGATGGTTTAAAGAATGGCTGCCGTGCTGCGTTGGTTGGATTAATTGAGTTTGGCCTAAAACAAGCATCTGCAGAACTAAATGAAGCGCCCGCGGTAATTCTATGTGGTGGCGGTGTTCGTCATTTGCCAAAATCGTGGTGTAAACCTTTTTATCATCGCTCGGAGTTGGTACTTGAAGGGCTAGGGTTGTATGCAAAGCGCGGTTAATGCCGAAAATTACGTCAATTAAATAAAAAACAATAAAAAAAACACGTTAGGGTATTGCAACAAAAATAATCATTATCTAGAATGCGCACCACTAACGCCGACTTAGCTCAGTAGGTAGAGCAACTGACTTGTAATCAGTAGGTCACCAGTTCGACTCCGGTAGTCGGCACCAGTTTTAAAAATTTCGGTGGGGTTCCCGAGTGGCCAAAGGGAGCAGATTGTAAATCTGCCGGCACTGCCTTCGAAGGTTCGAATCCTTCCCCCACCACCATTTTCAAATGGTTGAATAGCTCTACGAGATACAAGTTCTGCGGGCATCGTATAATGGCTATTACCTCAGCCTTCCAAGCTGATGATGCGGGTTCGATTCCCGCTGCCCGCTCCACATTTCTTGTGTGCTGATATAGCTCAGTCGGTAGAGCGCACCCTTGGTAAGGGTGAGGTCGGCAGTTCAAATCTGCCTATCAGCACCACTCTCAAGCCCTAATTCATCCATTTGTTATATACTCAACAAACCCATGTTTGGTTGTGTGGTCGTAATGCCACCTAATACCGTGCCCAGAGGGACTATCCATGTCTAAAGAAAAATTTGAACGCGTAAAACCGCACGTAAACGTTGGTACTATCGGCCACGTTGACCACGGTAAAACAACTCTAACTGCTGCTATCTGTACTACACTTTCAAAAGTGTACGGTGGTGCTGCTCGTGACTTCGCATCAATCGATAACGCTCCAGAAGAGCGTGAGCGCGGTATCACAATCTCTACTTCTCACGTAGAGTACGATACTCCAACTCGTCACTACGCACACGTTGACTGTCCTGGACACGCCGATTACGTTAAAAACATGATCACTGGTGCTGCTCAAATGGACGGCGGTATCCTAGTTGTTGCTGCAACTGACGGCCCAATGCCACAAACACGTGAGCACATCCTACTTGGTCGCCAGGTTGGTATCCCTTACATCATCGTATTCATGAACAAGTGTGACATGGTTGATGATGAAGAACTACTTGAGCTAGTTGAGATGGAAGTTCGTGAACTTCTTTCTGAGTACGACTTCCCAGGTGATGATTGCCCAGTAATCATGGGTTCTGCTCTAGGCGCTCTAAACGGCGAGAAAGAGTGGGAAGACAAGATTGTTGAACTAGCAGAAGCTCTAGATAACTACATCCCAGAGCCAGAGCGTGCAATCGATCGTCCATTCATTCTTCCAATCGAAGATGT
>NZ_PYOB01000044.1:0-10812 GCF_003026165.1 Photobacterium sp. GB-1 | reverse complement strand
TGCCTACACTATAAAAACATTAATAAAATGTTACGTAAATTCAAAATTACAAATAAATAAAATCTAATTTCACCGACTATTCATTGATTAATTAATAATAAGTGAAAAACTGAATTTTTATTGAATAAACAGTTATTTTCATATTATTACCATAAGTTTGAGATTGCTTCTATTAAAGATGTTGACATAAGATTATTATTGATATGCAACTTGTTTTTATTCGCAAATATAGTATTTTCTAGGTGAGAGTTATATTAGTTCATAAATTAAAAGGATTATTATGAATAACTTGAAAATATATGGACCGATGATTTTATACTCATCTTTAATTTTATTTTTTCCTACTGCATTTGCTGATACCAATAATGTTTCTAATAATTGGTATGTAGGACTAGATATCGGCAAAGGAAGTTATACCAACGCTGGAGATGAACATGCTTTATCTGTTGATCAAGATCATTGGGCGTTTGGCACGCATGTTGGTTATCAATTTAATCGGTATTTATCAACTGAAGTTGCGTACCAATACTTTGGTGAGGGAAATGCATCATATCCATTAGGAAATATTAAAGGTAACTTTCAACAATTAGTTTTAAAAGGAATTATTGGCAATTATTTAAATGATTTCTACCCATTTTTGAGTGCAGGTGTTGCTGCATGGTCAGGTAAAAGTAAAGGTTTAAGAGAAGGTACTGCTACAGGTTTTTCACCCGTATATGGCGCAGGTATTCGCTATTATATAAATTCACGATTGAATATTAAGTTGGAATATCAACGTACGGAATCAATGGGAAATAATGATATAGGGCATACCGATCATCAATTAGTTTCTATGGGCGTAAGTTGGGTATTTTAAAAGTACAAGGAAGAGCGTACTATGAAAAAGTCGTGTATACCTTTAGTTATATTATTAACAGCGTGTGGTGGCGAAGATGATGGTTTTCTCGATCAGGAAAAACCTTCGAACAATGGCAACGATACTTCTGAGTTTTTACCACCAATTACTAAAGATTATGAAATTATTACCTTTAATCAAAAAGCGATAACACTAAATCTTAATAATTTATTTTCAGACCTTGATACAGAACAGAAGCATTTAATTGTTAGCATTGGAAAAAACTTTCAAATTAAAAGCCCTAGTACATATGAATTATCGAATCATAACTTAACTTATATTCCTAATGGATTTATTGGTGAGCAGGTTATACCTTACAATGTTTTTGATGGTACATCGTCGACGATAGGCTATATCAAAATAACTAATGAGCCTTCTTCTGGCTCACCAATTACACCTGATATTATTGAAGTTCATACGCGAGATCTCATTATTTATATGGCGTCGTCTGCAACTCAATCATTTAGTCTTGGAAGTAAAGGTACTGTTATTGATTCATTATCAGGGGGATCGCTAGGTCGTATATCTACAAATGGGAATCAAATTACCTATACACCCAATATTAATGCTGATGGTGAAGACATACTTTCTTATGTTACGACAGATAGTAACGGTAAGGTTGTATCAGGTACAATTTCCATTAATGTAATTAACGATAAACCTGAACCTTTGGTGCCAATTACAAAAGACTATTTTGTTTCTATGGTTACTGGAACCGAGAAAATAATCTCATTGAATTCTGGCCCATCTAATATTTCAATAGACACAATTTATGGTGAAAAATTAGGTACAATTAGCTTTTCTGGTAGTCGTTTTACCTATAAATCTATCGCCGGAAAATCAGGTGAAGATATTATATTTTACACAATGACGAATAATGATACGGGCCAGACATTCAAAGGAAAGGTTGTTATCGATCTCTCTTTACCTGCTCCCGTCACGAAAGATATTATTCTGTATGTTGATGCGGGTGAATCAAAAACATTTTCTTTGGGTGATGGTTCATCCATCAATAAGATCCAAGAAATTACTAACGAAAAGTTAGGCTCAGTTTCAATTAACGGAAGTGAATTTACCTATAATCCGTCTGAAAATAAGTACGGGCAAGATATTTTATCTTATACCATGGCTGATCCAAATAACCCGAATAAAAAACAAACAGGCAATATAATTGTTAATGTTGTACCACCTGAAAAGCCAACCTTAACATATATAGGTCTTGATTTAGGTGGGGCGAGTTATGAACCTGGTGCCGAACTAACTTCTTCTTTATATTGTGAAAGGCATTGCGATAGTTATGAATATCAATGGATCATTAATGGAAAAGTGGTCGGGACTGATGAATCTTATACATTACAACCAGAAGATATAAATCACGCAGTTAAATTAGAGGTTGTTGGTGTTGATGAGTATGGACAAAAATCTAGTTCTGAGTATTCAATTTACTCTATAGCCACTGTCAATCAGATCCATAGCAATCACTATTCATTCATAGCGTCTAAAAGCCCTTCTTTAGATCCTTTTATTTCTTCATCAGATTTTATTGGTTGGGGAGCTGAAACATTAGGCGCTAAAGACCAATATATGCCAAGACCAGGAGCCGAATACAAACTCGTTGCTACGCAAATGGCTTATGTTTATGTACCTGAATACGATGCTGATGGTTGGGTGAAAGCTCCTGTCAATGCATGGGGAGATATTCGGCATGGTGGCGAGATGGGGATATATGATCCAAATTTCGGTACTCATAAACTTTATTATATTAAAGATTGTGTCGCATCACGTTTTGCATTTGCTTGTGTAACGGGTTTAGATTTTTATGATGACACTGGTGAGATGCCATTTGGTAAAGTTTATACATGGTATGACCCTAATCATGACGGAAGCTATACCAAAGTCGTTGAAGAAGAGGTCCCTGAAGGTATTGACGTAATTTTTTCTGCTGAAAATGCTTTCGCTGCACTAAAAGGTGACGACCTTGTGTCTTGGGATGTTAGTGCAAACCCGACAGTATTAAAACTTAATGATGTTGTGAAAGTTTATGATTCAGGAAAGCAGGACTCAATTTGGAAAAGACGTCCTGGTTTTACCGCAGTGACTTCAACGGGGAGAATCTTCACTTGGTCAGGTGGAGAGACGTCAGCGAATGAGATTACTTTTAGTTCCGCAACTGGTACGCCTCTTAACGGTGATGATATTGTATCTGTTCATACAACCGACTCTGCATATGCTGCAGTAATGAAAGATGGCTCGGTGCAGGTATGGGGTAATACAGATGGGGGGGCGGATATTAATGGGCTCGAACATCATTTATCTTCTGGTGTTGTTGATATTTTCTCCACGTCATCTGCTTTTGCAGCCTTAAAACAAGATGGAAGCGTTATTGTTTGGGGTGATGAAAGCTGCGGCGGCAAAAATAATACAGGTGTAAACTTAACTGATATTAAAGCAATCTCTAGTACAACAGATGCATTTGCCGCAATTAAAAATGATGGTTCAGTCGTCACTTGGGGAGATGTATCTGCAGGTGGTGACTCAAGTAGTGTGAGTTCTGAATTGATTTCAGGTGTTAAAGATATTGTGGGTAATAGGGAAGCATTTGCCGCTATTAAAAGTGACGGTTCTGTCGTGGTATGGGGATATAATCATGGCGGCGGTTTAATTACATCAACTGATGGTGTAACTGAACCTACAGAAAATGCTAATTTAGTTTCACGCTTAAAGTCTGGCGTAATTCATATTCAAGCAACATTATTTGCTTTTGCTGCACTAAAAGATAATGGAGAAGTCGTAAGCTGGGGACGAGATTATTTTGGTGGTGATACGAGTACTGTTGATTCAGAATTTATGCCAGATCCTAATTCGTTTTCACTTAGAGAAACATCTATTTTTGAGTCATATTGAAATTAGTATACCTATGATAATGCCCATTAATGTAGCTAGTTCATCTATAAATAAGCCGTTTTATTTTCCATATTAAATAATAATTAATGGTCAAAATATTATATTTAAGTGTGATTTTAGTAAATCGTGAATATTAGATGATTGTTTTTACGTATGTATTAACTAAATATAATGAGTGTCGGAGGTATATATATTAAAAATCACATATTAACCTAACGCTATTGATTGCATTGTTATTTACATTTTTGCAAAAATATTGAGGTTGATATCATATTATAATGATGAATTATTCATTAAAGGTATGTTTGGTTGATTTATGATAGCTGGTTGTTATAATAAAGACCCACAAAAAATATGGTTTTTAATTATTCACTTTAAAAGGTAACTGATCTGATGTTAATTAATCGCTCTGGTGTTAATTAATCGCTCTGGTGTTAATTAATCGCTCTGGTGTTAATTAATCGCTCTAGTGTTAATTAATCGCTCTGGTGTTAATTAATTGCTCTTATGTTAATTGATCGCTTTTATTTTAATTAAACACGCTGGTGTTAACTAATTTATTTTGTTGGAAATAAATTTAATGTGAAAAATGAAATATTTAAAGGTAATACTTTAAATGCATTTTTGAACAACGAATATTGATAAGGATATAATATGAAAATGGATAAAAAGACTACATTAGCTTCTACTATCTTACTATCTACTGCTTTTTTTTCAGTATCAGCTTTGGCAAATCAAGGTGATGTTATATTTCAAGGAGAAGTAACGAAAGCAACATGTAATTTTGTTATTCAAGACAGTGATGGTACAACGAATGCTTCTAACGTTGTGAATTTAAAGACAGCTACTGTTGATGAAGTAGAAGCTGGTAATGCCGAAGAAGTCGTTTTTGATATTGTTTCAGCAAAAAAAAATGATGGTTCTGATTGTTTCACTGCAGCTCATGATGTGACAGTTCTTTGGGTACCTGTTAATGGATGGGATGCTGATAATAACTTGGCTAATTTGGCGCCAAATGCATCAAAAGCACAAAAAGTTGCCGTAAGATTAATGAAAGGAGACGATGGCACTCAAATTACATCAACTGATTCACGTGTTCATTTTGAGAAAATAGCTCCAGGTACTGATGCTATTCACACACCTACAAGATATCAATTTAAAGCACAAATGGTAAAATCTACTGATGATGCGAGTACAGAACCAGCAGTAACAGCTGGTAACGTAAAATCGCAAGCTAAATTTGTTGTCGGCTATCGTTAATAAATTGGAGAAGTACTTTATAAGTGCTTCTCAATTACTCTTATTAATAGTAATTATATTATTAATAACTTATATGTGAACATTACAGTAAGCATAATATCACAAGAACTCTATTAATTATTAGAGACCAATGATTACAAATTAAGATGGATTTAATTCGTGGTTGAAATGCGATGGAGATACGCATGCATATAAAAAATGTGATTACTATTTTAGCTGTTATGAACTCTTCTTTGTGCTTGGCACAAACTGAGTTTGATACTTCATTTATGAATGGTGGCAAAAATGTAAGATCAGATTTTTTAGACTATTCAAGTAGCAATGTTCCTGGAAAATATTTGGTTGATTTTTATCTAAATAATAAAAGTTATGGTCGTCATGTTTTAGTGATAAAGGATGATGATAAAGAATCTATTTGTTTGCCATTAACTTTATTAGAAACGTTAGATCTACCTATTAATTATGAAAAAATGATCGACGCTTTCAATCCAACAGATCATTGCTATAATTTAGAAAAAATACCGAAAGCTTCAGCTATATTTGATTTTTCTACGCAATCTTTATCGCTTCAATTACCACAACTTATTTTATTAGAAGATAATGAGTATAGCTGGGACTATGGTGCTAATGGTTTTATTCTAAATTACAATGCAAATGCAAGTCATCACTATTATCGGGATCATGGTAAAGATACATCTTCAGCATTTGTGAATTTTGATTTACAGATGAACTATGATCGCTGGGTATTTACAACACAGGCGAGTGGTACTAATAAAACAGGTATAAGATCTTCAGAATATCTTGTGTCAACAGCGATAAAACCAATAAAAAGTGCTTTCTCTATTGGTAAAACATATACCCGATCATCTGTACTCAATGATTTTAGTTTTGTCGGCTTAACATTATACTCTGATAGCTCAATGGAACCTCATAAAACGAGAGCTTATGCACCGATTATCGAAGGATTTGCAGATTCCAGCTCAACAATTACCATTAAGCAAGGTAAATATATATTACTTTCTCGTGATATCCCTGCAGGTCATTACTCTTTTAGTAATATTAACCCTATTGGAAGTAAAGATATTGTTGTGGAGGTAGAAAGTGACACTGGAAAAATTACTAAAAAAATATATCCAATGTCAACGTTACCAAATCTGCTTGCTGAAGGTGACTACGATTATAATATAGCAACGGGACGCAAAGGTGATTTTGATAACTATATTAAAAATCCATTTATATTTGCTTCTTTAGATCGTGGGTTTAGGTATGCAACGTTAAATACAGCTGTGGTTTTACATGATAAGTACCAAAGCTTAGGTATAGGAGCTGGAGTTCCTTTAAGCTATTTCGGTGCAATTTCTTTTAATGTTAATGGCTCTAGAAGCGAATATAACAAAACGGATAAAAGTCAAAAAAGAAGTCTAGAAGGGATCAACACAAGTTTACGTTATGTGAAAGATATTACAGAACGTACACATGTTCAATTTGTAGCGTATGAATACCACAGTACTGGTTATGTTGATTTTAATGGCTTTGATCCTGATTCTTATGATGAGTATGGCAGTGAGTCATTAAGAAATCGATTTGAAACAATTCTTACGCATAGTTTTGATCATTCATATCTATCTGCTTCTGGCTGGTACAGTAATTATCGAGGGATAATCGCTAGCGAATATGGTGGCAACGTATCATTCTCAACAGCATTTGAGAATGGTGTGACTGCAAGTATTAGTGGTTCAATAACATCGTCTGAATCTCTTGGTGAGGACTATTCAACGACTCTAAGTTTAAGTATTCCATTATCTTATAAAGAACGAGATATATTCACTAATTCATCAGTGACTTATTCTAAAACATCTGGGACTACCGTTAGTACCAATACGTCATTCAACAGCAGTGATAATATTTCTCATTCTGTAAGTGCAAGTGCTTCGAAGTCTGAACGTTCTGCGTCATTTAGTACAAATGCCAACTTGAATCCTGTTGCTATCGGTTTTAATGCTTCAACGAGTAATAACTCAACGTCTGTTGGCGGATCTATCTCGGGCTCAGTTGCTGCTGCAGAAGGGGCTGGTATTGCTTATTCAAGCCGTCGCTCGCAAACTATAGCAATTGTGAATACAAAAGGGATAGATAAAGCTAAAGTTAACGGTCGTAAAGCTGATAACTTTGGAAACATTATTATTCCGCTTTCAACTTATACACAGAATCGTATTAATTTAAATAGTAAAGATATATCTCATGATATTGAGTTAAATAAAACGTCATATAATGTAATTCCGACTGATAAAGCAATAATTGTTCGTAAATTTGATTATAAGAAAGTGCAAAGATACTTACTTCGTGTGTTTGATAAGAATGGAACTGAATTACCATTAGGTTCACAGGTAACAACGGACGATAATGTTTATGTTGGTTTTATTGCAACACAAGGGGTGTTAATGGCAACGCTTGACTCACCTTCACATTACCTACATATCAAAACAAATACTCAAACTTGTAATGTGGACATTTCGAAAATTAAGCCAGATCTTAATGAAGTTAAAGATATATATTGCCAATAATGTTGAGGTTTTAATGAAAAATTACTTAATATCATTTTGTTTAGTAAGTTGTATGCTACTTTCTAGCAGTGTATATGCTGGGCTTAAAATGAACAAAACGCGTTATATTTATAATGAAGGACAAGGTGATATTACCGTAAAAATTGTCAATGATAGTGATGTTAACTATGGCGGCCAAGTATGGATAGATAATCTGAATGAAATAAATACGGATAGTGTTAATTTTATTGTGCTTCCTTCAATGTTTAAAATAGTAAAAAATGGTCGACAAATTATAAGATTAAAAAAGATTGGAAATAATATAAGAAAGGATCAAGAGTCACTCTTTTTTATTAATGTTCTTGAAATGCCACCTCGGCCAAAAGATACTCCTGATAGCTTTATGCAAATAGCGCTTCAAACAAAAGTGAAGTTGATATACAGACCAACATCATTACAAAAGACTCGTTTGGAAGCAGAAAAAGAAATAAAAATAGAAAAAGTGAATCATGGTTATAAGATAATTAACCCAACATCATATTATTTTGCTATTAGTAAAGTAATAGTGGATGGTAAATTGATTCATTTTAATAAATCCGTTGATAAAAAATTAGGATTATTTTCTCCAAAAAGTTCAATAGATCTATCTGGGATAAAGGTTAAATCTAGTTCAAAAATTACAATTTATGCACTCGATGATTTTGGCAGTAGTAGAGAATACATTATCAATGGGTAATTACTAAGACTTATTAAATGGTATTTATATGAGTGTGAATAAAATTGCTTTTGCAGTATTACTTTTATCATCTAATTACGTAATGGCACATATAGCTGAAGTAACTGTAAATATTAGCGGTAATATTATTAGTCCAGGTTGTACTGTTAATAGTAATAATGATGAAACCGTTGATTTTGAAACTGTTGATACGGGGCAGGTAATAACGGGTATTATAACAGAAACAGTGCCAGTTGTGATTCATTGCGCTAGGCCTGAAATTATTGACGGCATTAATATCAAATATGACCCTATTGATACATTAGGAAGTTCTGATGGAATACTTTCTACGAGTAAAGATGAACTTGGTATAAAACTCTTAGTTGAAGGCAGTAACTTGGTATTTGATCAAAACTACCCTGTTCCTATCGGTAATGAAACAGAATTTATCCATGATGTTACTGCTACACTGATTTACACGGGTAACGGTAATTATACAGATTTAAATGCAGGGGAGTTTACAAGCAAGTTAAGAATTACTTTAACTTATTATTAATCGTATTTTACTTAGGTTGATTCATGACATTAAAATATATTTTACATATTGGGCTATTTATACTTTTTTACAGTAGCAATTCGTTTGCTGCATTACAATTAAACGCAACAAGATATATTGTTAATGAAGGCGATAAAAGCGTTGAAATTAAGATAGAGAATATAGCAGATAAAACATACGCTGCTCAAATATGGATAGAGAACGAAAATAAAAAAGATAAAAACGTTAACTTTATCCCTATGCCTAACTTTTTTAAATTTAACAAAGGTGAAACACAAGTTGTTAGACTGCTAAATACACATAAATCGTCATCTCTTAATAATGAATCTCTGTACTGGCTCAATTTACAAGAAATACCACCTGTTGATAAGTCTAAAAAAAGTAGAATAACACTAGCTTTAAAAACAAGAGTAAAACTAATTTATAGACCTAAAGTTCTTTTAGGTAAAAGGGCTAATGCTGAGAAATTATTATCAGTTGTTAAATCTAATGGAAATATAAAAATTACGAATCCAACACCTTTTTATCTAGCAGTAGTTAACGTTAAATTTAATGGTAAAGAAATAAAACTAAACAATGAGATGAAACAGCAGTTAGGTGTTTTTCCACCTGAAAGTTCAGTATTTATTAAAAACAATTATGTAGCAACAATCTCAAAATTTGAATTTGACGCTATTAATGATTACGGAACAGTCAGTCATTTTCAAGGGAAATTAGGATATTAAATACTAATTAAACGTTTTAATTATAGAATACATATTAGGCTATCAGAATGATTAAAATTAAAGGAATCATGTTGTTCCTAATTGTTACCAGTACTTTTAATGTATATGCTAATGATATTGATGTTTTTGTTAATCCAGGTAGAGACGTTGTAGTTCCAGTTGTGCTAGATGGAATTACTTTAAATAATCAATTAGTTAACAGTGAGTTCTTTTGGGCTCATGAACGAGTCGGTACTAGTGACGAATACTCACGATCTGAAACTAGAGGTAATATAACTCTTAGTATGGTAGGAACTGCATCAACATTTCGCTTGTTATTTAATGGTGGTGGAACAAATTGGAATTGTAACCTTGGCGGTAATCCACTTCCTGGTGCGTTTCCTGGCCATAATTTAGCGGGTAATATATTGCATAGATTTTGTGGAGGAGGAAGTCAACGTTTGGGGTTTCACCTCAGAAATCGGGTTTTGCGCAATAATTGGAGAGTTAACCTTCGAACTAGAGTAAATCAGGTACGTATAGTTGTACCCGCTAATGCTACCACTCAACAAGAAAGATTTTCTATTTTCCATCGAGTGCAAAGAAATAATGCTGATAGACCTATTAATGTCGGCACTGCTGATAGAATCACTGTACATATTATACAAAATACCTGTACGTTTGGAGCTAATAACGCTGATATAGATATTAATGTTGGCGATATTACACCCGGTATCGATGGACCGAGAACTCCAGTGGACCTTGATTTAACCTGTATTTCTGAAAATAATGAAGTTGGAACCGCTGTTAATGCTGGCTTATCGAATACGGAAAATACAATGTTGGCAAATTATCGTATTGAAGAGAATATAGCGAGTAATTTTAATGACAAGGCTGTAAATGTGTTCTTATTTAGACCGAATAATGTTCGTGTTAATTTAGGTCAAGTATATGATGATATATTTGAATTAAACAACTTGGAATATCAAGTTATACCAAGTCCAATTGATGAATTTGATCCTCATGATAACACGGCTGCTCAGTTTGGTGCTTTTACTCGATCATATAATGTAATAATTGATTATTTTTAATCATGATATTGGTTTTAAAAAGGCTTAAGCTATATTTTAATAGCTTAAGCCTTTTTTTATCAATAAGTAAAGTATTCATCTTTATAGTTATTTTAATGATAAAGATAGTCTGTTTCCTTTTTGGAATTGAATGGTATCTTGTTA
>NZ_PYOB01000043.1:0-13611 GCF_003026165.1 Photobacterium sp. GB-1 | reverse complement strand
GATATATTATTGGTTATTACAGCCAATTACGACCACATCAATATAATGGCGGATTAACACCGAATGAATCAGAACGATTATATTGGTTAACCTCTAAAACCGTGGCTAGTATTTGTTGACCACTACAAACCCACCGCCCATCCTAGGCTGGCGGGTAAAGAGATAAAGGAGGAAAATCTCTCGTAATCTATTAAACAATACTATTCATGAATCTAAAGTGAACTGGATATTTACAGGTATGCTTTACGTTTCTCACCATGATCAAAATTATGTATCTAAATCGAACCGATATGCGGCAACGTCCAGACATAACAAATACAGTCATCGAACAATCACACATAGTAGGACGCGTCCTACTACTTCCCATTATTCAGTTTGCCACTGCTAGTTGGTAGGTATTTGTTACCTGAATTTAATCGTTCTAAAACGCACCATTCATTTTAAATTATTTTATCAATCTTTAACTTACTTAAGTTTCATAACTTACGTAACCTTTAGCAGGAGTTCACAATAAATAATAATGAGCGCTGTTTTATTCGGTTTTAATGAATGGTTATTACTGTTTTTTTATGTAATTTTTGCATTAGAAAAACTAATCAAAAATTATATTATTTCTCACTTTTAAAAGCCGATTAAACTCCTATAATGCCCCACATCGAAACGCGACCCACGCCTTATAAATACTGTGTTTAGGCAAGGTTGTACGTTATAAAAAACTTGCTTTATTAAGGAATTCACAATGTCACGTATCATTAACAAAGTTGTTAGCTTATACACTCCAGTTTTCGCTTCTATGTACAAAGCGCAAATCAAATAAGCGTTTAAAGAATTTAAAAAGGGCGTTGAAGGTAACTTCAACGCCCTTTTGCTATTTTGTTAATAGATAGCTCAAAATGTGCCACTTGGTGCTTAATTTTTTATAAGTGCATCACCGATGCTCTCTACTGCTCAATAAAGATTTATGTCGCAAATAATTAGGACTTTTACTGGTTCTTTCACACATTTCACTAGATTTGCGATAGAACCTATTTTAATAAGCCCAAATTTATTGGACTTACGTTTAGATTACTTTAGATTTCACCTTGCCACTCAGGAGTCATTGCTTTTAATGCCATCGAAGCTCCACCACACTCGTAAATAGGGTAAGATTCTCTAATACGTGTAATATTAAAATACGCATATAATTTAAAGTTTTCTCCATCTTTTAAATATACGCCGTATCTAAGGCCATCAGTTACTATGAGTCTTTTACAGTTTTCTTTTCCTTGAGCATATCCTTCTGCTTGTGAAATGGCATTTAAGCACGAGTTACCTTTTCTTTTTGCTTCAACAACAACATCTAAATTAGAGTCATTTCTCGGTAAACGTTTAAATAGTGCAATATCTACTTTATTCCACTCAATAGCCATTTTTTGAGGTGTCCAACCGAGGGCTCTCAATAGAGGTACTGCAAGGTAGGCAACCGTTTCAAATTCTGAAGGGTCTTGGTATTTTTGATACCACTTAGCAATTCTTATTAATTCATCAATTTCTTTGGTTAGTACATCAATTGAAGTGCTAGATACACCGTAATCAAATAGTGATTCTGATATATTTTCAAAACAGATATCTTTTTGAACGTTAACCTGTGGTAGTTTTGTGAGTGTTGGTAGACTATCAAAATCTAATTTTAAAGAGTGTATCCAGTTGATGACGATATCTGATGTAAGTTCTTGTGTTGTATCGCCTAACTTAAGTGAATAAGTATCAAAAGTTTCTGGATTTTCGTTATATTTCCATAACCATTTTACTCGACGGATATGTTGCAATCCCCATCCGTCTACATCGCCAAAGTTTTCATTATATTCATAGTCGCCGACTACCATACCTACACCATAAACTTGTGAAGTACCTAGTCTAAGAACAACAATATCTCTGTCTATGATCGTTTCGCAAAAGCGCTTTAAATTGGTAATCTTTCTCGATGACCATTCATTTTTTTTTAATTTTTCAGCACAATCAGGCCAAGCTCCTTGATAACCAGGTCCTGTAATAATTACATCCCATTTAAGACATAAATCTACATAATCTCTATCTTGGTCACCTGCAGCGTGTTGCCAATATTTTATTGTTCTAGTCATATATTTCGATAAGTGGATTGTGATTATTATTGTTAATAACCCCTGAGAGTAGGGCTTATTTGACCGTATGGTTATTTATGCGCACTAAGTGCTGTTAACGGCTCTATTAATAATGCGGTTAAAAAACAGAGAATGACTCCCAGCTGAGAGTCGTTCTTGTGTCTAAATTTCTGTCGCATATGTCGCTGTACTTGCTTCTTTCCATCCATTGTCAGAAATAATTTCTTTTGCCTTTGCATCAGCTTCATCCTTCGTTTTAGCTTTAACAGTGACAACAAAGAAAAAATCCAAGCCATCCCTTTCAACAGACTCAGACCACTGATTGTAATAATCCCTAGTATTTTCGCTCCGCCTCTTAATTGAACGTTTATATAAAGCACGTCGAACATCATCTGCGGTAGGCTTTGGATTCTTGATTAGCTTACGGTATCCCTGATTACCAGTGGAATACGCGACCCAAGTTTTTGTATTTAGACAGATATTTTTTTGATACATATATTTAATCCTGATTTAAAAGAGAGAAACAGATAAATACGCTTTACTCATTGATTTATAAATATTGAAAAGGATAAAGAAATATCGATATTTAATAGATGATGGTTAAATCGATCCGATATGCGGTAACGACCAGATATCGAAATACCGCCTCGATGGGAAGTATTTTTAGTGTCACTTATCCCAATAACATAAAAGTTGCGATTTGTTGTGAATCCAGAAAAAAAGATCGTCTATTGACGATCTTTAATATCATAAACACTTAAAGCGAATTGTTGCTTTTGGGTAATTGCCTAAGATAAATGGCCCTTGGTTTTCGTGAGTATCTAGTACCTCTAAGCTTTTATCTAAGCTTTGACAAAACTTGTTAGCTTGCTCTAGTACTTCTTGTAGTAACGGTTCACTACCCGATGGAAAAGCCCCTTCCTGACGCGACATAACATATTGATCTTGTCCTGAAGGTGTTGGACCCGTAGTTGTTGTTGCACAACCAGCTAGCCCAAATAAAGCAAAAGTAATAAATAGTTTATTCATAATAAAATTCTTCAATAAAACAAAAGCGATATTAAGCTTATTGTTATTTTTTTCAATGTTTTATCTATGTTTTCATATGCTTTGTGGGATACCATTTGCGGACAATCCGAGGATAAGGCCCGCCAGCGAGACGCGCCATTCATTTCAAACCACACCCTTACCACCATCACGTTAAAACGCCTTCGTGTGAAAAGCCGCAATGCAAGCATCGCTCACACCAAGGCAACGTCATGGTGTTGTCGGGGCGGTTTTCCATTCATTTTGCCGCTGGCTAGCTTAGGAGCTTGTTTCCAACCCCTATCCCCAATCTTGGGGAAGTTTACGCTCGCGCAAACAAGAGCCGTTCGCACCGTAATGGCTCACGCTCCTAGGTTTAACTGAATTGGTTTGTGGTTCGCCATTACCGTGCGTTTGGGTATCGTGGGTGCTGGCGCTTCATAATTACGGCTACTTGGTGCCTTTTGCTGGCACAAAGCAGCCTTAACATAATGGTTTTTATACGCACTAACCAATTTTAGGTAATCTTAGTGCCACAGTAAATTTGGCATAAGGGATATCATTAATAATCTAATATCTAGGTAAAAGCCGTTTAAACCTCAACAGTTTTATTCCTTTGTATAGGTCTTATATATATTTACATTAGTTACTTTAGTTGTAACGCTATAACCATGATTCATTAAACGATTATCAATATAAAAATACGAAATAGCACTAATAACCACAGCTATCGCACAACATAAAATTAACATTTTATTATGTTGTTCCTTTTGCGTGTCAGTCCAACTATGTGCTGCTACTTTATTTGTTTTGATAATAATAAACATGGCAAGCCACAACCAAACAACAACACCAAATAATGATATTCCGACAAGCGGTGCGCTTACTGAATATTTAATGATATTCGTTAATGAATACGCATTAAAAAGTGCGGTTATCCATGAACTAATGAACCAGAAACACCCAGCACTGAGTAGTAATGTTATAAAAATAAACCCAACTTTATTTTTTAATGATATTTTCTCATATTTGTAATTTTCTAAGCGCACTTGTCAGTTATCCTGAAACATTTTTCACTTCAAATAATGGGTCCAGTACTACACTAAGAGCTATGGAAACAGCGGCAATAATCACTAACGGTAAAACTCCAGTACCTCCAACAATCAATCCAACTATCAGCTCTGCACCATAAATAGATAATGCGGTTTTTATAAAATCAGCGCCTACATTCCCGAACCAATCGTAAAAATCGGTCTCATCGTTAAAAATCAGATCATTCGTATTTATCGCGGCTGATATAATCATGGTCATAGCACCGGCTTTTATACCTGCACCTATACGCTGTTTTGGGGCTAATCCTAGCTGTACTACTTTCGGGTTATCTATGGCATAGGTCTTCGTTCCGTTCACCTTAATACGCATACCTTTAACCATCACATGGCGTAACATCTGATTGCCATTATTTCGAGTTGATATTGACACACGTGTTTTCCCATTGATCACGGAATATCGTGCTGTTACACCAAAATCGCCAAATGCTTGAGTCAACATAACAGCGCCAAAACCTGTAGCTAAATACTCACCCCATGTTTTAACTTTATCTATATCTTTCAAAATCAATGTCGATGGGACTTCACCCTTTTGGTGGTATCGTTCATCAATCATGTTTTTTATGGAATAGAAGGTATCTTCTTCGGTAAGAATCAATACAGATTGGTGATTCTTTTCTAATTCTTCTTGTGTTGTACATTGACCAATGAATAATCCATTACCTGAAATATTATTCATCAGTTGCTCATGCTTCAATGAATGTTGATTAGCCTCAATACGAGCTAACGTATCCAGTGTTTTTTGCGCCCTAGCTTCTTTAGCCAATTCGGATTTATTAGCACGTTCAGTCTGTTTGACTAAGCTGTCATGACGATTAAGCTCAGTAGGCGGCGAGAGCCATGTTAGAGATTTAGCCATTTAAAAATAGAAAGTTTATTGAGTTTGAATCATTGTAAATAAAAAAGTGGCTAGGCAATAATTTGCCCCAAATGGGCTCTATTTAACATATTGTATGTTTTATGCGAAATGTTACGTGCCTAACTCCAGCAAGCTGGCGGGCACTGGGCACAACGCATAAAACGGCAATTATGTTAAATTTTCCGTGCTCAGTTTGGCATTGGTGTTCGCTTTAGCCACAAGCCAACATCAAAACTGTCTAACGAGGGACGTTCGCCAGTAAAATACGAAATATTTTTATTAAAAAGTGTCGATAGCGTAATCAGTGTATCTAGTCGTGGTCGTGTTTTTCCGTACTCTAAATCTAAGTAGGTTTGTCTTGCTATTTTCATGTGTTTAGCGGCATCGACTTGCGTCATGCCATGCTCTTCACGGACTTGTTTTAGCAAAAAGTGAAATGCGGTAGGGGTGTTCACTATTTTAGTTCTTCTATGTTTTTATACGTCGGACCAAGAGATTGTATCGCTAAACGGGAAGTTGAAAAGTAGGGAAAGTGGTTTTTCGTATAAATGGTGAGGGTGGAAAGTTGCCACTAAATAGATGATATAACGCTTTGTGTTTAATCGTTCTTCATTACTATGAGTTAGAAAATAGGGTTCTGTCGCAAACTTTGGGCTATTTTATTTGTTGCTAGGTTACTCAAGTTGATTATGCCGCTATCAGATTTCTGTTCGTCAAAGCTATGTTTTGCCATTTGCCTCCTTCAGCTTCCACCTCACGATAGGCTCCTTGTATAGGCTAACACCTCCCGCTCGACAAGGTGTGTAGAAGTCTTCATCTCTTAGGTTGACATCATGTTCGGCGCATAACGAAAAAGGCCAAGTGCATGCACTTAGCCTTTATTAAAAACCATCAACGTATTTAAGACTAAATAGTTAGTTAAGTGACATCGTCACACGATTTATCGATAGCGGATCTAATGTTGGCTTAGGTAGTTTTAGTGCTTGTACTGCGCTTAAACCTTCTGAAGTGATCCCACCTTCATATTGTGGCTTAGGCTCACCAGGAACAAGGTAGGCTTTTGAACCTGGGTTCCATGCAGCAAAAAAGTCCGACAGATCTTTTTGTGCTGCGTAAGAGGCACATAACATCAGTTGATCACCTTTGCTTAATCCATTTTGATTACGACAAACGTTATTGGTTGGTAATAGCGTGTTGTCTTCTTCATTATTACGCGTTAAACGATGCATTAGCTTGATCAAATCCCAGCCTTTTAGTCCGGTTACAGTATTCGCGTAGTAAGATGGCAAAGGTGCTTTGATAGCGTTATTGATATCAAACTCTTGCTCTGCCCATTCTTTTAACTGAGCAAACATCAGTAAACGTTCACCGTTACCGCCAGCAGCCCATGCATGTCCTTGCTCTAGGCGGACAAAGTCAGGTGCCATTTTGATATCAGCTTCGACACGGGACATTTTACCGAGGTATTTATCCTGCATGTAAAGTGCCAGCATGTTGTTCACCACTTCTGTAGCACCTTCCACATTAAATGGTGCTTCAGCGGCATTGTGACCAACCTCGTGCCATAACAACCAGTCATTTAATGGTGTAGTTGATAGTGATGTTGATGTTTTATTAAAGCTGCCGTTCATCATTGGGTAGCCGGAGTGGGCTGCGCCAATAGAAATAGCGATATCGTTTACAAAGTGGTGCTTGTTATTTGATCGCGTGCTATCTGTCGCTTTGCCATTATGACCATTTCCTTCTCCAACCGCTTCATCACGAGCGTAGAAATCATTGATATCTGCGGAGAACAAATCAAGTTCTGCCGCAAATTTGGTTCTATCACCACCATAATTGTTTGCTGTTAAATTCTTAGCGGCAGCGGTGTAAATAAAGGTATTCGATTCAATTTCACCAATAGGTGCTGGTGAGCTTTGATCGTTAACCCATTTATCGACCTTAAACCAAGGGGCGTTCACCGTACCTGAGAAGTTTAATGTCACAGGATTGGTTTCATTACCTTGCACATATACGAGGCCGCCATAAGGCGCTGTAAAATTAGCTGTTGCATTGGGTTGTAGAGTAAAGGTCTTGGTCATACGAGGCGGACGCTTTAAACCTAACTCATGTTTTTCACGACCTGTTAAATCATCTGCCAGTGCAACGGTTACTGTGATCGGATTACTATTACCGGATGCCGTGATTGTCATTGGTTCATGTGCAATTGCCCATTGACCCGTAGCTTGACGGTTTCCTGCAAACCAAGCGGCAGTGTTATTACTTAAATCAACAGTGATGCTAGTGCTACCACCACTTGTTGTAACTTCACCAGGGTATTGGCGAACATCTGCTTTAATATCAAGGTCGAAGTAAGTTCGACCCAACATCAAGCGTGTTAGCGGTTTTTCCATGTAATTTAATGGGTAGCTTGGGTTCATCCAGCCAGCGTATTTACCTACGTTTTCTTTCTCTGCGCCATAAACCATGTTGTTGGCTTCAAGGCTTTGCTTTAGCGCATCACTACAGGTGGTTTGCCCAGCAGCGGTATCACCATAACAGTTTAGGAATTCAGTAAAGCGTTCAAAGCCAAGTTCGTCTTCTTTACCAGATTCAAAGCGATAATCGAGATCGTTCCATAACCATACTGTCATGTTTTGGTAGATACGATTAAGATCAACACTGCTTAAGCGTTCACCTTGGTTGCCTCTAGTTCTAAAGTACAGTTCGTGTTGGTATAAACGCTCGATATTAGTACCAAGATCTGCCGCTTTAATCATGGCCTTTGCTGTCGCTTCATCTAGCGGAAGTTCTTTGTAAGCAGCACGATTCATGGCTCCAATAATTGGAACACCATTTCCTGGACGATACTCTAGACAGTTAATCTCATAGTGATAATCCGTTAACGTACATTCTTTAACATTGAACTCTTTAAGAATACGTTGTTTGTCTGCGTCAATATCTTCTGTCGCTCGCGCCTTACCGTCTTGGTAGGTATCAACGAAAGCTAACAGCTCAACGTTTCCACCTTGCCCGTCTTCAATCAGCTTACGTGCGACTTCTAAGCTTG
Organism: Photobacterium sp. GB-1; assembly: GCF_003026165.1. Lineage (NCBI taxonomy): Bacteria > Pseudomonadati > Pseudomonadota > Gammaproteobacteria > Vibrionales > Vibrionaceae > Photobacterium > Photobacterium sp. GB-1. The sequence goes on along the minus strand of NZ_PYOB01000043.1, from coordinate 5,448 downwards.
GTTTATCGTCAGGCTTTTCGTTGGTAATAAAATCCCAGCTAACAGAACCATCAAGGTTAATGGTATAAGGCAGTTTAATATTACCGGTTGTTTCGTCTTTGCTACCAGTATAGCGTTCTAAGACCCAGTAACCGTGTTGACGTTGAGAACGGACGCGTTCAGGGTAGCCATAACTTGGACCATTACCACCTGCGGTTGATTGACTATTAATGGCTAATCCTGCACCGTCCAGTAAACGAGTAAAGTCATCGTTCACACGTTTAGTAATACTTTCCATGATCAAGATATTACCGCCACGCTCTACATAATTGAGTAGATCAGAAACATCTTGTTGCGTTAGTTTAGGTTGTTCGGTGTTGGCTAAAGAAGGGATCTCACCACTGGTTGATACACTATTTTCGTAGCCGTTTAAAATTAATAACGGCATATCAACGGGATCGATACCACTAAAGCTTGAAAGCTGTTGAGCTGTCATCTTAAAGCGAGGATCAATAACAAATGGTGCTTTATTACCAATGACTAGATGTCCTGAACGGCGGAAATAAACATCAGGAATATTGGTACCAATGTTGATTGGTTCTACTGATGCCGTGTATTTATCACCAATTAAATAACGGAAGGTATTGGAGAAGAAATTCGCCATATCTTCGGAGTCTTGGGTGTTATTCCAACATGCTCCGTTGTCACTTACGCCGTTATCCCAACTATAGCTTTCAGGGCACACCAGAATCGTGTTGTATTTGCTGTTACCTAGCAACATAACTTTACCAGCACCTACTTCACCAATACTGATAAATGGCAGATTAAAGGTTGCAGTGTTACCACCGACTAAATCTGGTTTGACTGTTGATGGCGCGTCAGTAATGTATGCAAGAGAACGTTCATCCCATGCTTTCTTCTCACCAAAACGTAGCCAAAAGTTATTATCGTTACGCGGCATCAATACAGGAAATGCTGCATTCGAGATGTTGATTGCACCTTGTCCACGAGGATAACCTGGACTGCCGTAGTACCATGTTTCGTCACTAAATACGTGGAATTTAGTGACAGGTTTCCAGCCTTCTGACTGCGCATCAACACCGGCCCCCCATAGCTTTAAAATATTCGCTTGAATGTTACCGCCAGCATCCATCACACGAGGAAAAGATAAGCTTGAGATACTGCGTGTGGCACTACATTTACCTTCACAAATCGCGGTGTCGATATCTAGTGCTAAACCTTGATTAAATTGTTTATCAAACTCACCATCAATAGGTGTTGGAGTCCCAGTGCCGTTATCAAGCATCACAGGCTCTGACAGTGATAGGTTAATCGCTTCATTGATGACGTTCGGGTACATGGCAAATACTTGGCGCACACGATCGTTGATCACAAGCTGTGAACCATCATGAGAGTAACGTTGCAATAAACGTTCAGCATTACGGCCTAGGTGCTCAGCGCCTAAATCTGCAATGGAAAACTGTGTTTTATTGGCTTTGATTTCACCTAATTCAAAGGTATCAATACCAAAAGAGACAGTTTCACCCCAGTTGAATGAGAATTTGCCTTGTTCATCGGTAATGCCACGAGATGAATGGCTGTAGTACTCAATACCTTGTACTGGATTGTTGTGACTATCAACCAGCGTACCTTGAGATAGGATCACCTTTGTCGGTTGATAAACCAAGTTTGCCTCCGCATTGGCAGAAACAAAATTAGAATTTAGATCGTCACTTGTACCAGGAGTGACTTCTGGTTTTACATTCGGTTCATGAGTAGAAGGTTTGCTATCCGCTTCGGTATTTTCTTCGACTTTATCGGCTAATAACTTGTTAAACTCATCTTTACTTAAGGTCTGTAATTCTGTGGAGTGATACAAGCTGTTAAAACGTAATTGCTCAGCAGAAGATAATGACAGTTCAACTACGCCACCGATAGCAGTACCACTTTTAAGTAATAGGCTTCGAGTGTTATCTAATGCATTTTGCAGTTCAATAGCATCTGTGATCGCAACAAAACGATCTGAATCCGCTAAGTTTAAGCGCTTAACTTTTTCTAGTGCTGTGTCTTTGGTGATTTTAAGCTCGATATTGCTAAATGTTGCAAGCTCAACAGCACCGTAATAACAACTGACAGTATCGCCATTGTTAATAATCAGGCTGTTTGCTGTTTCACCATTACATAACACGCTGTTGCCAAAACTAAGATCGCTATCTAAAGCAAAAAGTGCGGTGGCGGTTGGATCTGGCTCTACTGGAGGGATGACTTCTGGATCACCTGTTTCAGGATCAACAACTGGTGGCGTGATTTCTGGCTCTGTTGGTGGTTCAACAGGTGGAGGTGTGATTTCTGGCTCCGTTGGTGGTTCAACAGGTGGCGGTGTGATCTCAGGGTCGTCAATATCTGGTTCTGGAAGTGGTTTACTCGGCAGAATTTCGGTAGGAGGAATAATGGTTGTGTTAGATGTATCGTCACCATGACAACCTACCAATAAAATTGAGGAGCTAATAGCAACAGCAATAAGTTTTTTTTGCATGAAAGCATGACCTAAGATAGTGATTTTTTTGCTGTTTTATATTGTAATAATCAAGTTGGCAACTTGATTTATGTCTCTGCTTACAACTTGAAACAATTATAAAAAACAAGCTTTATGGGTATACCCTAAAGAAACCACTCTCCACTGCCTCTCAACCCTTACCGCTTCATTTGTGAAACCATCTATACTAAACTGATTTGAGAAACCAACTTAAATTAAACCAGTTTAGGGAAAACCATGCTGATCCGTGCTTACCTTCGCGCCTCAACCACCGAGCAAGATGCCCAACGGGCAAAAGAAGAACTCAAAGCCTTTGGCGCCAAATTTAATAGTCGCATTGCTGGCTACTACATCGAAAACCAATCTGGCACCAAGTTAGAACGCCCTGAACTCAACAAGCTGATAGATGACAGCGAAGCCGGTGATGTGTTGCTGATTGAAAAGATGGATCGCCTTACTCGTTTACCTTGGCTTGAATGGAAAACTTTAAAAGCACGTATCATGGAAAAAGGGTTGGTGATAGTGGTGGTAGATCAGCCTATGACGCATGCGGTGTTCAGCGCAGGAGAGCAGAACAGCATTACGTTGGCTTTAACCGAGTTCATGTTGGATTTGGGTGCAGCCATGGCCCGTGATGATTACGAAACTCGTCATAAACGCCAAGCGCAAGGCATTGCGAAAGCAAAAGCGGAAGGTAAGTACCGTGGGCGCCGTGTGAATGAATCCCTGCATCAAGATATACGAGATCAATTAAAACTTGGGCGGAGTTATTCAGAAATACAGCAGAAGTTAGGCTGTAGTAGGGCGACAATAGCGAGAGTGGTAAAAGAAGGTTAGTTTTGTCGTGTTGGTAGCAATGTCGGGGCGAATTGCTTTTACTGTGATTTGTTGCGTCTTTAACAAATATTAAATGCGGTATTTTAGCCACAAGTGATGCTTGAATGATGCAAAAACAGGGCTTAACGCCCTGTTCTTGTGTGTAATGTTCTTTTGTAGTGCGCGATAGATTCATTAAGTTAAATAGGGCTGTTTTCAGAGAAAAGTCACACTAGGTGTCGAGTGATAGGTGTTTGCGGTATTAAAGTCGTTTCTATGATTTAATGTCTGGTCGCTATCAAATGAAATAGCTAAAATTAAATATCCTGCTTAAGAGTATGGAGATGTTCATGCTGGATAAAACTCGTGGCAATATTTGAAGTTATGAGTCAAAGAATAATCGCATCAAATAGTTTTATTGAATTTTAGTCCAAAACTGAATATCGCTTATGATGGTTATAATTAATAGGATGACTATATTTGAAATCACAACTTCCACCACAAGATGTTTATGATTTATTAAAAGAGCATATGGGATTTCTTTCAAGCTCGATTGCTGCTTTTCATGATGGTAATTTTGCCGAAGCCAAGCGAATCGCAAGCTCTATAAGAACACTTCTACATCATTCAAAAGATGATGAATCGCTACTAACTCAGTTTAAATTAGCTTTTAATCTAGAAAAAGACGTAATATTTTTCGATATTAAAGATTATGGTAAATTGAGTTTTTTCAATAGTTCAGTAATATATTCTAGCGTGTCTATTCCTATGTTAAAAAAAGATTTTGATACGAGAAGTCTTTTGGGGAAGTTTCCTTGTTTAGTAACAAAAAATGATTGGTTAAATACAGTTGTTTTAAAGTATGGGAATAAAACTTGGTCAAGAAATGATTCTGTTACTTTCTTAAGGAATAAAATTGGTGGTCAGCACTTTAATGGAAAAGTTAATCAGTTTGATTACGAAAATATGAAAAGTATGAATTTTATAAGATTATCTAGAGAAGGGATGCAGACAGAAGAAGAAAGTATTTCCCTTTTACATGTATCTATTTATGAGTCAGGTATAAGTATGTGGCACAGTGTTCGCCAGTATATGGAGTATGCTTCTAGGGTTACCAATTCAAAAGGTGAACCTGACTTGTATAAGAATTATTACCCATATATTTAGGGTCTTATTAAAATCTCGTGTAACTGATAATTATCAAGACTTTAGATGATTTGCGAGTACGCATTAATAGAATTACTGTTAAATGACCGTCCATTGAGGCGGTCTTTTAGTATCTGGACGTTACGGCGTATCGGATCGCTTAAGATCAAATATGTTAAATACAGTCTTTTTTAGCTAAAAATCGTTTAAAGTGATTTTTTAATTAGTCTAAAGTATTTAAACAACAGGGAGTGTTATAAATATTCATTACAATAAAATCTTGTAATAGATCTTTATAATAAATCATTTAAAAAACAAGCACTTGACAGTGTTTTGGCTCGGTTGTATGGTTAGGCTATAAACATTTAATACTTGGATTTTAAAATGGATAAGATAATAGCTTCAACTCAAGAAAATGAATGGACAGGTTCAATTGCTCTAGATGACGCAGATGAACTTTATTTAAGAGAATATGCTTTAAAACACGGGTACATAGAGAGCAGTGATCATATATTAGGTTTTAAAGTAACGAATTTAACTGTATGCCTTTATTATGGAAAAGATACGTATTTGAATCTAACTCAGAAAGGTAAAGAGCCAAAAATGTCAGAGTTTGATGTTAGTATTACCGAGCTTTTTGAACTATTTAAAAGAGTGTCTTTTGCTGTATCCCGTAGAAACATTGGTAATGGTTTAGCATAGTACGCATACATTCTGATTACGTTAAAAAACCGCATCATCATTCATCATGGCGGTTTTTTGTATTTGGTATAATGGGTTAACAAAACCAAATCGGACAGGTGTAGTGGTCAACAAATACTAGCCACGGTTTTAGAGTTTTCCTAATATAATCGTTCTGATTCATTCGGTGTTAATCCGCCATTATATTGATGTGGTCGTAATTGGCTGTAATAACCAATAATATATCGAGTGATTTCGTGTTTTGCTTCAGCAAAACTACGATAACCTAC
>NZ_PYOB01000042.1:0-16960 GCF_003026165.1 Photobacterium sp. GB-1 | reverse complement strand
GCCTCTAATTTAAATTCAGCACTAAATAATCGTCTTGTTCGTTTTGTCATGATGTCACCTATCCATGTTAAGAGGTGATGATATCACCTCTGAGTAGGTGGCCAAATTTAATGTACCACTACAAACAATTAAGTTTCAGGTGGCTGAACTTTGCAAACATATTAATATACGCGTTAAATAACAGACAAACTTTAACTAAAAAACAGCCATTAATTACCTTTTCATTGGTAGTGAATAAACATTAATCTACTTTATAACACCCGCCACATGTTACAGGTAGAAACACTTTTTTCATAAAAAGCTATAAAAACAACGCTATTGTTTTTATAAATGAATAAAACCTCAATAATGTTGAATATGATTAACAATGAAAATACTAGATTTCAAATATTAACATTCCGTTCAGCCTTTATTAAACAAACACTGTTTAATTTGTAATTTATATTTAAGTCTTATTAATAGAAAAATATCCATAATTAAAAATATAAATATCTACAAGGTTTATCAAAATGTCTCATTTAGCCATCACATCAAACACGGTATTTAAGCGTGGATCATTTTTATCCAACATGCTTTATCCAAACATCAAAGGAATGGATAAAATAAGAAAAAAATTTCGTCTCTATTGCTGGTGCGTTTTCTCACCCAAAGTTACTGATGAAGTAATGGGCTACTTCGATAACCCATTACTTCAACAATTAATCACGGTATATCCGTCATTTATTGAAAAACCACTTAAGCCATATGGCTGTGTGGCATGGGATAAAAAACAAAGAATGCAGATGTTGAAAAAACATCTTCAATTTATGCTGAACAACTTTTCTTCAAAACTTTTAAATATATACCAGCATGAAGGTCTTAAGTTATCTCAAATAACAGATAAAAATGACAACGTATACAATATCTATCTTGATGCTGGTTACTCAAGAGAAGGATCACTGGGTCTCACGCTCACAGATAGTAACAACAAGCAATTATATTGTATTAGTTTTACCGTTAATCAAGATCAAAGCCATTTACATATTGGTGCTTTACAAGGCCCAGACAGTGATATTGAAAACCGTCAAGAACTCATCAAAGAGTTAACAAAAGGACTATATGGCTTACGTCCTAAGGCATTAATGGTGGAATTAGCTCTCATTTTTGCTGATGCTTATCAATTAAAAAACATTACCGCTGTCAGTAATAAAGGTCACATTTATCAAGCACTCCGTTATATCGGTTCAAAACGTCATGCGGTTAGCTGTGACTATGACCAGATCTGGCAAGAATATCAGGGTGTTAAAGAAAGTAACGTAACCTATAAATTACCTTTATTACCAGAGCGAAAAGACTTGAGCACACTCAATCGTAATAAACGCAAGCTGTATAAAAACCGTTATCAGTGGCTGGATGAATTAAAACAAACATTACCGTTAGCACTTAAATCGGTAAATTAATAAAGTAAATATGAATGATAGTCGTCTTTATTACTCATGTTTCTAATCTTATTTAATTAAAAAAATTAGCGTTAAATGACCATAAACAGAAAAACCGCTCACAAGGAGCGGTCTTTATGTCGATGGGTGTGCGAACCATCAATTATTAATTATCAATTCAGGAAATTTAGCTAGATAAATAATGAGGAAATCATATATCAAACTACACTCCTCTTCAAACAGATATAACGCGCTATTTAATTGAATAATCAACTACTTTTAAAAAACGTGATCATTTTTAAAAGTTCAAGGTTACGTACTAGAAAAAAGGGTGATAAATGACAGACATAGAAAAGTCGTTATGTAATCAAATAAACATTTAGTAAACTGAAGTATCTAGATTAACGTTCCGTTATCGTATCCCGTTAAACATTCTTTTGTAACAGCGTGCGGATAAGTAATAGCATTAAGCTAATACTTTAAAATTTTACAACTCCTCACTAAATTTACCACACTGGTTACATTTATAACCATGTTGATATGTAAACAAAGGGAAACCTAGCACAATAAACATTAAAAATGCTGGGCGCTTACCTTTCGTATAAGTCACTACATCATGACTACCGCAATAAGCACAATGTTCATGCTCGTTATCATAAGGTGGTATTTGTTCTTCTAACGCATCAGAAAAATCACTTTCAAGTAGCACTCTCGCTGACTCTATATCTTTTTCTTCTACCAACAAACGCACTCCCCCCATTGCATTAGAATAAAGCCATTGCGTATTGACCGTAAATTCGTCAGCAAGGCAACAGTGAATACCGGCACTTTCTAGATTGGCTTTCGCTATATGCGCTTCATGTGCAAAAGAAAATCGCTCTACAACAACCATATGTCCTCCTAACTTAGGTGTACGACACTTAATTTTCAATCTGCTATAAAAAAGCTCTGATCATTAATCAGAGCTTAATTTTACCTTTAGCAACTAAACCTAACCTGTCTGCTAATGATTTTTATTTACATCACCTAGCTTTAACCAAGTATTGATCACAGTATCCGGGTTTAGTGAAACAGAACTAATACCTTGCTCCATTAACCATTTTGCTAAATCATCATGATCTGATGGTCCTTGACCACAAATACCGACGTACTTGCCCGCTTTCGTTGCTGCGTCAATCGCCATTTTCAGCATAGCTTTAACCGCAGGGTTACGCTCATCAAAGAGATGCGCAACATCACCAGAATCACGATCCAAACCTAGCGTTAACTGAGTCATGTCATTTGAACCAATGGAGAAACCATCAAAGTACTTTAAGAAATCATCCGCTAATACGGCATTTGATGGCAGTTCACACATCATGATCACTTTCAAACCCTGATCGCCACGGCGTAAATCGTTTTTCGCCAGTAACTCAATCACAGATGCAGCTTCACTCGGCGTACGTACAAACGGGATCATAATTTCAACGTTCTTTAACCCCATTTCATTACGAACACGTTTCATCGCTTGTGTTTCAAGTTCAAAGCAATCTTCAAATACTGGTGATATATAACGAGAAGCACCACGGAAACCCAACATAGGGTTTTCTTCATGGGGTTCAAATTCTTTACCACCAATTAAGTTACTGTACTCATTCGATTTGAAATCAGACATACGAACAATCACACGCTTAGGCCAGAACGCTGCAGCAATGGTAGAAATGCCTTCGGTTAACTTGCTAACATAAAAATCAATAGGATCGTTATAGCCCTTAATTTTCTCTCGAATTTGCGCTTTTAACTCGTCACTTTGTGCATCAAAGTTCAATAATGCTTTCGGGTGAATACCAATCATTTTATTGATGATAAATTCTAAACGCGCTAAACCTACGCCTTCATTCGGTAATTGTGCAAAATCAAACGCACGCTCTGGATTACCGACGTTCATCATCACTTTAGTTGGTAATATTGGTAATTCATCTACCTCAGAGCGTCGAACTTCATAGTTCAATTCGCCTTGGTAAACATAACCTGTTTCACCTTCTGCACATGAAGCGGTAATAACAGCACCATCTGTTAATATTTCTGTAGCGTTACCACAACCCACAATCGCAGGGATGCCTAATTCACGAGCGATAATGGCAGCATGGCAAGTACGACCGCCACGGTTAGTAATAATCGCAGATGCACGTTTCATCACAGGTTCCCAGTCAGGATCTGTCATATCTGTGACGAGTACATCCCCTTCTTGTACCAGTGACATTTGATCAAGCGAATCAACCAAGCGTACTTTACCGCTGCCAATACGTTGTCCAATCGCGCGACCTTCTACCAACACATCCGCTTTATTATTCAGCTCATAACGCTCAATTACATTTTGAGATCCTTGCGAACACACTGTTTCTGGGCGTGCTTGAACAATGTACAGCTTGCCATCAATACCATCTTTCGCCCATTCAATGTCCATCGGACGTTGATAGTGCTTTTCAATGATCATTGCTTGTTTAGCAAGCTCTTTAATTTCTTCATCATTAATCGAGAACTGATATTGTTCTTCATCTGTGGTATCAACAATGTCTACTTGTTTACCAATTTCTTGATTATCAGAGTAGATCATCTTGATGAGTTTTGAACCAAAGTTCTTTCTTACTATTGGTGCATGCCCAGCTTCTAACATTGGTTTATGGACATAAAATTCATCAGGGTTAACTGCCCCCTGAACCACCATTTCACCTAAACCCCAAGAAGAGGTAATAAACACCACTTGATCAAAGCCTGATTCAGTATCAAGCGTAAACATCACCCCTGACGCTGCTTTATCAGAGCGCACCATGCGCTGAATACCTGCAGACAGTGCAATACCCTTATGATCAAAACCTTGGTGAACGCGATAAGAAATGGCGCGATCATTAAATAGCGAGGCATAAACGTGTTTCGTTGCCTCTAAAACGGCATCAACACCTTTTACATTAAGAAATGTTTCTTGTTGACCCGCAAAGGAAGCATCAGGTAAATCTTCAGCGGTTGCAGACGATCGAACCGCAACGGAAAGTGCTTGGTTACCATCAATCAATTCAAGGTAATCACGACGGATGCTCTGTTCTAATTCAACAGGAAATGGCGCAGCTAAAATCCAGTTACGGATTGTCGCCCCAGTGCGCTGAAGTGCTTCAACATCATTAACATCAAGAGCGCCAAGCAAATCGTAAATACGATTATTTAGCCCTTCATACTCTAAAAACTCATGGAATGCGTAAGAGGTAGTCGCGAATCCGTTAGGAACAGACACTCCCGCATTTGAAAGGTTTGATACCATTTCACCAAGCGAGGCATTTTTTCCGCCAACTTGGTTCACATCATTCATTGATAAAGTGTTGAACCAAAGGGTGTACTTTTGCATGTGTATCTCCGAAATAATTCAGCTACCAATTAAAAGCAATCGTTTGCGTTGCTGCGTAAAAAAAACCACTTTTTCGTCAGGTTGTGGCATTAGTTACAGAACGTACGACGACTTTTCTATACTTTATTCACATCTTATCTCAAAAATAAATCCTTATTTGAACTTATTATGCATCACAAAATTGAAACTCGTGACGTGTTCTACATTTCTGATGGAACCGCCATAACATGTCAAACCGTTGGTCATGCTGTCCTGGCGCAGTTTCCATTAAAAGTCAATGAGCAGACTTTTCCTTTTACTGAAAATGGGCACAAGGTCGCTGAAGTGGTAAAAGAGATAGAGCGATCTTTTTTAGCGACGGGAGAAAAGCCTTTAGTTTTCTTCTCTATGGTCGTACCTGAAATTAAACAACAGCTATTGTCAGCCAATGCACTGTTCTACGATGTATTACAAACCATGGTTAATTTTGTTGCCGACGATCTACAGCTAGAGCCCAAGCCACAATTGCAACGCTCACACAGTGTTGGTAAGGATCAAGACGGTTATTTTGATCGAATAGCGGCTATCGAATACACCCTTTCCCACGATGACGGTATTTCTCTTCGTGGTTTAGAGGAAGCTGATTTGATATTACTTGGCGTATCACGCAGTGGGAAAACGCCCACCAGCCTTTATATGGCAATGCAATTTGGTTTAAGAGTGGTGAACTACCCATTTATTGCCGAAGATCTTGCCAAACTTCGTTTACTGCCTGAATTTGAAATACATAGACATAAGCTTTTTGGCCTAACTATAGATCCAGAAAGATTGACAGAAATCCGCAACAACCGTCTCGCCAATAGTGATTATGCCAGTGAAAGCCAATGTGAGTCTGAACTGTTCAGTGTAGAGAGTTTATTTCGCAGAGAAGCGATCCCCTATATCAATACATCCAGCATGTCCGTCGAAGAGATCTCAACCAGAATATTAGAAAGAACAGGATTAAAACGCCGTCTGTTTTAGCCCTTCATTGAAGGCAAAGAAAATAAAGCTCTGAATACATACACGTGAACAGAGCTCTTATTTATTCAATTACAACGCGTTAGGTGAGATTTTCATTGAGAGTAATATGCATTAATAACAGTTACTTGCAAATATCCCACTCTCTAATACATCAAAAAATCACTTTTTAAAATAGGTTGAAGGCTCAGGTAAAACAGGTGGTGTGCTATCCATATATGTTAAAAAATGCATCCAAATATCATGCGTTCTTTCTTTGGTTAATTGAGTTTTACAATCCAATGCCATGACATTACGAATAGTTCCCTCACGCCATTGGGTGTAAACCGCATTACATTGCGCTTTCATATACACTTCCCAATCTTTTTGCGCTTGCTCTATCGCCTTCACTAACTCGGGATCTTTTTTATTGTGCTCAACGCTGGCAGCTAAATATTTGGACAATTCATCTTGTGCAGAGGCTAGCGTTAACGAGGCACAATCATTAATTTCCAACGTGTTACGTGGGTTATCGCAATCTAATACTTTTTTGGCTGCAAAAGATGGGAACGACAAACAAACAAATATAATTAGCCAGTACTTTTTCATCGATAAGCCTCATTTAAATATAAGCAACAAGTGTTAACAAAGAGATTAGCTCAATTATAGCGTTATGAATCTACTCTTCCCGAAAATACATCTAGCAACGGGCCCCTTCTGGCACAATTATGGGTAAATCTGTACAACCGAAATCAACACCAAACTGACTCAATAGACAGGTCATTTGACCGCGATGATGCGTTTGGTGATTAAAAATATGCTGACAAAACTCACCAACATAACGTTCAATGATCTGACCATCTGTTGTTGTATATCTCACGATTTCATTACAGGTTGCTGCGGTAAATCCCTTTGTTATATCAATATACACAGCATCAACTAACGAACGTAATTGTGATAGTTCGTCCATTGTTGTTACGAATGTATCATTAATCCTTTTCGCTACAGGTAACTGCTCTAGGATTTCCGAATTAACCTCAACAATATTATTAGCAATTAAACGTCGCAGCATAATTAAGTCGCCAAACAGAATATGATTCCAATGCGCCATTACAGTTGGAAAAAATGCATTGGTATTTTGAAACAGTTGTTCATCTGTAAGCTGTTTACATGCATTTAAAAGCTGATTATTCATCCGCTGATTGTATATTGCCAACATTCTAAAATTTGAGGATAAATCCATTTTTGCCTCTTATTATCATGACTTATTTATTAAAAAGTACCACTCAGAAAATTAAGCTACTGATATGTGATTTTGTTATAACACTTTTACCAAAAAGTACGTTTTATGCCCTTTGGGCGAATCATCAATTTCGCCATAGACTTTAAATCCCAGCTTTTCATAAAACGGTTTTGCTTGAAAATCTAACGTCTCAGTACGTATTTGTGTTAATTGTTTTTCTTTCGCTAACGCCACTAATTGTTCGATAAGTTGAGAGCCTACACCATGCCCACGCGTTTCTTCCGACAACCAAAGCAACTCCAATACGCAATAACTCCACACCACACTTGCTTGCAGCCCACCGACATATTCACCTTGATCATTCTGCGCCATAATCGCAAAACGTAAACCTGATTCAAACTCTCCATCACTCGGTAAATACGTTGCGTTAAAAGCGCTGATACCATCACTTATCACTTGTAATTGATGCTCAGAGGGTTGAACAGATACTTCAATTTTCAATGTTTGCTCCAATGACGATAAAGAAAATATTAACGCGAAGAAATTAGCATGAAAATTATCTTAATGCTTTGGGTTATCGGCTATTCTGCGACGTCAGTTAGCATCATTAATAACAAGTAAAAACACGATTTCAGTGTAATCAGTTATTAAAAAAGAAATCGCTAACAAAAAAGCACTCAATTGAGTGCTTTTTTAATTAATGGGTTTGTTTTGACTTAACTATCTTTTCCGCTAATTCGGCAAACCCATATCCCCCATTTTCTGTCGTAATAAATTGGGGATGATGAATTAACTTAGGTAATAATGCGCGGATATTATTAACCCCAAACGTTAATGGCAGCCATGCAAACATACCTTCATCATTTAAAGAATCGCCGACATAACTGACTTCAGTTAGATCACGTTTTTCATCTGGTGCAAATTGCGTTAAGTAAGCTTCACTCGTTTGCTGTTTACTATGATCACCGACCCAAGCATTAATATGAATTGAGCTTTGTGTTGCATGAACTCTCTGCCCTTCAATATCAAGATGCTTTATCTTTTCAAGAATGTTTTTCGTCACATCCGAAGGTAACGGCACTCTATCTTGTGCAATATTGACGGCAACATCACAAAATCGAAAAGGCTGATCAAGGCTCAAACTTACATCTGGATAATCCAGTAACAGACTCTCAATCGCATGGCTCAGTGTTTGTTGTTCTCTTTTCATCATCTCAGCGTTACGAATATAGTGTGTCGTAAAACCTTGCTGATCTTTACGCATCCAAAACGCGCCATTTTCACCAATGACACCATGTAAAGGCCATAACTTTGCCATTTGATCGCACCAACCGGCACAGGCACCCGTTACAGCAATAACGTTAACACCAACGGCTTCAAGCTTACTTAATGCTTGTAACGTCTCGGGCGGTAACTTACCTTCCCACGTTAACGTATCATCGACATCTGTCAGTAACCATTTCAGCTTTTTCAACTGATGAACATCAACTTTGTCCAATGACTCAACCATTCACCACTCCAAGAATCACTTCTTCATTTTGTTGAAGTGATCATAAGGTATGCGCTTTGAAGTGTCACAATCAAATAAGTGGATATTTTCAGGTTTAATATTTACACCTAAGCTATCGCCCATTTTAATTGGGCTATGCCCTTCTACTCGTAAAACGAGCTGTTGCGATTGGGGCTCTTGTGTCTGGCAATAAAGCAATAAGTCAGCCCCTAATGCTTCAATAAACTCGACTTCAACGTTAAACCAAGGCTGCTCATTAACGATTTGTAGATGTTCTGGACGCAGCCCAAGCTTCACTTTCTTTTGCTCTAAAAAATTTGCTGATAGTGATTTTACACGGCCATTTAGCTCAATACCTTGAGACGTCATATTCGCATCAAGAATGTTCATTGAAGGAGAGCCAATAAATGTCGCAACGAACAAGGAGGCTGGGTTGTCATAAATTTCTATCGGTGTCCCCACTTGCTCGACGTTACCTTTGTTCAACACCACTAACTTATCAGCCAGTGTCATTGCTTCTACCTGATCATGCGTAACATATACTGATGTCGTCCCAAGGCGACGTTGTAGCTTTTTGATTTCAAGGCGCATTTGAACACGTAACTTAGCGTCGAGATTTGATAATGGCTCATCAAACAGGAACACTTTTGGGTGCCTTACAATAGCTCGTCCCATAGCGACGCGCTGACGTTGGCCTCCCGATAATTGATTAGGCTTGCGATCCAATAAATGATCAAGCTCTAACATGGTCGCCGCTTCATTGACTAATCGTTCAATCTCGTGTTTTGGCGTTTTACGGTTACGTAAACCATAAGCCATATTATTAAATACTGTCATGTGCGGATATAAGGCATAGTTTTGAAAAACCATCGCAATATCACGCTCACCTGGTTCGAGATCATTGACCCGTGTCGTATCTATGCTTAAATCACCTGATGATATTTCTTCAAGCCCTGCAATCATTCGAAGCAATGTTGATTTACCACAACCACTTGGACCAACTAATACCACCATTTCACCGTCTGAAATATCAAGGTTCAGTTCATGAATTGCTTTAAAACCATTAGGGTAAGATTTCGCAATTTTATTAAGCGTTAAAGTAGACATTTATTTCTCCGAATCAACTAGGCCTTTAACAAAGGCTTTTTGCATTGCTATAACAACAATGACTGGTGGTAGCATTGCGATAATCGTGGTTGCCATAATTTTGTTCCATTCAATGACGCCATCAACCACGCCCGTCATTTGCTTGATCGCCATGACGATAGTGAAATAATGGGTATCCGTCGTGATCAATAACGGCCATAAATATTGGTTCCAGCCGTAGATAAAAGTGATCACAAATAAAGCTGCGATATTGGTACGTGATAATGGTAATAAAATATCGAAAAAGAATTTTATGGGACCTGCACCATCAATCCGTGCGGCTTCAACGAGTTCATTGGGAATCGTTAAAAAGAACTGCCTAAATAAGAACGTCGCTGTTGCACTGGCAATCAATGGAATGGTTAAGCCTGAAAATGAATTCAACATCCCCAAATTACTGATCACCTCAAACGTCGGCATAATACGCACTTCAACAGGCAACATCAGGGTGAAAAAGATCAACCAAAAAGCAATCATCCTGCCACGAAAACGGAAGAAAACCACCGCATAAGCAGACATAATAGAGATTGTTAATTTACCCACAGTGATACATAGCGCCATAATAAACGAGTTAAGTAATAGCCCATTTATGGATAAAGACTTATCACTAAAAGCCGTATGCCCACTCAGTAAATCTTTAAAAATACTGAACCCAAGATCACCAAACCATAACGGAGTACTAGTCGCGAAATCATGATTCTCGTGTGTCGTTGCCACGATTGCTAACCATACTGGTAACGCGATAGAAATCACGCCAAGTATCAGCAAAAGATGACAACAAAAATTAAAAAGAGGTCTTCTTTCTACCATTAGTACGCTACCTTCTTTTCAACATACTTAAATTGAATAACCGTTAATAAAGCCACCAATATCATTAGGATCACCGACTGAGCCGCAGAGCCACCTAAATCTAATCCGATGAAGCCATCATTAAAGACCTTATAAACCAAGGTTGAAGTGCTATTACTTGGCCCACCTTGTGTCATCGCATGAATGATCGCGAAGGTATCAAAAAAGGCGTACACAAAGTTGACGACTAATAAGAAAAAGCTCGTTGGGGAGATCAGTGGGAAACTGATCGTTAAGAAACGCTTAATCGGGCCACTGCCATCGATAGCTGCGGCTTCATGTAATGATTTAGGAACTGATTGCAGTGCCGCTAAGAAGAACAGAAAGTTATAACTGATTTGCTTCCAAGTCGAAGTAATGATCACCATCCACATCGCATGGCTGCCATTGAGTTTAGGATTCCAATCTACGCCCAAGAAATGCAGCATATCGGTAAACACACCAATCGTTGGGTCAAACAAAAATAGCCATAATGAACCAGCAACAGCCGGTGCTACAGCGTAAGGCCAAATTAAGAATGTTCGATAGGCTAATGAACCACGGATAATTTGCTCAGCTAATGCCGATAATATTAACGCACAAACTAATGCTAATACGGCAACACTAATACTGAACTGGAGCGTCGTAAAAAAAGCATCTAAATAATTAGGATCATGAAACAGGTTCATGAAGTTTTCGAGACCAACAAATTCTTGGCTCATACCAAAAGCATCTTCAAGTAGAGATGATTGATAAATCGCTTGTCCTGCCGGCCAAATAAAGAACACAAACGTGATCAGAAGTTGGGGCGCAATAAGGAAAAACGGAAGCCATTTGTTTTTAAATACAACAGGGGATGACATACAAATACCAAAATAATACAGGCAAGGTGTATATCCCCCGCCAAAATTAGCGGGGGATGAAACTTAATCAAAGAGTTAAATTATGATTTTTGTGTTCTTTCAAAGCGACGAAGCTGCGCGTCACCTCGGCTTTTCGCATTATCTAACGCTTCTTTTGCCGAAATTTTACCCGCCCATACGGCTTCAAGTTCTTCATTAATGATGTCGCGTGTTTGTAAGAAGTTACCGAAGCGTAAGCCTTTTGAATTAACCGTAGGTGTTGTCGATGTCATTTGCTTAACAGCAACATCTGTCCCAGGGTGAGTTTTGTAAAAACCTTGCTGTTTGGTGAGTTCGTACGCTTTTTCTGTGATTGGCAAGTAGCCCGAGAATTGGTGCCAATCAGCTTGCACCGCTGGGCTTGAAAGGTAGGTAAAGAACTTAGCAACGCCTTTGTATTCTTCTTTTGAGTGTCCACGAAGTACCCATAACGATGCACCACCAATAATGGTATTTTGTGGTTTTGTCACTAATTCATCATCATAAGGTAATTGTGCAACACCGACATCTATCCCTTTCATATTCTCTTGAATACCAGCCAGACCCGCAGATGAGCCCATTGTCATTGCACACTCACCCGTATAGAAAAGCGGCATACCATCAGACTGACGTCCACCATATTTGAACAAACCTTCTTTCGCCCACTTACCCATTTGCTCAACGTGTTTAACGAAAGGCGCATTGTTAAAGGTAAATGTGGTATCTACACCATCAAAGCCATTGTTGTTGGTTGCCATTGCAACATTATTTCTGGCACCGAAGTTTTCGATTTGCGTCCAAGACTGCCATGTTGTACTAAAGCCACATTTAGCACCTGAAGCAATCAGCTTGCGAGAATCTTCTTCTACTTCTTTCCATGTTTTCGGTGGGTTAGTAATCCCTGCTTTAGCAAACATCTCTTTGTTGTAATAAAGCACTGGGGTTGAACTATTAAATGGCATCGATAGCATTTTGCCATCGTTAGTTGTGTAATAACCTGTTACGGCTGATAAATAATCGTTTTTGTTAAAAGGTTCTTTGGTATCCGCCATCAATTCATATACAGGATAAATCGCTTTCTTAGCTCCCATCATAGTGGCAGTACCCACTTCGAAAACTTGTACAATAGCAGGCTGCTCTTTCGCTCTAAATGCAGCAATTGCACCTGTCATCGTTTCGGCATAAGTACCTTTATAAACAGGTTTGATCTCGTATTCAGATTGGCTGGCATTAAAGTTGTCGGCAATTTCATTCACCTTTGTACCTAACGCCCCACCCATAGCATGCCACCATTCAATTTCGGTCTTTGCTTGCACTTGTGTACTCATTAGCGCCGCTGCAACGGCAAGTCCTGCAATATGTTTAAAAGCCATTTTTATTCCTTGGAAACCATTTTTAACAAAAGCTGACGATTTAGCGGATGTTCACTTCTTGTGTTCCAACCACTCGTTTATTTTCAAGTGAACATTAGAAGCAAAAAGTGACATCTCGGTTACAATTGCATGAAGTAAATAAGATTAAGACTTTCAAAGCAGATGTAATAAAATTTTCATCAAACACATGGATAGTTCATTTGAAAATAACTGAAGATGGAAAAGAAAATGAAAATTACAGCTCACCGTGGTTTTTCTAGCTTAGCCCCTGAAAATACCCTTGCAGCGATGAAAGAAGCGATTAACTATGGCTGTGAGTGGATTGAAATTGACGTCCAACTAAGTGCTGATCACGTTCCTATGGTAATACACGACAAGACAGTAAACCGTTGCAGTAACGGCAAAGGGGAAGTGAGAAACTTGTCAAAAATAGAACTAAAACAGCTAGATGCTGGCTCTTGGTTTAGCGATGATTTTAGTGATGAAACCATACCAACATTAGAAGAAGTATTACAGCTAACAAGTGAAGCTAAGGTCGCGTTAAATATAGAATTAAAAATTCACGCAGGAGACGATATTCATTTGCTATGTGAAAAAGTTGCTGAAGTGATTAATAAGCTAAATATTGAACCTGAGTTAATGCTTTTCTCTAGTTTTGACCAATCAGCACTATTAACCATAAAGCAATACCTTCCTCACGTAAGAAGAGGTCAATTGTGGGAAACGATCCCAAACAATCACGCTGATGTTTTAAGCGAGCTAGACGCTTTTAGTGTTCATTGTGATTATCGTTATTTAACAGAAGATAAGGCAAAAGCAGTCAAACGCTTAGGTTATCAGCTTTACTGTTACACCCCGAACCAACCGGAACTTGTTGAAGAGCACTGGCTATGGGGAGTTGATATGATGATCACCGATACGCCACACCGTTACCTAGCAGCAAAATAATCAAATAAAGGATGGCAACATATTTCATGGATGATTTAAGTACCCGTCAACAACAAATAATGACGTTAATACATAAGCAAGAATATTGTTCAATTGAAGAATTAGCGCAACAGTTTGAAATAACGCCCCAGACGATCAGACGCGACATTAACTTACTTTGCCAACAAGGGATCGCTATGCGTCACCATGGTGGCGTTGGCCTTCCTGTTACATTGAGCAATCGAAGTTACGATGCCAGACAAATCACCAATAAAGACGAAAAACAAGAAATAGCAAGAAATGTCGCTAAAGCCATTCCCAATGGGTGTACATTATTTTTAGGTATCGGAACCACCATTGCCTGTATCGCTGAGCAATTAGTCAACCACCGAGAATTACGAGTAGTGACGAATAATTTTCAAGCCGCGCATACGCTCTCGAAGTTCGAAAATATAGAAACGTGGATACCCAGTGGTAAAATAAGAGCGAACGGTGGTGATATTGTCGACGACACAGTACTCAATTACTTTAGTCAATTTGCAGCAGACATCGGTATTATTGGCTGTGCGGGTATCTGTGAATTACCTTACGCTTCACCTCAAACCAGCTATTCGACAGAGAAAAAGCAAGCTGTTGCGATGGAGCATGAGCTAAGAGAAAGCAGAGTGAGTCAGGCGATTTTAGACAATTCGCAACAAACCTGGTTAGTCGCCAATCATACAAAATGGCAACGTAAAGCCAGTACAAAAGTTGCGCCTCTTTGCCAGTTTGATCGTGTATTCACTAACAGTAGAAAAGATAACCAGCTATCATAATGACGTTTCTAAACATCATTTAACAACGGGTTGGTTTAATTTCCATATTTGCCAACTACCGTTATCATGAGGAAGCACTTTGCTTTCTTACCACTTAACATCAACATTGCCTCTTTTAGTAATAAAAGAAACGGCGGTGATAATAATTATTTTCCCCTCTCGACCAAATCTTTAATTTTGGATGCTTTTTCAAAATGATCGAGTTGATGCGTTTTAATCCACCACTTAGCCGCTTCCATTAACAAGTCAGGATCGTCATTTTTGTTTTTGAAAAAAGCGTAAAAAGACACACCTACATTTTCACCTTTACTGGCTATTTTCTTATTGCACACATCGATAATTTTATTTCTTAGTGATGCTCTCATTACTTCTCTTCATATTTTATATATGTGACAGTTCGATCATAATATATGAACCATACACAGTTTGATTTATTTATCATCGAGGGTAAGTTTTTTCAACTGAACGAAAAAATAGTTACTTTATTTTCCTTTAAACATAAATAAAAATTACAATTCATGGAATAAGCCGAAGTAATAAGCAGGAATAGATAGCCCTATAAATAAAAAGCCCAAACCAACGCCATTACTATTTGCTATACGAGCATTTTTTTCATCACCTTTTTGGTATAACACATCAGTATATTGGCCAATAGGTATGACTTTAGAATGAAATGATGTTTTTGATTTTACACTGTAGGTCTGTTTATTAACTGTAACTTCAAAATAAGGGCGATACATCTTTCTTTTAAGATTATCATTATCTTTTGAAAAATATTCATCATAGCTAATTATTTTACCTTGAGTCTTAATCGCATTTTTATTAAAGCGCCGATAGTCGTAGCATATATAAACGCCTAAAACACTAAATAGAATTGCAGCAAAGAGCGGAACAATATTCATAATTATGCCTTAAATTATCAATTACTTGAGGGTTTCGAACAAACTAGATAGTCAAAGCCATTCTCAACGAGAGACGCTTCCATAATAGAAATAACTTGCCGACTCGTTTTCTTACACATCACATCCGAATAATTGATCTTATTTAGAATTAGCGAAGATATATGCTCTATCTCGTATTCAAACCCACCTCCGCTAACAACCGCTGAAATTTGTGTTTGCTCACCTTTAAACGATATGTCGATTGTCTTTGGATTCCACCATTTATTATGAATAACGATTTCTAGTTCAGGCCCTCGAATGATGGCTTCTCGTTTGAGATCACGCGTGATCGATGCGCAAATTTCACCTTTTATCTGGCCATCAAATTTAAACACAACATTTTCATCGACTTCACTTTGGCTATTATCATTAACGTACTCAACAGTGGGTTTCTCTATAGGAGTATTTGTTAATCGACACAAATCAGCATAAAACCAGAGACCGTATACACCAACATCTAAAGTCGCCCCGCCACATAACGTTGGATTAAATAAGTGCCAATCACTATCGAACTCATGCCAATTACCAAAGGAAGCTTCTATCGCGTTAATTTCAACCTTGTTTTCTTTTATAAACTGCTTCATTGCTTGATAAGCGGGAAATGCGACTGTTTTCATTGCTTCAGCTAACAGTAACCCTTTTTCTTCAGCAAGCGTCGACATCGCATCCCAATCTTGTAAGTTAGTGAATGCTGGTTTCTCTACAAGAACATGCTTTCCTTTATTTAGAAATAATTCAACCAAGCCTTTATGAAATGGGTGAATAGTCGCGATATAGACAATATCTACATTAGCGTCGTTTGCGAGTTCTGTGTAGGAACCATAACTTCTTTGGCAACCATATTGATTTGAAAAGCTATCAGCTCGCTGTTTATCTCGTGCCGCAACAGCATAGAGTTCAGCATTGTCGACTTGCATAGTCAGATCTGAAACAAAGCGATGTGCAATTTTACCCAGTCCTGCAATTCCCCAGCGTGCTTTCTGATTATTCAACTTATTATCCTTTAATGTTTGCTTTCTAGTCTTGTCCGCGCTTGGTGACCAAGATACCCGTAAGGATACACAAAATACCCAATAAAAGGGCAAGTTCTACACCGTTACTGATAGCATCCCAAACAACTCCCGTCAGCAATTGACCGGTTATGACAAGTATTACTGTCAGCGTTGCGCCGACTTTTGATAACACATAACAATTAAAAGCGACAAACAAAGCCCCCATCACACCGCCAAGTTAATCTAATATTGGAACAATATCGACTACCCTAATGCACATTTATGCCAGCAAAATTGAAAGTATCTCTTGATTATTTAGAACAAAAATTGAGTGATAAGAGCCAGATTTGGTAATGGTATTCACTCTAACTACAGAAGAGATAATGATGAGTGAGCCGAATAGCTAACTCATTTATGTCGAGTAGACGACACTTGTTACCAAGTGCCGTCCCTCTAAGAACCGTACGTGCAACTTTCACTGCATACGGCTCAAGCCTCCACTAAGGCACCGATTAGCACCCAGCAACTT
>NZ_PYOB01000041.1:0-17747 GCF_003026165.1 Photobacterium sp. GB-1 | reverse complement strand
GTATAATATGGTTTTATTAAGAAAAATCGCATGAATGCGATTTAAAATACGTAAATTTACGTTTTATACTTTAAAAAACACCACGAAAAACCAAGAAGTAGCAATAAAACGCTATGAAACCAATAAAAATACGGCTATATATTGTTCACTTATTATTAGCCGAATGAAACATATACTCGCTAAAACAAAATAATGAGTTATTTTTGTCTTATCTGTTGTCAGATATATCTATTAGTAGATCCAGATCGCTTTCATCATTTCTTTATATATTTATCACCAGTCCATAATATATAATGAGTTAAAATAATAATGAGTTTTAAAGTCTGTAAAGGTTTAGCAATGGAAATTCGTGAATTTAAGATAACAGGTATAATTCAGCAGGGAGCAAACCATCGAGAAATTGATTCGGTCATTAGCTCGACATCAAGCATCGAAGCTTTCAATACTTTCATTAATGAGAACCCAACGATCAGAGATGGATTCAGACTTGAATGCCATAACAATAGTGATCAGTCTGATACCGCGATATATAGCAACGCCAGTAACATGACCAAACTGACAATTTGTTTGGGCTAACATAGCCGGTACTGAGATAAAACGACCGCCTATATCATAAAAACTGTATCGTCATGGATAGCCTCTCATAACGTTACGGTTTTTATTCATCAACACGTTAAATACTTCCCTCTTCTTATTGTGGTCGTTCTCGGAATATTAACAACAGCATTAGCGTACCACACCAACCTCAACGCTTTTATTTAGATCAAGCCTTTCTTTCTTCTCTCTCACTTATTTACCGCTCAAGATTAAATGCTATGCATATACTCACGTTATAACTCAAAGTTCAACGTGGAGTAGCACCATGAAAATAACAACGCTGATCGCCTTATTCATGCTACTTTTCTCGCCGTTATCATCCGCTGCTATTCACAAAACATACTACCCCACAGGTGAACTAAGAAGTCTAGATAACTATGTGAACGGTAAGCTCGAAGGGCTACGAAAAGGCTTTTACAAAAATGGCGTGTTAAGAACTGAGGGCTATTTTAAAAATGGCAAACCCGAAGGCATGGTAAAGAGCTATTACGACAATGGAGCACTTCAGCTTGTTGGCTATTTTCGTAACGGCTACCCACATGGCCCCAGCAAAATTTATTATAAAAGTGGCGCACTCAAATACGAAGAAAACTATCTTAATGGGCAAACGCATGGGCTGTTAAAGGCTTACTACCAACATGGTGGGATCAAACTTGAAGAGAACTATGTTAATGGCAAACCTCGGGGAAGTTTAAAAGGCTACTATGATGACGGTACGCTAGAGTTTGAAGAAAATTACCGTAGAGGTAAGCTCAATGGCGTAGCAAAAAGCTACTTTAGAAATGGGCAATTAAAGGTTGAAGAATATTATGTTGATGGCAAAAAAAATGGGGTGGTAAAAATATACAACAAGCAAGGTGAGCAAATTGGTCGATTACGTTATAAGAACGATGAATTAATTGACAGCAATAAGCCATAGCTCATAGCTCATAGCTCATAGCTCATAGCTCATAGCTCATAGCTCATAGCTCATAGCAGCGTGATACTCTTTTCCTATCATCCAAAATAAAAAATGGATAGGAACTCACGCCCCTATCCATTTTATTTTTCATCAATATTTCGCTTATATGGCAGCGTATTACATACCAGCGCTTAAGTGCATGCCATAGAAGAAGCCACGACCGATTAGCTCTGCTACCACAATCATGGTAAATGCCATAGCCATCGGTAGTACTGTTACATTTTTACGCTGAACCACAGGTAATAACCACAGCACCATTGCAGCGACGATTAAGACAATACGGGCTATCTGCAAGCTTGTGTGCTGTGGCACTACCGCTAATGCCGTCGTCACACTGGTTTCAATACTCGCTAGGTGCGATGAAAGCAACATCACAACCATCACTACCGCGAACATCCCCACCAACCCCATAACAGGTAGCAGCTTGTTCGCTACTGTGCTGTCATGTTTTGCCACTGATAACAGGAGTTGTGCCAATGCTGTACCACTGATCAGCATAGTGATCACAAATGCTGCTGGCGTTAACGGTGTGTACCACGTTGGTACAGTATCAATCATGTATACCATGGTCATCGCATACATAAAGGCAACACCCACCAGCATCGCACCGATCATTAGGGCTTTGCGAATTGCTACACTGCCAACGTTTAATACCGACAATAACCAGAACATGCCACCTAGAGCGAAGAACGCACTACCGGTTGCAATTTCATTTGATAACCAAGAGCTACCCAGCATATTCAACGCATTCATTGCGCGCAGTGGGCTACCAAGGTGCATAATCGATGCAAGGAACCCCAATCCCATTATCGCCCATAAACCGAACATCGCTTTATGAAGACGCTTTTCTGCAGCGAGTGACAGTTGCTTTGTTAACATCATGGTAGCTAACACTAAAAATGCACCTACCGATGTTTGTGCCAATACCGTAAAGACGATAAGCGGCCATTCATGCCATGCCATATTACACTTCCTTTGGGTTAGCCAAGTGACCTGTGGTGTCTCCACAAGGACGCGCATGGCGGTTCGGTTTAATGATGATGTTTGGTTGCGTTAATGATGCTTTTGGTAGCGGTGCCACTTCTGCATGACTGCCGTATTTGGCACGTAGCTCTGCAATAGGGCCAAACTCCAACGCACGTAGCGGACAAGAATCGACACAAATAGGCTGTAGCCCTTGACCAACTCGCTCATAACAACCATCACACTTGGTCATGTGACCTTTTTCAGCATTGTATTGTGGTGCGCCGTAAGGACATGCCATGCCACAGTACTGACAACCGATACATTTTTCAGTGTCGACAACCACAAAGCCGTCTTCTTTACGCTTGTGCATCGCGCCGCTTGGACAAACTTTGGTACAAGCAGGTTTAGTACAGTGATTACACGCCATCGATACATAGTAAGAAAACACGTCTTGACGCCAAGTGCCGTTATCTTCTACCCAGTTACCACCCGCATATTCGTATACACGACGGAAGTTAACCCCAACATCTAAATCTTTGTTGTCTTTACAAGCAAGCTGACACGTTTTACAACCGGTGCACTTACTTGAATCAATATAAAAGCCGTATTGTTTCATGCTTTAACCTTATGCCTTTTTCACCAGTTGAACTTCCACTAAGTTAGTGTGCTGTGGGTTACCTTTCGCCAGCGGACTCGGACGCTGAGAGGTTAATACGTTGATACAGCCACCTTTATCGACTTTACGTTTATCAGGGGCATACCAAGCACCTTCACCCAGAGCAACCACACTCGGCAGAATACGTGGGGTGACTTTGGCTGGAATTTGAGTTTCACCGCGATCGTTGAAAATACGGATCAAATCGCCGTTTTCGATACCACGTTGCTGGGCATCAATCGGGTTAATCCACATTTCTTGACGTGCCGCTTCTTTGATCACATCGACATTGCCATAGGTTGAGTGACAACGGGCTTTGTAGTGGAAACCGGTTAACTGCAGTGGGAATTGCTCACGCTGTTTTGAATCCCAACCATCAAACGTTGACACATAGATAGGTAGTGGATGGATCACTTCGTCTTCTTGAAGTTCCCATGTTGCCGCTAGGTGTGCTAAACGCTCAGAATAGATCTCAATCTTGCCCGATGGTGTGGTTAACGGGTTTTTCTCTGGATCTTCACGGAAGTCTTTATAAGCAACAAAGTGGCCGTTTGGATCGCGACGCTTGTAGATACCTAGCTTACGCATGGTTTCAAAATCAGGCAGTGATGGATCTTGCTCACGAGTTAACGCATACAAGTGACGTAGCCATCCTTCTTGATCACGACCTTCGGTAAACTGCTCACCCACGCCCATGCGTTTTGAAATTTCAGAACACATTTCGTAAATACCTTTGGCTTCAAACTGCGGTTCAATCGCTTTATCGGCAAAAATGAAATACGGCATGTTGGCTGCTTTAGTATCCATACAGAAATCAGATTGCTCTGAGGTTGTAAGATCAGGCAGGACGATATCGGCATATTTTGCCGATGACGTCATGTGGTTATCAATCACCACAATCAGCTCACAGGCTTTGTCATCTTGTAAGATCTCGTGGGTTTTGTTGATATCAGAATGCTGATTGATCAAACAGTTACCCGCGTAGTTCCAAATCATTTTAATTGGTGATTTGAGCTGTTTAACGCCACGGACACCATCACGTAGATCGGTCATTTCAGTGCCGCGCACAATCGCATCTGTCCATAGGAACATAGGGATCGACGCTTCAATCGGGTTCGTTAAGGTTGGGAAACGGACAAACGGAATGTTGTAGTCAGATTCACGCGCCCCTGTACCACCACCGTTAATACCCACGTTACCTGTAAGCAGTGCTAACATTGCGATCGCACGACAGGCAATTTCACCGTTCGCAGTACGCTGTAAGCCCCAGCCTTGTAATACCGCACAAGGTTTGGTTGAGCCAATTTCACGGGCAGTTTTAATAATGGTATCAACCGGAATGCCGGTAATTTTTGCTGCCCACTCAGGGGTTTTCACAATACCGTCTTCGCCTTCACCTAAGATGTAAGACTTGTAGTCACTCTTCGCTGGCGCTGATGCTGGTAAAGTTTTCTCATCGTAACCGACACAGTATTTATCCAAGAATGGCTGATCGACCAAATCTTCTTTGATCATCACATACGCCATTGCCGCAACAAATGCTGCGTCTGTACCTGGACGAATTGGGATCCACTCATCTTCACGACCACCCGCAGTGTCGGTATAACGAGGATCAACCATGATCATGCGCGCTTTTGAACGCTCTTTTGATTCCATTAAGTGATGGATCAAACCGCCGCCAGACATACGGGTTTCAGCCGGGTTATTACCAAACTGTACAATTAACTTGGTGTTTTCAAGATCAGAGAACGAGTTACCCGCCCCCCAGCCACCATAGGTGTAGTTAAGGCCTTCTTTGATTTGTGCTGTTGAGTAGTCGCCGTAATGATTTAAGTAACCACCACATAGGTTCATCATACGTGCCACAAGCGAGCCTGCTGGCGGCCATGATTTAGTAACGGTGCCGCCAAGCGTACCTGTACCATAGTTCAGATAGATCGCTTCGTTACCGTGATCTTTGATGATTCGCTTCATATTGTTAGCGATTTCATCATACGCCTCATCCCATGAAATACGTTTGAATTTACCTTCACCACGATTTCCGACACGTTTCATTGGGTACTTCAAACGATCAGGGTTGTAAACACGGCGACGCATTGAACGGCCACGTAAACACGCACGCACTTGGTGATTACCGTATTCATCATCACCTGTGTTATCGGTTTCAACCCATTTGATTTCACCATCAACCACATGCATACGTAATGGACAACGGCTACCACAGTTAACGGTGCACGCACTCCAGACGATTTTTTCATTCACCGCTTGCTCTGTCGCGGCAGCAACAGGGCTTGATTTAAATGGCAGGGTCATGGCGCTGGCAGTCGCAGCCAATCCACCGACAGCACTCGACGTTTTCATAAAATCACGTCTTGATAGGCCACCGGAAATCATTGCTTTCAGTGTGTTTTTCATAGGACAACTACTCATAAAAAATGCGAAAAGACTCTCGCGGTCTTTTTCTGGGCGTTCTTTTACACTGAAATTACAGAGAGAATTATTGCGCTAAATCAACAAATCGTATTTGCAATATGAAATTCCATAATTGTTAAATCACAACTGAGAAGTTAGTCACAAATTTATACAACATGAAATTTTCACCAATATTTAACAAACATTTAATAACATAATTAAATGCAATTGCTTGTTTTGTTTTTTTGACCAAGCGCAATTTTTTCCGCTTATGAACTCGGTATGCTCCGCCAAAAATTTATCAAGTATTCTCTATGCATTACGAAGCTACACTTTTTCGCCTTCTTGGTGGTCTTTTGTTCTACTCACCAACATCAAACAATGGCACAGCCATCTTGCAAGCCTTCACAGATCAAGATGATGATTTATTAAAAAATATTGCAGAGCTTGCCCGTGTTGTTAACACGGAAAATCTCGAAGCTGATCACTTTCAATTACTGCAAGGCAGTGGTGATATGCCATGTCCACCATGGGGATCGGCGTATTTAGATAAAGAAAATGCCTTATTTGGCTCATCAACATTGGCATACCGTGAGTTTACTCGCCAACAAGGTTTAGCCTGCGATACGGGTATGCGCGAACCTGAAGATCACATTGGTTTAATGCTAATGCTGGTGTCGTTATTACTTGAGCAAGATAATCAAGCAGCAGCAAATCAGTTGCTCAGTGAGCACTTAATGCCTTTTGCGCCTTTCATGCTTGAAAGCATGCAGCAACATGCTGAAACCGCTTTTTACCAACAATTGGCCGCTTATACACAGGCATGGTTAAGCATCTATTGTGAAGAGAAACAGTTACAAATCGCATCACACCGTAACTACTGGCAAGAGAGCGAATAATGAAAACCGATAGCACCGAATCGATGCCTAACGAACATGAAATAAACCACAGTCGCCGTGGTTTATTTCGTGCGCTGTCGCGCGGTGTATCGCAATCTGCCGATACCCTAAAAGCTGACAGTATTAATACAGGAAGGCCACTCGGTGCTGTCGAAGAAAGCCTATTTTCTCGTTTATGTAATAACTGCGAAAAGTGTGTCGCGGCTTGCCCACAGAATATCTTGGCAATGGGAACAAGTGGGCCTGTAATGGATCTGAGTTTTAACCATTGCACCTTTTGCCAAGCCTGTATTCATGCTTGTGATACTCAAGCACTGAATACCCTTAACACCACAGATACAGGCTGGCGTCCAACTTTTAGTAAAAGCTGTAACGCTAAGATTTTTGATAATTGCCAAGAATGTGTCGATGATTGCCCCAAACAAGCACTCAGCCTTATCGCTAACAGCACGCCAATCTTAAATGATGATTGTAATGGCTGCGGTGAGTGTCTATCGAGCTGTTATATTGGAGCGGTGTCTTAATTATATTCTGCGCTCGAATATTCCTTTTACTCTAAGTAACATTCGTTCTAAAAAGATAATAATGTAAGTTCATTTATTGCAAGAAAAACACTTTATTTATCAAATAACAAAATGGATAGCAGCATTAGCTCCTATCCATTTTTATATTAAGGCTAAACACATTTATCAAGGGGGAATCAATACAGTGATATTATTTAAAATATGTTATCTAGTTACTTGACGGTATTAATACGCTATCAATTACGTGAATTACACCATTACTGGCTTTCACATCGGCGTTAATAACCTTTGCATCATTAATCATTACGTTGCCGTTATCGACAGTAATATTAACTTTCTGACCTTCAAGTGTTGTCGCGTCATTTAATTTAACCACATCATCTGCCATAACTTTTCCAGATATAACGTGGTAAGTGAGGATATCAATCAACTTTTGTTTATTCTCAGGTTTTAACAATGTTTCAACAGTACCAGCAGGAAGTTTACTGAATGCTTCATCTGTTGGCGCTAATACGGTAAATGGCCCCGTTCCCTTGAGTGTATCAACCAGACCCGCGGCTTTTACGGCAGTAACAAGCGTGTTGAATGATCCATTTCCAACGGCAATATCAACAATATCCTCTTTCTCTCCATGATGCCCAGCTTGAGCATTAACACTGACTAAACTTCCTACTAGAATTGATGCTGAAATAAGTACTGTTTTTAACATGGTTAACCCTCTAACGACTAAGAAATTAAATGGTTCAATCTCATTTACGTATTCATTTTTTAGAAGGATCAACAACGGGTGAGATAAATTTTACTTCGTAAAGGGCCTATCACTAGATAGCTATCAATAATTAGATAAAGAAACGGTAGCCAATATTTTATATTATTAATATCAAAGCATAAAAATAATAACATCTTTATCAATTAATTTTATTTTCATAAAAACTTTTCTTTTCGTTGAAATTTAAATACTACTTAACACTGACGTATTTATACTTAATAGATATTGAACAAATTCAAATTAAAATAATTATTACACTTTTAATTAAATGAAAGTTTACATTACTTTTTTGATCGCTTTTTAATTCTATTTCTTATGTATATTAAATATAACACCGCTTAAAAAACACACAATATAAAAGGGGTTATATATGAAATTAGAAAATAAAGTCGCTATTATTACAGGTGCTGCAAGTGGAATTGGTCGCGCTATTGCTTTTGAATATGCTAAAGAAGGCGCTAAAGTTATTGTTGCCGATTTAGATATTAATGCTGCGGAAGAAACGGTCGCAGAAATAAAAAATAACGGTTCAGAAGCGCTCGCTATTTCAATGAACGTGACCAATGAAGAGCAAGTAAATAATGATATTCAAACGGTTATTGATAATTTTGGCCGAATCGATATTTTAGTTGCTAATGCGGGATATCAACATATCGCGTCTGTTGAAGAATTAACGTATCAACAATGGAAAGATTTACTCTCAGTACACTTAGATGGTGCATTCTTAACAACCAAAGCGTGTTTAAAACACATGTACAAACAAAAATCGGGCTCAATTATTTATATGGGCTCAGTTCATAGTAAAGAAGCCTCTAAATTAAAAGCTCCTTACGTTACAGCAAAACATGGTTTGATTGGCTTATGTGAAGTTGTTGCAAAAGAAGGCGCTGAATATAACGTTAGAGCAAATGTTATTTGCCCCGGTTACGTAAAAACCCCACTAGTCGAAAAACAAATTCCAGAACAAGCAAAAGAGTTAGGCATCACTGAAGATGAAGTCGTTAAAAATGTGATGTTAAAAGATACGGTTGATGGACAATTTTCAACGATGAAAGACATCGCGCAAGCCGCTGTTGTTTTTGCTAGTTGGGAAACCAATGCCTTAACAGGGCAATCTCTTGTCGTTAGTCATGGCTGGTTTATGCAATAACAATATTTATTGTTTATTTCTCCCTCTGACTTTGAATTTTTATTTCACGGTTCAAAGTCAGCCACACGTATTTAGCCATTTTCTATAAGGCATTATTAATGCAGAATAAAACCAATAAAAAGATTGTTTATGTCTTCCAAGGTGGCGGAGCATTAGGCTCTTATCAATTAGGGGCATTTCAAGCGTTAAATGAAAAAGGCTTTGCCCCAGATTCTATTATCGGTATTTCTATCGGCGCGATTAATGCCGCCATTATTGCGGGTAATAAACCAGAAAATAGATTGAAGAATCTTGAGATATTTTGGGAAAGAGTGACCTCTTCCATGTCTTTTTCAAATCTCTTTTTTAACTTCAATAATAAAATGAAAAACTGGGCAGATGCACAACAAGCAATATGGCAAGGTCAACCCGGTTTTTTTAAACCTAAAATATGGCCAAGCGAATTTGAAACATATAAAACATCAGACTTGAGTTACTATGACACCTCACCATTAAAAGAAACACTCAATGAACTAATCGATTTTGACTATTTAAATCAAAAAGAAGTCAGACTAAGTCTCTGTGCGGTCGATCTTGAAAGTGGTGATTTTAAAACATTCGATAGTTTTCATGAAACCATCACAGCTGAACATATTATGGCAAGTGGTGCGATGCCACCGGGTTTTCCACCTGTTGAAATTGATGGAAAATATTATATCGATGGTGGGTTATATTCAAATACACCCATTATGTCGATATTAGAAAGAATATTAAATAACCCTGATGGTCGTCGAAATAAACTGTGCTTCATGGTCGACTTGTTTTCAGCCAAAGGTGAATTACCAACCAACATGAATGCATTAGCTGAAAGAGTGAAAGATATTCAATTTTCTTCAAGAACTCGAAGAGCATCTTATCTTTATTCAACCTCTAAAAATCTGTGTTCTGCCATTACTTACTTAACGCAATTTTTATCGGAAGAAGATAAGAAAGATCCAAAAGTTCAAGAAATATTAAAATTAAGTCATACCAATAGCCTCGAGATTGTTCATTTAATTTATAAGTCTCAACAGGCTGAACTTGAAAGTAAAGACTATAACTTCAGCAAAGAAAATTATTATCGCCATCGAGATAATGGTTACAAAGACACTCTCGCACTTTATCAAAAAGATCATAAACAATGGTTAATCGATGAAAATGACAACGATATCCATATTTATACACTAGATGAAGATCTTCTTTAAAAACAGATAGAGATAAATTATGAAAATAGAACAAATAAAAAATAATGCTTTTTCTATGCCGATCACAACCCCTTCGGCACCTCTCATCGATTATAAATTTAAAAATAGAGAGTATCTGATCATCTCTTATGAAACTGACATCGAATTATTAAAAGAAGTGGTACCAGAGCCCTTAAAAGTGATCAGTAATGTGGTGCATTTTGAATTTATGAAAATGCCAGATTCAGCTGGGTTCGGAAGCTTTAAAGAATCAGGTCAAGTGATTGAAGTTGAGTACAATGGTAGGAAAGGACTTTATAGTCACCTGATGTTTGTTGATGATGTCGCCTCTATTGTAGCCGGCAGAGAAATTTGGGGCTTTCCTAAAAAATACGGTTTTCCCGCACTCGATGTCGATGTTGACACCCTCACTGGGCGATTAAAATACAATCAAACCGACGTCGCTATTGGCACAATGGGCTATAAATATTACGAAGGTGATACTGCTGCAACAAAATCAGCACTCGAAACCACACCTAATTATATTTTAAAGGTAATCCCCAGTGTGACAGGAAAAGGCACTGACGTTTGCCAATTAATTGAATATTACATGACAGATGTAAACGTTAAAGGCGTTTGGACAGGCCCAGCAGCGCTTCAGTTATTCGAACATGCCTTAGCGCCAGTTGCTCAACTACCTATCAAAAAAGTCGTTGGGGGTAAGCATCAAATCGTCGACTTTACGCTTTCATACGGTAACGTTTTGTTCGATTATCTTAAATAGTTTTATTCTATATTCATTACTATAAATACATTTATCCCTAAGAAAATCATCAGATAATACTATCGTTATCCTCATAAATAAGAACAGGCATAACGACATAGCTTATGTGATGATTTTCTTATCTTACTTTAAAAGATTCATGCTTGTGATACTCAAGCACTGAATACCCTTAACACCACAGATACAGGCTGGCGTCCAACTTTTAGTAAAAGCTGTAACGCTAAGATTTTTGATAATTGCCAAGAGTGTGTTGATGATTGCCCCAAACAAGCACTCAGCCTTATCGCTAACAGCACGCCAATCTTAAATGATGATTGTAATGGCTGCGGTGAGTGTCTATCGAGCTGTTATATCGGGCCGGTATCTTAATCTTTTATCTTCTCTGACTGTTATTGAGTTAAGTGCTGCTTTAAAAAATCAATAAAGCATTGAATGCGATAAGGGATATAAACATCTTTTGGGTACACCGCATACATAGGTAGTGTTTGCTCTTGGTATTCAGGTAACACTTCCACTAATTTACCCTGTGCTAATCCTTGAGATGCCATCCAAGGCGGAAAAATCCCAACGCCTAAACCACATAATGTCGCTTCTAATAACACATCACCATCATCGCATTTCAATGCCCCACTGACAGCCACCGCATGGGACTGTCCATTGCCTGTTAGCGTCCACGTTTGCTGTGCGCTTAAACGTGAATAAAGCAAACATTGATGCTTGGCTAAGTTAGCGGGTATTAAAATTGGCTCCGATTTATCAATATAACTCTTTGATGCATAAAGCTTGAGTGGGTTATCCATCAAGTGGCGCGCAACCAGGTTCGAATCTTCGAGTTTGCGGGCACGAATGGCTAAATCTACCCCTTCAGTAATTAAATCCACATGACGATCACTGACTAATAGCTCAACCGAGATATTCGGATATTGCGCAAAAAACGTTGGCAGTAATGGGGTTAATAAAATACGCCCGAATGCAACAGGTACTGCGATACGAATATGTCCCGCCAATTGCTGAACATCATCATGAAGGCTGGCTTCTGTTTCCTCAACTTGCGCCAAGATCCGTAAACAACTTTCAAAATAGCGGCTCCCTGCAGGTGTAAGGGAGTGATCTCGACTACTACGTTTAAGTAACTTAACGCCTAAGCTCGTTTCTAATGCGGCAATCCGTTTACTGATTGTCGTTTGCGTCGTATTT
The DNA here is from genome assembly GCF_003026165.1 of Photobacterium sp. GB-1. Classification (NCBI taxonomy): domain Bacteria; kingdom Pseudomonadati; phylum Pseudomonadota; class Gammaproteobacteria; order Vibrionales; family Vibrionaceae; genus Photobacterium; species Photobacterium sp. GB-1. The sequence goes on along the minus strand of NZ_PYOB01000041.1, from coordinate 5,631 downwards.
AACTCTCGTCCTGTGGCTGAAAAACTGCCCGTTTGTACCACTCGCACAAACGCTTTCATGGCTTCAAATCGATCCACTTAATTATTCCAAAATTGAATAGATGGTATTCACATTATCATAGTTCTCAAACTTTTTTGCATAACTATACTAAGCCTCAACAACACAAAATACGAGACTAACCCAATGGATATGCAACAAAAACTTCAAGAACTCCTCGATAAACAAACCATTACTGAAGTGATGTTTCGCTTTGCTCGCGCCCTTGATCGTGTCGATGGGACTTTGATGAAAGAAACGTATTGGGAAGATGCGATTGAAGAACACCAAGATCCTATTTTCCCTGAGCTATTCTTTTACAACGACAACGCACACAAATTTGTCGATCCTGCAATGGAAGGTTTTAAGCAGCTTAAGGCAACTCAACATCGTATCAGCAACCCGTTAATTGAAATTGAGGGCGATAATGCGACCGCAGAATGTTATGTCTGGGCATATCATCTCCATGAAGAAAATGGTGTCGATAAAGAAGGTATTTTAGGTGGTCGTCATCATTTCAAATTTGAACGTCGTAACGACATCTGGAAGATCAAACATCGCTCAACCGTCTTTGACTGGAACCAAAACCAAGTAGCAACTGCGATTTGGTCGGAAAATTACGATAATAAATACAAAGGCAAACGCGATAAAAGTGATGAAAGCTATCAATATCTAACTCGTCAATAACTAAGGAGTTTACCATGACACAGCAAAAGTTTTTGGCTGGTGCAACATTTCCAGATATTCAAGTACCAACGCTAGAAGAAGAAACCATCACATTAGGTAAACCCAATACGCCATTTGATTGGAAAATGGTCGTGGTTTACCGAGGACAACACTGCCCATTATGTACCCGTTATCTGAACGAGTTAGAAACGTTAGCCGCTGAATATAATAAGATTGGCGTTGATGTGGTTGCCGTTTCTGCCGATAGCAAAGCGCAGTTAGAGCTGCATAAAACCAAGTTAAATGTGAACTACCCGTTAGCCTATGGGTTAACCGTAGAGCAAATGCAGCAATTAGGGCTATATCTATCGGTGCCACGATCTGAAAAAGAAACCGATCATGTCTTTGCCGAACCCGCTATTTTCGTGATTAACGCAAAAGGTAAAGTCCAAGTATTAGATATGTCTAACGGCCCATTTGCACGTCCAGATCTTAAGGTACTGTTACAAGGTTTAAGCTTTATTCGTAACCCAGAAAATAACTATCCAATCCGTGGTACTTATTAACCCTATCTCCAAGTATTCACCAAATCACTTAGGTGCAAGACGAGACTTAGGTATCTTTATTAAAATAGCTATCTGGTTGTCTAATATCATTAACCATGATAGCTATTTCTCGCTGCTGCTTATTCTCCCCTTAAACCACTCATTCCTCATAACAACCACTCATCACACTATCCTGCCACTGACCTATTAACTACATGCGGCTAACTAAAAAGACCAATACCATACACCCTAGCTTCCCCCTACAATATTAAGGACAATTGCTATGATGTGGTTTCTGACCTGTGTTGCCGCGCTTATTGGTGGCTACTTTATTTACGGTGCTTTCGTAGAGAAAGTATTCGGCATAAAGGAACACCGTAAAACCCCTGCACATACCAAAACAGATGGTGTCGACTTTGTTCCTATGTCGACAAAGCGTGTCTACCTCGTCCAGCTACTCAATATCGCCGGTGTTGGTCCTATTTTTGGCCCTATCATGGGTGCGCTGTATGGCCCTGCTGCCATGCTCTGGATTGTGGTTGGCTGCATTTTCGCAGGTGCTGTTCACGATTACTTCTCTGGTATGTTATCTATCCGTAATGGCGGCGCATCAGTACCGAGCATTACAGGTCGTTACTTAGGCAATGGCGCAAAACACTTTATGAACCTTTTTGCCATTGTTCTACTCTTGCTTGTCGGTGTGGTCTTTGTTTCTGCTCCTGCCGATATGATCACTAACCTTATCAACGACCAAACCAGCCTAAGCGTTAATGTAACTACTATGGTTGTGCTTATTTTTGGTTACTACATTCTGGCAACGATTGTACCTGTCGATAAGATCATTGGTCGCTTCTACCCATTATTTGGTGCTCTTCTCATTTTCATGTCTGTGGGCTTAATGGCAGCCATTGCGTTCTCTAGTGAACATACTGTAATGGGTGATTTCAAAGTGAGCGAAATGTTCACTAACTTAAACCCGAATGACATGCCACTATGGCCTGCATTGTTTATTACTATCGCTTGTGGTGCTATCTCTGGTTTCCATGCGACACAATCGCCATTAATGGCGCGCTGTATGCACAATGAGAAAAATGGCCGCTTCGTATTCTACGGTGCGATGATCGGTGAAGGTGTGATTGCGCTAATTTGGTGTGCTATTGCCCTATCTTTCTTCGGCTCGCTTGAGTCACTTTCTGAAGCGGTGAAAAGTGGTGGTCCGGGTAACGTAGTTTACAGTGCATCCTTTGGTTTACTGGGTACGTTTGGTGGCATCTTGGCGTTCTTAGGTGTTGTGATTCTACCTATTACCTCTGGTGATACTGCGTTTCGTTCAAGCCGTTTGATCTTAGCTGAGTACTTCAATGTTGAGCAAAAAACATTGCGTAATCGTCTACTTATGGCTGTTCCATTGTTTGTATTAGGTGGCATTTTAACCCAAGTCGATTTCGGGATTATCTGGCGTTACTTCGGCTTTGCTAACCAAACCACAGCTGTAATGATGCTTTGGACGGCTTCTGCTTACTTGCTTCGCCATAATAAATTGCACTGGATCACGACAGTTCCAGCCATCTTTATGACAACGGTATGTGTGACCTTCATTTTAAATAACAGCACATTAGGTTTCGGCTTACCAATGCAGATCTCAACCATCGTAGGTATTGTATTCTCGCTATTCGTAACAGGTTACGTAATAAAGATATCGAAAGGAAAAGGTGATACTGACTTTGCCGATGAGGAAGAAATAAAAGCAACGTCAGAAATAGCATAATCACAAACATTAATTTGCTTGATTCCTCAATCTAAGAGCCTGCGCACCGCAGGCTTTTTTTGTTTGCCTTACAATCGCGCATTATTTTTATCATGAGCTCCAATATGGAATTGATAGTCTCTTTGCTACAGCAAATGTGTGTTTACTTAGTACTGGCTTATATGCTGAGTAAGACCCCCATTATTTTGCCTTTGTTGAGCATTTCTTCTCGTTTAAGCCATAAGCTAATCTGTTATGTACTATTTTCTGGTTTTTGTATTCTCGGTACCTACTTCGGCTTACATATCGACGATGCAATTGCGAACACCCGTGCTATTGGTGCCGTTATGGGTGGGCTTTTTGGTGGCCCTGTGGTGGGTTTTGCGGTTGGTTTAACGGGCGGTATTCATCGCTATACTCTTGGTGGCTTTACCGATCTTGCCTGTACCATTTCGACCACTGCTGAAGGCTTAATTGGTGGCTTACTCCATGTTTACCTGCTTAAACGTAACAAAGGCGCATTGTTATTTAACCCTTGCATGGTATTTGGTGTCACCTTTGTTGCTGAAGTAGTGCAGATGATCATCTTAATCACTGTCGCCAAACCTTTTGACCAAGCCTATGAGCTCGTTTCTACCATTGCCGTTCCAATGATCATTGCCAATTCCGTTGGTGCGGCACTGTTTATGAGTATTCTGCAAGATCGTAAAACAATCTTTGAAAAATACTCTGCGGCCTTTTCTCGCCGTGCTTTAACCATTGCAGATCGCTCGGTCGGTATTCTTAGTACCGGCTTTAACAGTGACAATGCCAATAAGATCGCCCGTATTATTTATGAAGAAACCAAGGTCGGTGCCGTTGCGATCACAGACCAAGAAAAACTTTTAGCCTTTGTGGGGATCGGGGATGATCACCATAAGCCAAACACCCCTATTTCTTCACAAAGCACCTTAGATTCGATAGAACAAAATGACATCATCTACCTTGATGGTCGTGAATCCCCATATCAATGCTCTCTCGCCCATGACTGTAAGCTTGGTTCGGCGCTTATCATTCCACTACGCGCAGGCAATCAAGTTGTCGGCACCATTAAGTTATATGAGCCAAAACGTAAACTGTTTTCAACCGCTAACATGTCAATGGCAGAAGGTATTGCACAGCTACTATCCAGCCAAATTCTTTACGGTGATTACTTGCAGCAACAAACCTTATTATCACAAGCCGAAATTAAACTGCTACATGCGCAAGTGAATCCTCACTTTTTGTTTAATGCCCTTAATACCATCAGTGCCATCACAAGACGCGATCCAGATAAAGCCCGAAAGCTTATTCAAAACTTATCGCAATTTTTCCGTAGTAACTTAAAGCAAAATATTAACACCGTGACGCTACGAGAAGAGTTGGCACACGTAAACGCCTACCTCACTATAGAAAAAGCCCGTTTTACGGATCGTCTTGATGTCGACATTAATATTCAACATGAATTACTTGATACCAAACTGCCCAGTTTTACGCTTCAACCTCTGGTAGAGAACGCTATCAAACATGGTATTTCTACACTGTTAGAAGGTGGAATAGTGAAGATTTATAGCCAACCTCACCCATTGGGCTACGAAATCACGGTTGAAGATAATGCAGGAAGTTATCAGCCACCAGCAGATACCCATGTCGGACTGGGAATGGAGATAGTAGATAAACGCCTATCCAATCAATTTGGTCGTGATTCAACGCTAAAAATCACATGCACACAGCACCAATTTACCCAAATAAGTTTTATTATCCCCAACGCACAATAAGTACAGCAAATCACATAAAAGGTAAGGTTGGATGTTAACTGCTCTTGTCATTGATGATGAACAATTTGCCCGTGAAGAGCTGGCAGAACTATTGGAAGAAACAGGCTATGTTACGGTGATTGGTGAAGCGCCAAACGCTATCATTGGGCTAAAGAAAATCAATGAGCTAAAGCCAGATATTGTCTTTGTTGATATTCAAATGCCACAAGTAACAGGTATTGAACTATTAAGCATGCTCGATCCTGAAACTATGCCCTATGTGGTGTTTGTAACCGCTTACGATCATTATGCTATTCAAGCGTTTGAAGAGAATGCTTTTGATTATTTATTGAAGCCAGTTAATCCAAGTCGTTTAACCAAAACAGTGAGTCGTTTACATAAAGTGATACAACAATCAACGCCTCAACAAGCCATCTCCGCTATTGCACCGAATAAGCTCGACCAAATCCCCTGCATTGGTCATAACCGTATTGTGATTCTTACCACCGACACCGTGGAATGTGCCTATAGCGATATCAGTGGCGTACAAGTACGTTCCTATGATCAAACTGCTAGCACACAACTCACCTTAAAAACATTGGAAGAAAAAACGCCATTGGTGCGTTGTCATCGTCAGTATCTGGTGAATATCAAAATGATCAGTGAAATTAAGTTATTAGAAAATGGATTAGCTGAAATTATTACAAAAACAGGGTATGAACTTCCCGTTAGCCGTCGCTACCTTTCAGCACTTAAAAAGCTACTTGGTATTTTGTAAATCACATTGCTTTATTGAAAATAATGGTCTTATAAATCAATTTAATTGACCTATAGGGCTATTTCTATAACTTGATTTCATTTA
>NZ_PYOB01000004.1:0-284606 GCF_003026165.1 Photobacterium sp. GB-1 | reverse complement strand
CCAGTTGATGGGTAATGCGACGTAGAGCACGACTATAAGCATCAATCGTAGCGGGGCGTTTACCTTGCAAGGTGAGATGGGTAAGGTGTTGTTCATAAAGATAATCTGAACGATGTTGCTGTGCTTTATTCATGATAAATACTCATTTTTGAAAGGTGTATTTACCGTAGTCGAGCTTATGGGCTTTCATTCTGCCGCGAAGCGGCTTCGTTCAACAAGTCGTTAAAAAGGACAAAAACAGTTGGCTTTTGCTCCTACGTCGCTAATTTTAGCCAACAATTTTTCGCCTCTTAACGAGGCGTTAGGTTAATCTACTTAAAGTACGGAGTGTAAAATGGAATTTATTCCCGTAAAAATTGAAATGGATGATACTCTCGATTTATGCATACAATTTCGACGAGATGCACATGCAGTAAGCTTTGGGAATGATGCCGGTTTTAGTGTTGATGAAACTAAAGCGTGGTTTACAAAGCTAAGTACATTTGATAATTCTGGCTTTTATCATGTTATCAAAAACAATGAGGTCATCGGTCAAATAGAATTTCGAAATGGCTTGATGGATGAGCAAGGTATAAAGTTTGGCTATATTAACTTGCTGTATTTGTTACCTGAATTTCGTAACAACGGTTTAGGTAAAAAACTAGTGGATTTCATATGTGCTCAGTTCAAAAACGAGCAATGTACATATGCACAGCTACGCTATATTCCTGCAAATTTGCAAGCCGTTAGTTTCTATCGCAAACATGGTTGGTTTGATGTCGGAGAGCTTGGTGAACGTGGGCAATTGGCAGAAAAACGATTAACCTAACAGATAAGGATATGTGTCGCGAAGCCGACACCTCTCCGAAGTGTTGGACAAGCCTAAGCCTCCTTATATAAGTAAATATTGGAAATATCATGAAGGGTGATGACAAAAAGCAGTCGAGCGTTATCCTTGGTGTGAACCAATAATATTAATACCCTGATTTATAATAAAATCCTCTTTAATTCTGAAGCGTGAATGCCATTATCCTTATTATTGAACATCGGTTATCTGGGTCGAAATGTTCCTCTTAATTGCATGATATGTTGGCAGCAGGGGCAAAAGAGTTGGGCTTTTATACGTACCGTTTTATTCGGTGAGGGCAACGTTAGTTACCCAGCTAACATGAACATAAATTGGATCAATAAAGCTGCGGTTATTACTCATATATCGATGTGAGCATCAGTATGTTTAGTACAGATGCTCACTTATTTCATCGCTAACATGAATGTTATCTGTGTATTAAGTTATTACCATCAGAACGCTTCAATGATAAAAAGGACACTGCAGAAATAACGGTTAGCAGGCCCATAGCGATGAATGTCTGGTGAAAATGAGACATATCATTGCCAGCGTAATAGGTTGAGAAAAAGTGTAAAACACACGCGCAGATAGCAAGACCAAAACTAATTGAAAGTAGTTGGGTTACCGCTAGCATACTGTTGCCTGCACTTGCATGATTATCATCTAAATCAGCTAATGTTATGGTGTTCATTGCGGTAAATTGTGTTGCGCGAACAATGCCTAACGCAAACAGTAATGGTAGGGCTAACCATAGAGATAACTGGCCTGATATAAGGGCAAATGCCGCTGTAATAATACCAATAACTATAGTGACCCAAAATAATGTTTTGCGATAGCCTAGACGTTTAAGGGTTCTTTCGACATACGATTTACCTAATAATGCGCCAAAGGCTAAGGGTACCATCATTAACCCTGCATATAAGGCTGATGCTCCCATCCCAACTTGCAACATAAGTGGTATAAGAAAAGGAATAGCCCCTGTACCTAAACGAGAAAATATATTTCCACCGATACCAACAGAAAAAGTCCTAGTCTTAAAAAGTGATAAAGGAATAAGCACGTTTTGTTTTTTTGATGCGTAATAAATATAAGTAACAAGAAGAGTAAAACCAATTAATAAGGTTATAACTGGAATTAAAGCCGTCTCTGATTTAGTTAAAAGTTCAATGCCGCTTAAAAGAGTAATTAAACTTGAGCTAAATAGAATAAATCCCCAACCATCAAACTTACTCGCAGTTGAAGTAAAGTTAGGCATGTAGCGTTTGGTCATCCATAGTCCAATAATACCGACAGGGATATTTATTAAGAATATCCAATGCCAACTTGCATAAGTGACTAATACGCCACCAAGTACAGGGCCGACAACAGGACCGATTAATCCCGGCATTGTTGCTAGGTTTAACGCGTGAACAAATTCATTGCGTGGATAGCTCCGTAATAATGCTAAGCGTGCTACAGGCACCATCATTGCGCCACCAACACCTTGGAGAATGCGAGCCAGTACCAGTTGCGTTAATGTGCCAGATAATCCACACGCCAACGAACCGAGTGTAAATAAGCCTACAGCCCAGCCAAATATAATGCGGGTGCCAAATCTGTCAGCAAGCCAGCCACTAATAGGAATTAAGATCGCAACAGTCAGGGTGTAGCTAATGATGGTTAGCTGCATCGTTAAGGGCGATTCATGCAAGCTTTTCGCCAATGAGGGGATGGCTGTATTTATTATTGTGGCATCAAGAGTCTGCATAAAAAAAGCAATACCCGCAATCCATGGTAGCCATGTCAGTTGTTTTGATGGTTTCACCATAGTCACCTCATTAATGGTAACGATATTCCGCGCGCAGAGTAGCTAGAAGCATAAAACAGTGGAGAGGAAATAACGAAGGTTATACGTAATGTATTATGACTATATCAGTTGTAACTTAACCTGAAGTGAATCGCGAAACATGCTTATTACGGTATAACATAATCGAAAATATGCAGCTAAACTGGTGTTGGGAATATGAAAAGGAGAATCGGTCAATGAATAGAAAACGGATTTTTGTTATCGCATTTATGGTGCCTATTATTTACGGCATAATTTGGTTTTTATCTCTGTACGTAAGTACGGATCTTAATCATTTGTTTTATGAAAACCATATCGTCTTTTTGTATTTAGCTTTGCCATGGTCGTTCTTTACGATAGAAGTTGGCGCAATGTGTAGTACCTATACCAGCAGTTATATCTGCAATCCACTTACTATTTTATTAATAAGCATTGGTTTTGCTGTAAATGTTGTTGTTAGTGCGATTGTGTTAGCTGGGTTGGGTAAGATGCTTAAAAGATAAGATTCTGATTGTTAATAAGTTAATGGTTTTTAAGAATAAAAAAACGACTGTGGTAAAACAGTCGTTTGCTAGAATTTGAAGACTAAACGAAGTTTATTCTGGTACGTATTCTAATGGGGCTTCTAAGTCTTTAAGTACCATTTTTTGAATATTAATTCCTAACATCATGATGATTAAACACCAATTGAGGAAAGGGAGTTTGCCTGTTTGAATGCTTTCAACAAACTGACTTGGGTTCCAACTAAATAATTCACAAATATTCTGCGCTGTCATTTCTTCAAATAGGCCGCTATCAATTAGCTTGGCAAATTGTTCGTTGGTTGGGCATACAAAAGTATTACGAGCACCAAATGCTGATGGTTTGAATAAGCGTAATACGCGACGAATATCCTCAACTGGGATCACTTTGCCATTAGTTGCAATGCTTTGTTTGCCAATTAATGCCGCTAAGAAACACCAACATGGGTATGGAATAGTCGACACATTGAAAGGTTCTTTTTTGTATTTCGCTGTCCAGCTACTTACATTCTTCTCTTGCAAACCAGTGACTAACGCTAACTTCTTTGCATCATAGCCATGATCTTTCAGTAGGTTAATGATTTCAGCGACTTCTGATACGAAAGGTTTTGTCCAATTTTCGTATGAGGTAAATACATTTTCTCTAATCAAAATGCTATTCCAATATGGGATTCAATAGATTGGCGCTGATCATACGTGTTCACACGACGATGTCCATTAATATCCCATCACCTTGTTAAAATCCTTAATCAATTACCAATTAAATTTGTTATTTCATCTAGTTAGCTGGCTGGCTTGGAACTCAGTTCTTGGATTACCTTCAGATCATCAGCAGCTAAAGTGAATGAGTCACTAAGCTCTATAGTTTTATTGCTTTCTTTCTTGGCGTTAACAAGTGTGGCGGTGTAGTGAATTTTTGCACTATGTGTTGTTTTATTAATATATTCTAGGTCTAACACGATACCTGATGCTCGTGATTTATCGATAATATAATGCCCATCCCAAGTTAAATTGGCATCAATATTGTTATTTTTTTGATTGAAGTTTTGGGTGTTTTGATGTGCAAGTAAGGTTTGAAGGCTGTGCTGATTCAGTGAAATAGTTAAGTAATGTTCGGTATCTTTTGACAAGATAATACTGACAGCTGGGGTGTTGTTTAAGTCGAAGTCAGTGGCAATGCCGACGTGAGTTAATGTACCGTGGATTTGGTGATCGTGTTGCTGATTACATCCAGTGAGTAATACGGTGGCAAGTAAAACACTTGCGATGGTTATTCCTTTCATACTATCTCCTCTGTGACGCACTGTATTGTGCCGTTAGCAAAACTAACTCTTTGAGGATATAGACTTTATTGTATGTTATGTCAGTAAATTGTGTGAATTACACGTTGCTTTCTTATTATTAGGTTAGATGATGAATGAGTAAAAGAGATAATTCCTGTAAGAACACTAGCCATAGTGCGCAAATTTAATGGTATATGACATCTTATTATTCGCCTATTGATGGATGGAATTAAAAACAAAACCCAAGAAAATAGAATAAGGCATAGAAACAAATAAAGCCGATCACAAAACCAATGAGATGGTGTATGAATGAAGGTATCTCCGGTTTATGTTTGCGCGCTTTGTTTTTAGTTACGCGGTAACATGCAAGGGCGATCAAAAAGATGATGGTGACAGCAAGGATATAAAATACGTTTTGTTGTGGCTGTGATTGCGTAGATTCTGCTAGTGCAAGGGGAGAAAAAAGAGCAACATTCGTAAGAAGATAAGATAGTTTCATTGTGGTTTACTCATAAGAAATAAAACTTACGTTAAAACTAACTGCTATTAGCGGCAATCATTGTTATTACAAGCTGTTATTGCATAAGTGTATGTTAAGCAGATAAAAAATATCGGCGTCCTGCCGATATATAAGTAATAAGAGATTGGCGTCCTTGCCAATTTAAGAGAGCTTTATAATTTTGCGTTAAATGCTTTTTTAAGTTCGTTACGCTCTTCAGTCACTAGCGCTAATTCATTTTTTACGCGTTTAAGTTCTTCGTGAATATTTTCATGAACGGGTGCATCAATAACGATATCTTTACCGCTTTGTGAGCGAACGATAACGTGTGAGCGTCCTGCAAACAGTGCTAAGAATCCCCATACCACACAGACGGCAAGTGTCATATATAGTGGTGCTTCCCAGCTATGTGTCGATTCATGTAGCGAGCCAAAAATAATAGGGCCAGTTGCTGCAAGTAAGTAACCCATACATTGTGCCATACCTGATAGTGCGGCTGCTTGGTGGGCATCATGAGTACGAATACCAACAAATGAGAGGCCAAGAATAAAACCACCACCACAGCTAAAGCCAAAGCAAATTACCCAGATTAATGCGTGTTCCGGCATCATAAGTAGGCCAAGAATACCGATGAAGGCTAAGACAGCCATCGCAAAGCTCATTGCACGTTTGTCTTTCATTTTTGCCATAAGTGGAATAAGCACGAGTGCTGGTATGGCAGTTGAAAGCTGTAATACACCATGTAAGTAACCCGCTTGGTTCTCTGTGTAGCCGTTATCAATTAGGATACTTGGTAACCAACTGATAAAGATGTACATGATAAAAGAGTTTAAGCCTAAAAAGATGGTAACTTGCCATGCTGCCGCTGAACGCCATAGGTAGCTATGGCTATCAATATCAGCCGTATCAGCTGAAGGGCGAGTGTGACCTGATAATTGTGGCAACCATACAATAATTGAAATAATAGGGAAGATCAGTACGGTTGCTAAAGCAAATGCCCAATGCGGAATTGCCGTAATGCCCATTGAACCTGCTAGGTTCATCATTGGAATAGCCGTACTTGAACTTAACGTTGAGCCAATACCCATGATTAATACATAGACAGCAGTCAAAGTCGTGACTTTTGTTGGGAAGTCTCTTTTTAGTAAGCTTGGCAGTAATACGTTACCAATCGCAATACCGATACCGATAATGCATGTACCTAAAAATAGCATTAAGGTTGAGCCACCGGAACGGATAAGCACACCACAACCAACAAGAACCAGAGCTATCATAAGAGATGGCTCTAAGCCGATTTTACGTGCAAGGCCAGATGATACCGGTGAAAATAGGGCAAAGGCCAACAAAGGCAAAGTAGTTAACATACCGGCTTGTGTTGCACTTAAACCTAAATCTTGTGAGATGAACTCTAGAATAGGTCCTAATCCTGTAAGTGGCGCACGTAGGTTACTTGCAATAAGTAAAATACCCAGGATAACCAATGCTGGTCGTGCAACTTTAGGGACTGTTTTTTTATTTTTATGTGACATAGCTCTCTCCTTAAATCTTTAATGACATAATACCTCTCCTAATTTTTTCTGTATTAAGTTATATTGACAGTAGATATCTAAATTCGGACAAATTATGAAGTACAGTATCCATTTCCCTGAGTTTGACTCCGATCTTTATCCACAAAAGGTCGTTGCATTGCGCCTATCTGGGTTAGAGAAGGATGAAGAAATCCCAGTCCATCAACACCGTAAAGGACAACTTGTTCTTCCTTTAAGTGGTTTTGTTCGTTGTAAAATTGCTGACGCTATCTGGATGGTTCCCGCGAATTGTGCAGTTTGGATCCCAAGCCAAGTACCTCATAGTAATAGTGTTTCTCCTGATGCCGATACTTGTATGCTATTCGTTGATCCAGATGTAGTTGGAATGCCATCTAAAGCGTGCACATTATCTATTTCTCCACTTTTACGTGAGCTTATTGTTCGTTTAACAGAATCCGATCTCTCCTATACATCCGAATGTAAAACCGCAAGGTTAGCGGATGTGTTGATTGATGAATTAACGAGCATGCCATCTGAACATTTTGATTTTCCAATTCCGACTGAGAGTCGATTACACAGTATTGCTTTAGAGCTCATTAATAACCCAAGCGATCGCAGTACTGTTGGTGAATGGGCAAGTAAATATGCGATGAGTGAAAGAACCTTGGCGCGTTTGGTGAAGCAGGAATTAGGATTAACCTTTGGTAATTGGCGTGGACAGCTTCATATTGTGATTGCATTGCAAAAACTGTCATCAGGGGAGCCTGTACAGCGAGTATCAGAAGATTTAGGCTACGAATCGGTAAGTGCCTTTATTACTTTCTTTAAAAAAACCCTCGGACGACCGCCTAAGCAATACATTAAAAAACGGATTAATGATTAAATTTTTAGATATGTGTTTATATCGAGATTTAGACTTGATTTTAGCCAAGGTAAAGAGTCCATTTTTCATTTATATGACAAAACTAGATGGGGGCTATGTCTCGTTGGCTGGCCTTTCACGTAAAATCGACTTCTCTCTCTGAATGGATTTATCAATCAGAGCATTCGCTAATCCCTCACATGTTAGAAGAGCGAAAAGCCTTAACTTTGTGAACGGTGATGGTTTCGGTTGGTATTCCGATCGCGTGTAACAGTACAAATAACACTGCGCCAACGATATATTAAGCAGCAGTTAGGCTGTGTGACATTGGCTTCTGAACCATTAGAGTAAACGAATGATTAGCTTTTAATGCCTAGGCAACAAATTCTGCATATTGATCATATTCACTCACTGACTGTTTATGAGCTAATTGTGGATGAATCTGCTGTTACATATTCGAATTTATCCCTTCTTCATTAGACAACATTTTTCATTAGCTGATCTCTTTGCTTCGATTAAGTGATATCGCAGTGCCGACGAGTAAACTCAGTCGAAGAGGTGAGCAGTGAAAGTGATGCTTTTTCTCATTATTGTGCCTATTACCACGAATTATAGAGACGTTAACATGCCAACTAGACGGCTATTGCTGCATGATTATCTACTGTATTTTGTAATACTAGATGGGAAATGGTTAGAGCAATAAAGACTTTCGATGTTTGGTAATTATTTTCCTATCAATACAGTCTGTATAATAAATATTCAATTTTTTATCGTTAATCAAAATTTGTAATATAAATATGTAACGTCATGATCTACCAATTAAAAAGCTATGCAATGATAGATTGCATGGTCTTTTTATTGAAAATAAAGGAGTTTTTGACTGGTCTTTATGCTTTTTAGCTGCTAATCTCTCGTCCCTCACAAACAACGTGAGATATTTATGCCAAGTAATGCATGTCAAATAGCTGATAGTAACAACACATCTTTGAACTCAGATTCTTCTCGTTTTGAAGCAAAACTAGTTCCAATTCTAACTATTGGTTTCATTTCCTTATTCATTTTTGCTGCACTGGCTGATATGTCCAGCTTTACAGCATTAATTCAAACTAGCTTTGAATCTGCAGCCAATGCTTTTGGTTATAGCTGGCAGATCTTAATGCTGGTTAACTTTCTTATTGCTTTAGCCATTGCTTTTAGCCCTTTGGGTAAAAAGGTGATGGGAACCGTGAAAAAACCAACAATCGGTACTTTTCGTTGGTTAGCGATGATCATGTGTACTTTATTAGCGGGTGGTGGCGTATTTTGGTCTGCCGCTGAGCCAATTTACCATTTCATTACACCACCGCCGACATTTGAAGGTGTTGTTGGATCTACACAACAAGCTGTCGACCCTGCACTGGGTCAAGCGTTCTTACACTGGGGCTTTTTAGCGTGGGCTGTATTGGGCACGTTGGCAACTATTGTATTAATGTATGCACACCATGAACATGGCGTAAAATTACGTCCGCGTGCTTTGCTTTTTCCTATCTTTGGAAAGAAGTTGGAAGATCATTGGTTCGGTAGTGTAATTGATGCTTGCTCAATTATTGCCGTTGCCGCAGGTACAATTGGCCCTATTGGTTTCCTAGCATCGCAGTTAGGTTATAGTTTAGAGTTGCTAACAGGGCTTGAAAATAACGTTCAATCTCAGTTAATGATCCTTGCCGTCGTTGTGTCTATTTATTCTCTTTCTGCTGCGTCAGGAATGGATAAAGGTCTACAGTGGCTATCACGCTTAAACGTGATTGGTGCGTTTGGACTATTACTAGCAATGCTATTCTTAGGCCCAACGAAATTTATTTTAACTGAGTTTGGTAGCGCGTTTGGTGATTACATTCATCATTTTGGCGAGCTAAGCTTAGCGAATGATAAGCCTTCTTGGAATGTATGGTGGACATGGTTCTTCTGGGGTTGGTTTATCGGTTTTGCACCGATGATGGCAATCTTTATTGCACGTATTTCAGAAGGGCGTAGCATTCGTGGTTTAGTTCTTGCGGTTGCGATTGGTGCGCCTATCGTGACGAATTTTTGGTTCGCTGTATTAGGTGGTACTGGTATTTTCCTTGAGCTACAAACACCGGGTGTAATTTCTGGCCCACTGAATGACGGTGGTTTACCGGCGGTATTATTAGCATCACTGTCTAACTTGCCATTAAGCGGTATTTTATTACCTGCGTTTCTTGTGTTGACGACAACCTTTGTTGTTACCACGGGTGATTCAATGGCATATTCGATTGCGATGGTGGTTTCTGGTGATAATGAACCTGATAGTAAGCATCGTTTGTTCTGGGCGATCACTATGGGTGTGGTTGCTGCGGTATTATTGCTTGCAGGTGACGGTGGCTTAAATGCACTGCAATCGTTCATTGTGATAACGGCTGTCCCTGTTTCTATCTTGATTGCGTTCACATTGATCAGTGGCCCAATCGCTGCATACAGAATGACATGTGCAACAAAACAAGTGGCTGCATAATACGGTATATCATCTGTTGATGGTGACATTCCGTAAATGAAAAACGCCCGATATTGCTGTTAGAAATAACATGCGCTATCGGGCGTTTTTTATTATGGACTATAAGTTTTGTTAGAAATAACAAGCAAAGCCAAGGTTATACCGTATCAATCTGTCCATCTTTCGCTTTCGCTTTACAACGTTTGACTAACTGTAATGTCATGCCTCTAAAAATGAATAGGTGTGCAGGCATCATAGCGAACCAGTATAAAAGACCTTTAAAACCTTTCGGGTGCCACCATGCTCTAATATCCACTGAGCGGTGATCACCATGATCATTAATGGTAAATTCTAATCGCCCTAAACCTGGCGCTTTCATCCCAAACAGGAGTGATAAGAAATGGTTTTCTTCAAGACTGATCACCTTCCAAGAGTCAATGCGATCGCCCAATTGTAAATGTTGAGGATCACGGCGATAACGTTCTAGAGCATTACCACCAATCATTGAATCCATCCATTCACGAATACGCCATAGACTGTTGGCAAAAAAGTAACCTTCTTTTCCACCAACGAGCTGAACTTGTTGCCATAAATCTTCAGCACTCGCATCGGTTTTTAACGTGTAGCCCGCTTGTTTAGGGTAATAGCCATAATTAGATTTCCAGCGCGATAATGCATCAGGGTCAAATCCCCAAATCTCACTATCAATAATCTCATCATTCATCTCTAATGCTTCTGATACCGCATCATCGTAACTGATTAAGACTTGTGGGATGTATTGCTGTAACTTGCTTCCATCAGCTGGTAAATCATATTGCAAGCCGTTGATCAATGCTCTCGCAATATTGGTCGGTACTGAGGTAATAAAACGTAGCCAATAAGTTGCCATGGCTGGACTTAAGAATTTAAGCGGTATCACGCGAATTTTCTTATTAAGCAGTGTACCTAAACGTACCATTTGATCGCGGTAGGTAAGTTGTTCTGGTCCTGCAACATCAAAAATGAGGTTTTCATTATTAGGCTTTTTAATCAGCTCAGTTAAATAAAATAACAAGTTTCTAAGCGCAATTGGAGAATTGCGAGAACTGACCCACTGTGGTGTTAGCATCACAGGTAGATGACTTACAAAATCGCGCATCACTTCAAAAGCGGCAGAGCCAGGACCGATAATGATACCTGCACGTAATTCGACGATAGTTTTGCCACTATTGCGAAGAATATTACCTGTTTCTTTACGAGCTAGCAGGTGAGTTGAAGCTGCATCTTCAGATTGTAGCGCGCCTAAGTAGATAACCTGCTTAACCTGACTATGTTCTAAATATTGGCTAAAGTGGCGTGCGCAGTCTAATTCAAAATCAATAAAATCATGACCATGGTTCATACCATGTACAAGGAAGAAAACGATATCAACACCGTGAAAGAGATCCGTAAGGTCACTATCATCATTGAGATCAAGGTAAATTAATTCAAGATTATCAAGATCATTCCAGCCACGCTTTCTTAGCAATTGTAAGTTGCGTCCTGTGGCTTTAACGTGATGACCTTGATTTAGCAATTCTGGCACTAAATGGCTACCAACATAGCCTGATGCGCCGACCACTAGAATTGTTTGTTTCATTACCTCATTGCTCCATTTCCTTATGGTGTGACTTAAGAAGAGTTATCGTAGATATAAAGATTTATATTTTTGTTAATTGTAACCAAGTTCAGAATAATAGGTATGGCATCAAGTTATTTTCGCGATTAGCATAACATTTCACGTCAAATTGATTATCTATCAGTATGCTTTATTTTAGATAATTACTCTGCTTTATCACGACAGTTTATCAGTAAATTTTACCAATGGTTACACGATAATAACTATTATATTATCGATTGTTGTTATTAGGGATTATTGCAATGCCGACACTCATTCTTCAACAATTTGATCGAGGCTTCCTTCGTTCGTTATTTTGGATTGCTTTACCTATTGCGTTGCAGTCAATGTTGTTTTCAAGTCGAAGTCTTGTCGATATTTTGATGTTAGGCCAGTTAGGGAATGCCCAAGTAGCCGCTGCTGGTATTGCAGGTAAAGCCTTTTTTGTTGCCATTATTATGTTATTTGGCGTCTCGACAGGCGGTGCGATGTTGACTGCTCAATATTGGGGGGCGAATAATAAGCAAGGAGTACGAGAAGCAACAGCCTTAACCGTGATGATCAGCGGTTGTTTTGCTTCAGTCGCAGCGGCACTGTTTTTATTTGCGCCAGAATGGATCATGGGCCTTGCGACACAATCGCCAAAAGTTATCGCGTTAGGTTCTGATTATTTACGTATTACGGCATTTAACTTACTCGGCGCGGCATTTGGTATTGGTATCGCTGTGGGTTTACGTTCGATGCACCAGCCCGGTGTTAGTACCTTTTTTAGTGCGATTGGTATTGGTGCCAATATGTTCCTTAATTGGGTATTTATTTTTGGTAAATTTGGTTTGCCAGCGATGGGGATCAAAGGTGCTGCATGGGCAACGTTGCTTAGTGGTGGTATTGAACTGATATTACTGGCCTCTTATTTATATGGGCGAAAACATTTATTAGCGTTTAATTTACAAACGGTTGTAGCTGTTTGTAATAAAAAAGATATTCAGCGTTTTCTTAAACTATCATTACCGATTACATTTAATCACCTTGCATGGGCGGGGGGAATTTTTGTTTACCATGCGATTATAGGGCAATTAGGTGTAAATGGGCTTGCTGCAATGTCGGTGATCACGCCGATTGAGTCACTGTCACTTGCAATGCTGATCGGTATTTCAAATGCGTCAGCTGTATTTATCGGCAATTTACTCGGTGCCAATAAAAATGATGAAGCCTATTTAAAGGCGTGGGCATTCTCGTTACTTAACTTAGGTTTTGCTTTATTAACGGTATGTGTGATGTTTTTAATTAAACAGCCGTTATTAAGTTTATTTTCAGGATTAACAGAAGATGTACGCGCGTTAACTGATCATTTCTTTGATATTTTTGCAGTTATTCTGGTGTTAAAAAGTATTCCAATGGTAATGATTGTTGGTGTATTACGAGCTGGTGGTGATATTAAGTTTTGCTTCTATCAAGATATTATTGCGCAATGGATGATCGGTATTCCCGTCACCGCATTCTGTGCATTTGTTTTACATTGGCCGATAGAGTGGGTTTATGCTTTATTAGGTTTAGAAGAGCTAATTAAATGGTTTGCCTCATCGTTTCGTGTACATTCACGACGTTGGATGAATAATTTAGTCGCTTAAATATACGGCCTAAAAGAAGAGGTTGACTCCCGCTTATTTAGGCCATTTTTAGTCTGATAACATGACTTTATTTATTCTGCTAAGTACCAATATCCAAGGTTTATAAGCTGAGTAAGTAGCGTTAATACGGCAGGGTGATGAATGGCATTGCCTAGAGATTCAGCAGTCACGACTTGCTCATCACAAAACTGTTTTGCGGTCTCTGCACATTCATCGGGTAATGCGTATTGTTCACCATTGATGAAGATGATCTCAGGTTGAGCATCATGATAAAACGCACGTAAGCCGCTAATGCGATTAAAGCTATCGCCATTCATTAAGCATTGATAGGTTTCTTCATTACTCCACTCAGGATCAGACGGAACAATATCTAACTCGTGACGATTTTGGCTTAAATGTTCGCCCATCCATTGTTTTAATAAATGCGGGTGATCAAGCAAACTGCGCATCATGGTTTCAAGATCATGGTAATCTTGCTCTGAAATCGCACCATTACAACGACGGGTAGAGAGGGCTGGGTTGTGGTAGTGGACATCACCAATATCATTTGAAATCACGAAATCAGCAAAGGTACTTAATAACTCTTGTTTTTTAGGCGAACGGAAACCGACAGAAAAGCTCATGGATGTTTCCACAGAATAGCCATCATGTGGGAAACCAGGTGGAATATATAAAATATCTCCCGTTTCTAACACTTCATCAATGATTGGCTCAAAACCTTTAATCTGGCGTAATGCCGAATGACGAAACTCTTCCTCATAATCATCGCGTTTCTCACCCACACGCCAATGACGTTTTCCTGAGCCTTGAACAATAAATACATCATACTGGTCAATATGAGGACCAACACCGCCACCAGGGGTTGAATAGCTGATCATTAAATCGTCAAATAACCAGCCTGGAAGTTGACGAAAAGGAGTGACTAATTGTGCTGCACCTTCATGCCAATGATTAGCGGCTTGTACGATGAACGACCAATTCTCTTCTGGCGTATTATCGAAGGTTAATGGCCCATGCAGGACTTCCCATTGGTCATCTTTTTTTGCAATGTAGCGAGAATCAACTTCTTCTTCCATCGCAAGCCCCGCTAATTCGTCAGGGCTGATAGGATCGACAAAGTGCTTAAAGCCACCTTTAATAATGGTTGGCTTTTTTTGCCAATATTGGGTGAGAAATTCTTCTAGGGAGAACGTTAATTGATACATTCGCAAGCTACTGATTATGAAATAGGCGATGAGTATAACGTAATTAAAAAACATCGACGGATTTTTATGTTGCTAAGTGTCATAGATATGTAAATACAATCTGGAATTAACGTCTTTATATTCATGATAACAGATGAAATAACAGAAAATATATTGACGTTAGGCATGGTTACAAATTCACAGTATAAGTTATAATTTTTTTATAAAAGTTAAGATTGTTAATAATAAGTTGCTTAAGTTAAGTGATACTATTTATCGCGACTTTGACAATTGAAATAACTTTAATGACAGTGCTATTTGCTGTAAATTTGCCGCGTAAATGCGTGACGTATTTATTTAGTTATTTTAATCAATTGCTCAAATTTTAAGTAGTTGATGTGATTTCAAGTGTTGGTGATATAAATGTTACGACTCGCAGGACTCTGCAAAGGATACCGTGACGGCTCCGAATTTCATTTTGTGCTTCAAGGAACGAATTTAGATCTTGAACCCGGTGATCAAGTTGCGTTAATGGGTGAAAGTGGTTCAGGTAAAAGTACGTTATTAAACCTAATTGCAGGGCTAGATACTCCTGATGAAGGGGAGATTTGGCTGGGCAACACACCCATACATTCTATTTCAGAGCGAGAACGAACGGCCTTTAGGCGTGATAATATTGGCTTGGTTTTCCAGCAATATAATTTATTACCAACATTAACCGTTGCTGATAATATTAAATTTTGCCGTCAGCTTAAGGGATTAGCGTCAGATGATAAGTTATGGCGTCAATTGATCTCTGCATTAGATCTTATGCCGTTGTTAGAGCGTTATCCTGAAGAAATATCAGGAGGGCAGCAACAGCGTGTAGCGATTGCACGTGCTATTTATATGGAGCCTAAGATCCTGTTAGCCGATGAGCCAACGGGTAGCCTTGACGAACGCAATGCTGAAGCCGTTATTCGGTTACTTCTATCTCTCACAAAAAAACTTCACTGCACCCTACTTGTTGTAACACACAGTAAGAAAGTCGCATCACACATGCAAGGCCATGTTCGTCTGCAGGGAGGGCAACTTCATGTTACGCCCCGTAGTTAATGCGTTATGGGGGCATTATCGACGTCACCCGTTTCAAATTGTTCTTGTATGGTTAGGCCTAACGTTAGGTATTGCCTTACTTGTTGGCGTTATGGCCGTAAATCAGCAAGCCAAAGAAAGTTACCGCGAAGGTGAACAACTTTTTTCTAATCCTTTCCCTTATCGCATTCGCCACGTACAAATGGGGATGAAAGTCCCACAGGGTTTTTATATTCAAATGCGCCGAGCAGGATTGAAAACTTGCTCGCCGATGGAAGAATATCGCATCGTGACTGATCAGCAACGTGACTTTCAATTGCTAGGTATTGATCCCGTTACAATGATGTCTGTTTCAGGTTCGAATGGATTAGATGAAGGTAAGGTAGAACTGCTGAAATTGATGCGTCCACCTTATCCGATCATGATAGGTCAACAGCTCGCAAATTATATTGGCTTGTCTGATGGCAGTATGATCACGTTAGATTCTGGAAAAAAAATCGGTCCAGTCGAGATTATTCAAGACAAAAGAATGAATCAACCTCGTATGATTGCTGATATTGCATTGTTGCGAGAATTGAACCCAAGTTCTGGTTTCACTGCTGTTGTTTGCGGGGAGATGAGCCGAAAACAATTAAGTAAGTTAACTCATATTCTTCCTCCAGGATTAACCTTAGAACGTAAACAAAGTGCGAAATTAGAGCCCTTAACTAATGCATTTCACTTAAATTTGTTTGCAATGGGCATGCTATCGTTTGTGGTTGGGTTATTTATTTTCTATCAAGCGATGTCACTATCTTTTGCTCAGCGCCAGCCTTTAGTCGGTGTGTTACGTCAATTAGGCGTCACCAGTGGACAAATAGCGAAAGCGTTAGTTTTTGAATTAATCGCTTGGATTGTTTTAGGCTTGATTGGCGGTAATTTATTGGGCTTGTTATTAGCTCAGCAATTACTGCCGAGTGTCGCTGCATCTCTCAATGATCTTTATAGTGCTAACGTTAGCTTGCAAATTCAGTGGCATTGGATGTGGGGACTGGCAAGTTTAGCCATTGCTTTCTTTGGTTGTGCGTTTGCCTGTACTTGGCCTTTGATCCGGTTAGTGAGATCGCAACCATCACGGCTCGCAGCTCATTTGTCTTTAATTCGCTTTAGCGGTCGAGAATTTGCGTGGCAAGCATTGTTTTCAGGTATCTTCATGTTGATTGCCTTTGGCATCTATCAACTGCCTCATGGACAACTAGCTGGCTTTGCGCTGATTGCATTTATCTTGATTGCTTCAGGCTTATTCATGCCATATCTGATGTGGAAATTGTTTTTATGGCTCGGCAAGCTTTGTCGCTCGGCACAATTACGATGGTTTTTTAATGATGCCGCGGCAAGTTTGAGCTATCGAGGTGTTGCTGCGATGGCATTTATGCTGGCTTTAGCATCAAATATTGGTATGGAAACCATGGTAGGTAGCTTTAGAAACACCACTGAAAGTTGGCTAGAGCAACGGTTAGCCGCTGATATTTATATACGTCCATCAATGAATATGGCACCACGTATCTCTAAGTGGTTACAAGACCAGCCAGAAGTTGCGCAAGTTTGGTGGAGCTGGCAAAAAGAAACGCCGTCTGACGCTGGTACTATTCAAGTCATGAGTATTGGTGATACTTCTGGCGAGAAAAAAGCGTTAGTCGTTAAAAAAACAGCTTATGACTATTGGAAGACACTGCATAAAAGCCGCTCGGTTATGGTGAGTGAGTCTATAGCACTTAAAAATCATTGGGATGTCGGAGATATCATTAATTTGCCCGCACCGATGAATAAAGGTTGGAAAATTGTCGGTATTTATTATGACTATGGTAACCCTTATGGTCAGGTATTAATTTCACAGTCTAAGTGGCAGCGTTTCTGGCCCCATTCAGGGCAAGTTGGATTAGCTATTCACCTTAATAAGAACGCAAACCCAGATAAATTACTTGCCGATCTTGGTGCTCGTTTCCGTTTACAACCTGAACGTATTCGTAATAATGCAGCCTTGATGAAAGAGGCGATGGGGGTTTTTGATCGCACGTTTGTTGTGACCTCAACACTGGGACATTTAACCTTGTTCATTGCGATATGTGGTTTATTTTTTGCCACAATAGCAGGGGAAGTATCACGTCAACGTCAGTTTGCGTTGCTACGTTGCATGGGAATGACTGGTCGAGAGCTGGCGTTACTTGGTGGTGGGCAGTTGCTGTTTATTGGCGTGATGACGTCGTTGATAGCATTGCCGCTAGGCTTGTTTCTTGCCCAGCTATTAATTGATGTGGTGCTTAAATATTCCTTTGGTTGGACAATGCCAGTGCAATATTTCCCTGTGGATTATTTGACGACATTGGGTACTGCCTTATTAGCCTTGTTGGTGGCTGGAGCGTGGCCTGTTTGGCGTTTGGTTCGTCGCTCTGCAATCTTGTCTTTAAGGGAGTCATTCTAATGAAGATGTCATTAATATGGCTCTGTCGCGTTGTAGTTACCCTAACGTTAGCGTTGCTTTTAAATGCTTGCGATAACCAAAAACCACCGAGCAAATCTGTGGAATCACTAACTCAATCAACCGACTATGTTTTTGAGCCTGTAGTGAAAGGTAACAAGCTGCAATTTCCTAAAGATTATGGTTCACATCCTGAATATCGTGCTGAATGGTGGTATTTCACCACTAACCTTGAATCTGAAAGTGGCAAGCAAATAGCGTTGCAATGGACATTATTCCGAATGGCGACGGGGGATGAAGAAACCAAAGGTTGGAAAACGCCACAAATGTATATGGCGCATGCGGTGATCACAACTGATAAGAAAACATGGCGAGCAGAGCGTTTTGCCCGCGGTGGAATAGGGCAAGCAGGGGTGGTATTAAACCCATTTCGAGCATGGTTAGATAATTGGACATGGCGCTCAAAAGATAATTCACCGTTTCCCGGTCGGCTTGAATTTGCTGATGATAATATGAAAGCAATTTTAGATATCACACAAGCGGGAACGATAGTTTTACAGGGTGATAATGGCTATAGCCGGAAACACCCACTGCTAGATATTGCCTCTTATTATTACAGTGCGCCCTTTTTGAATGTAAAAGGGATGCTAGAGCTTGATGGCGAAACCTATCGCGTAAAAGGCCAAGGTTGGTTTGATCGTGAATGGAGTAGCAGTATGCTTAGCTTGCAGCAGCAGGGATGGGATTGGTTCTCTATTCACCTTGATGATGGCAGTGCATTGATGGTTTCTCAACTACGTGAACACGGTGAAAAGCCTTACTTTTTTGGCTCTCGTTCTTGGAAAAATGGTAACGTGGTTAAGCTTGATAACCACCAGATCCGCATGAAACCGATTAAATATTTTTCCGTTAAAGGAAAGCAGTTCCCGTTAATATGGGAAATCGAGATACCATCACAATCCATAAAGATTAAAACAACAGTTGTTCGTCGAGAACAGTGGTTACCTTTTATTTTTCCTTATTGGGAAGGACCTATTCGGGTCAATGGTAGTCATAAAGGAAAAGGCTTTATGGAGCTTACCGGATACGAATAATATTGATAAAAGCCGACTCGTTCGGCTTTTTTCTTATCTGATATTTGTGAACAAGATCTAAGTTTAAATTCAGGGCACTGTTACTGTGATATTTTACTTGAAAGTGAGAGATTATTTGTGGAAATAAAAGCGCAATGCCAGTGTGGTCAGGTTTCTTATGTATTAAAAAATAAGCCATTAAAAGTCTTTGCTTGTCATTGCAAAGAGTGCCAAAAACTATCAACTAGCCCATTTAGTATTACAGCGGTGATTGCTGCAGAAGATATTACATTTAGTGGTGAATTAAAAATGTGGAGTCGTGAAGCCGATAGTGGCAACACCAATACGGCGGTATTTTGCCCTGAATGTGGTAATCGTATTTATCATTTTAACCCTGATGATCGCTCTACAGTTAAGCTTAAACTTAAGCCTGTTGCTTGCGTTGACGATGTTATGTTCAAGCCACAAATGCATGTTTGGGTAAGTGAAAAAGTGAGCTGGTATCAATTACCTGAAAATGTACCGTGTTATCCAAAGCAACCTCACTAAGCCCATTTAAAAGAGGTTTTAATGAATTTTACTTCTATTGATGATGGTGAAATCTTGCTGTTAGCAACACCTATAATGGATAACTTAATGGATGCGTCAACAAGGCAAGATCATTCAGCACACGTTCGCGATTTTACTCCGCGATTAAAGGCTATTGTGACGAAAGATTACCTTAAACAAGTGTGTGAACAGTACCAATCGGAAAAAGGCTTTTTTACTGAACGCTTTCCTGTTGCTGTGTTTAAAAGACCTGATTCTGTTGTTATTGTGTGGAAGCAATTTTTCAGCAAAGCAGAAGGTGAGTTTATGGCTGAAATGGTATTAGTTTGCCAAGAGGACCGTATTCTTTGCGACCATGTTATGGTGCTTTAGTCTCTCAATTTAAATCTTATCTGGCATGAGCAGTGAATGGTGCGTTTAGCGATATAATACGCATTCATTTAGTAATGTGTTGTATTCATGCCAAAATTTAACTTACATCGTCCGGATTATGTGACCTCCATGTTAGGTCAGCTTTCTTCTTCGCAATTACATCAACGCCTTGATCCCATAGTAAAACAATTAACAAAAAAGTTACCGCGTAACCCATATATCAGTGATCGTATCATCGCCAAACGCTGGGAAGTGTTGAATAACATTAACTCTCAAACTATTTTGTATGATACCGAAACTCAGCAACAACAGCATTGCTACGAAAAGAACATAGAAAACTTTATTGGCTCAGTAAAGTTGCCGTTAGGTATTGCAGGGCCTTTAAAAGTGAATGGTCTATTTGCTAGTGGTGAGTACTTTGTGCCATTAGCAACAACAGAAGCGGCATTAGTTGCATCTTATCATCGTGGGGCTCTTCTGATCAGTGAAGCAGGAGGAGCAAGTGCTATATTGTTAAATGAAGGCGTAACACGAGCACCAGGTTTTGCGTTTGAATCACTTGTACAGGCGAGCAAATTTATTACTTGGGTCACAACACAATACGATACTTTTAAAACGATTGCAGAATCAACCACGCGCTACGGTAAGTTATCAGACATTAATTTGAGCATGGAAGGTAATCATGTTTACTTGGTATTTGAATATCTAACCGGTGACGCATCTGGTCAAAACATGGTGACGATTTCAACTAATGCCGTTTTTGAATATATTCTTGCTAATACACCGATTAAACCTGTTGAAGCCTTTCTAGACTGTAATTTATCTGGTGATAAAAAAGCAACGGCACAAACGTTGCGTTCGGTTCGTGGGAAGAAAGTGACTGCTGAAGTACATTTAAGCCGTGAGCTAGTGAAGAAATATCTTCATACGACCCCTGAAAAAATGGTCGACTTTGGCAAAATGACCACAGTAGGCGGTGCGTTAAGCGGTACTATCGGTGTTAATGCACATTATGCGAATGCGCTTGCTGCATTTTATATTGCATGTGGGCAAGATGCGGCATGTGTTGCGGAATCTTCTGTTGGTATAACGCGAATGGAACTAAATCAACATGATGTTCTTTGCGTATCGGTGACATTACCCAATTTAATGGTAGGGACTGTAGGTGGAGGAACACATCTCCCTAGCCAAAAAGCGTGTTTAGAACTATTAGGTTTATATGGAAGTGGCCACTCTCAAGCATTAGCAGAAGTGTGTGCCGTATTATGTTTAGCCGGTGAACTTTCAATTATTGGAGCTTTTTGTTCAGGCCATTTTGCCAAAGCGCATCATCGGTTAGCACGATAAGCTTAATTAGATGGTATATTACATGGAGTATAGAATACTGTGTTACAAAAAAAGATAGAACAAATTAACTCGCAGAATAATTTCTTTTTTCTGACGATAGCTTTAATAAGCTTATTAATTAGTGCGTCACTAGAAAAAGTGATCCCGCATGGCATAGTTCAGTATGCGTTAGAGGCCTTTACTGTCATTACGTTTATTGTCTGCTTATTAAGCTTACGTTTTGATAGGTCATGGTTTCGTTTTTTAACATCTTTGGTCGGAATCTGGATTATGGCGATGATTGCTAGAATCCTATTAGGTATTGAAGAAATTGAAATTATTATGCTATCGCTGATGTTTGTATTCTTTTTTGGCACGTTTAAATCTATTATGCGTCAGATCCTGTTCACAGGCTCAATAAATACCAATAAGATCATTGGCTCTATGGCATTATTTTTATTGCTTGGATTAATGTGGGCGATTGCGTATTTGATTCTTGTTCGTGTTTTCCCCGATTCAATTCATGGTATCAATTCAGGGCCATGGCATGAAAATTTCTCTGATGCGGCGTATTTTAGTTTTGTTACCTTAACGACATTAGGTTATGGCGATATTTTACCGGTCTCTTCGATTGCGAAAGTTTTCGCATATTTAGAAGCTATTGTCGGCGTGTTTTATATGGCAATTGTAGTATCGAGTTTAGTCAGTTCTAGTGGCAGTAAGCATTTAGGTCGTGATGAGTAGTTAACTATCGTTTGATAAAAGCGATAGTCGTTGTTTTTGAACGTTATTGAGTATTTATAAACAATGAATCGTTTTTTCAAGAAAGTTTATGATTATATTAACCCAACGGTTAATCCAGAGCTTGAGCCCGCATTCGATGAATGGCAAAAGCATATTCCAACATTATGGCTTTTGGGTAAAACAGGTGCGGGTAAATCGACGGTTATTCAAACCATTACAGGAAGTAGTGCGGTTGAGATCGGTAACGGTTTTCAACCGTGCACACGTACTGCAGAAGTTTACCAATACCCAACAGATAGCCCATTAGTTCGTTTTCTAGATACCCGAGGTTTGGCAGAAGCTAATTATGATCCTGCTGAGGACATAGCGATGTGTAGCGGTAAAAGCCATGCACTGATCGTTATCATGAAAGCTGAAGAACCAGAACAATCATCGGTTCTTGAGGCGTTAAAAACCATTAAGCGTTCAGGCAAAATTAAACATTTATTGGTTGTTCACACGGCAATAAATAGCCTGAATGATAGCCAAGAACGCGAGCGAGCCATTTTTTATAATCATCAGCGTGTTATGGAAGTATGGGGTATTAAAGAGTCCGTATGGCAAGCGAAAAATACGGATGAACAATTAAATACTTATCAGCCAATTGGGGTTGATTTGATCCCTGATGAGCAACAGTACATCGGCTTAGATACCTTAAATGCTGTGCTTTCTGAAACGCTGCCTATGTTGAGCCTTCTCTCAAATAAACAGGCTCACAGTAATAGAGAAGAGCAAAACTTCGAGCGATTACGTAAAGAAGTCTTATGGTATGCAGGTGCTGCAGGCGCGAGTGATGCGATTCCAGCCATTGGCTTATTTACGGTTCCAGCTATTCAAGGAAAAATGTTACACAGCCTTGCCAATCAATATGGTGTGACGTGGAATAAGAAAGACTATGCAGAATTTATTAGTATGCTTGGATCGGGTTTCTTATTGCATTATATCTCCAAGTTAAGCGTTAATCAGTTAGTAAAATTTATTCCCGCTTATGGGCAAACTGTCGGTAGTGCGACGGCTGCCGCAATGAGCTTTTCATCCTCTTATGCGATTGGCCGTGCCGCCGCTATGTACCTCTACCACCGGAGTAAAGGTGAAACCGTATCGAAAGAGTTATTAAAGACAACGTATCAACAAGCGTTTAAATCAGTTAAAAAAGTGGCTGACCAGCAAGTTAATCAAAATAATCTTGATAGTAAGGATAGCCATGAAGCGCGTAAATAAGAGTTATCAACTTATTAGTCAGTTATCAGATGGTTTTATTCCGCTGGTGGCTGTTGCTATTTTATTGCCAGTTGTCGTGTTATCAGGCTTTGGTATTGTCGCATTAATCAATAATGGCCAATGGATACTGTTTTTCGCTTTAATTGCAATTTCGTGTTTGATTGTTTTTGTCCCTTATTGGTTTATTCGCCGAAAAAGAGTAGTGAGTGATGCTGTCAGTGATGATTTAGCCCCATTGCATGTGGAAGGTAATCCTCAATGGGGAGCGCATGAAAATCAGGTGTGGCAAGAAGTAACATTGATCATTCAGCAACAACTGAGTGATGCACCTGAGTGGGAGTCATTACAAGCGCATGCATATGTCTTAGTTGCAGAAGTCGCGGATCGTTTTAATAAAGGTAAATCAGCCCAACGCCTATCTTTTACTGCTCCTGAGTTTTTACTTATGGTGGAAGAAGTAAGTCGGCGTTATCGTTATTTTTTACAAGAGCATGTGCCATTTGCTGAGAAAATAACATTAAAGAGCCTTCAGCAAGGCTATCAGTTAAAGGATAAAGTGGGCTATGCGAAATCTGCCTATGATGTCTATCGATTATTTCGTATTGCAACACCAACAGGATGGTTAGCAGAAGCGCGCGGATTAGTGTTAGGTAAGCTGTTTGATGATGTCAGCTTAGAAGTGCAAACCAAACTAAAAATGACCTTGCTACAAGAAGTTGCCTCAGTCGCCATCGATCTTTATAGCGGTCATTTCAAACTTGATGATGCTTCCGTTCCGCACAGTAAAATGCATGACAAAGATCAACAGGCTGGAGCGGTTCCTATTGAACCACTACGTGTTGCAGTAATAGGGCAAATTAGTGCGGGTAAATCATCTGTGGTTAATGGTTTACTAGGGGAGATGTCGGCAGAAATTAGTGCGTTACCTTCAACAGATAAAGCAACAACCTATCGTTGCGAAGTCGAAGGAACCGATGTGATTAATTTAATTGATCTACCTGGTATTGACGGTACTGAAAGTATTAATCAAATGCTGTTAAAACAAGTTACGCAGAGTGATGTGGTGTTGTGGGTACTTAAAGCGAATCAATCATCGCGCCAAGCTGATATTACGTTAAAACAGATGATTGAAGATTTTTATACACAACCGAAAAATCAGCATCGTAAAGCACCAAAGATCATTGTTCTTGTTAATCAGGTGGATAAGCTGAAGCCTGTTGATGAATGGTTACCCCCTTATGATTTGAATGATATCCAAACCAAGAAAGGGGAAATCATTTTAGATGCCGTTAATTACAACCAAAACTTGATGAAAAGCGACACTATCATTCCATTATCTGTTAGTAGTGAAAGATTGACTTATAACTTAGATGTACTTCAAGAGACGATTCAAGAGGTGTATCAAGAGGGTATCAATACCCAGTTAAATCGTCGTCGTATTGATGGCGATCGTATTGATTATACCGAGCAAGCTCAACGATTGTATCGATTAGGCAAACTGGTTTTTGATGCTGCAGTAAAATAAAAATATGTAAATGAACAAAGCCCTCAAGTGTAAACGAGAGGGCTTTTTTCATGCTGTTAGCGAACTAATAGATACCCAAAAGGGAGTTTCCGTAAGAGCTTCACTAAGAGGAATGAAATGATAAAAGCAAAAGGTAATGCTAAAAAGCTGGATAATATCGGATTGATATTAAGCATGAAAACCAAATTAAAAAAGTAAATAACAATAAGTAAATGACAGAGGTATATACCTAAAATATCTTTACTAAATGCTGTTGGCTTTAACTGTTCTCCAAAATTAGACTTATCTTGAAGAAATAAGAAAATCCCTACAGCCCATACTGGTGAACTTAATAAGAAATCATGATAAAAGGCACCATTAGCAAAGAAATAGAGGTAATTTGCCTCTATTAAAAATACAGCAAAACCAATACTAGCAATAATTAAGCTTAGTTTGGTATTCAATGTTATCTGGCGACGATGTATTTCATAACCTAATACAACAAATAACGTACTAAAAAAGGGGCCGTTACGGGTTAAAATTGGTGCTTCTATATTTGTAATTGGAACATAGCTGCCTGCAGCACAACCATAAATGAATAATATTAAACCAACAGGTAATAGTAGGTTATCAAGGCGATATTTATGTAACAAGGTTATGATACTTATCGCGCAAATTAGAGCAGGGATGTACCACAAGTGTACAAGAGAACCTTCAAACAAAGTATTTATTGGGTTTGCAAGTAAACTATTCCAGTGATTACTGCGCTCGGCAAGGTAACCGTCACTGAGTAGTATCGAAAAGTTAAAAGGGATTATTAGAAAAACAACACTCCAACTTAACCACATAATGAGCAGAGGTTTTGCGTACTTTACTAAAACATCTTCTTTTGACGTGCTGGCGACTAATTTTGGGTAATAAAAATAACCTGCAATAATGAAAAATAGCGGCACAGCAAAACGACTCATTTGATTTAAGAACATCCCAATGAGGGGCTCTCCGAAAATCAACGGTGTTTTCATAAAGACTTGACTGTGTAAGCCTATAATTGCGAGTAAAGCAATGAGTCGCCCAGATTCAAAACTAGTAATACGCTTGTGTGTCATTACAGCATTCTCATCAAATAATTTCGCAAAGAAGGTAAACTTAAAAGTCTATTTTGTAAATTAAACTGAAGGGGAAAAGAGTGGTTAGCAGGAGGAATAGATATAAAATGTGACTAATATCTCACACCGATATTTGTTTTGAGAAAAGGCAATACATGAGAGTAATATATTGCCTATTAAATATTCATTAAAACCTATTAGATTAAATGCCTAGTTGATCAAAGAGATCTTGGTCGTTAATATCTTTTAACGTTTGATTTTTAGCATTTTCCTTTTGTTGTTCAAGCTTGGCTGATTCAAAAATGCTGTCGGTGTCTTGAGTGTCTTGTTCAAATTCTTCTAGTTGGATAAATTCGGTTTTATCCATAGCAAATTCAAGATAGAAAATGTTGTTCTTGGCTGTAGTAAAGCTAACACGACGAGCTTGAGGGCGATCTAAGTTGGTATCAACAGATAATAAGATTTGTTTGTTGAGTGCTAACATTTTTGGTTGGTTCTGAGTAATTGAGACTTTTAACTCACGTCCGATCTTACCCGTAAAATCCCCAACGACTTGATTCATTAATTCACCAAGAATATTCGCAACCTCATCAGAGGTATGATGTACAGCGAGCTCATCTTCAGAAATCCCCATACGTAGCATATATTCTTTATAAAGCTCCATTGCTGCTTGGTTGGTAAAGTTTGTAACGACTAAACCAGTAAAACCGCCATCAAATAGTACAAAGCAGCCAATATCAGGTTTTAAACTTGTTTTATTAATTTTTTGTACCATGGCGGAATAGGAAACGTCAGTTTCTGTTGCTTTAGATAAGACATCGGAAAGTGATTGGCACAGTTTTAATAGAATATCATCAGTAGTGACGGTTTTTAATTTTCTCATTGTACGTCCTGTTGTATCAAGATGTTGAAGGCAGCCACTAAATAGTTGCTTTAATAA
The DNA here is from genome assembly GCF_003026165.1 of Photobacterium sp. GB-1. Classification (NCBI taxonomy): domain Bacteria; kingdom Pseudomonadati; phylum Pseudomonadota; class Gammaproteobacteria; order Vibrionales; family Vibrionaceae; genus Photobacterium; species Photobacterium sp. GB-1. The sequence goes on along the minus strand of NZ_PYOB01000004.1, from coordinate 257,913 downwards.
AGTGGAGAAGATGCCGATAAAACAATAACGGTTGTTTATCGGCATCAAAAGAGGGAACTTTAGTCGTTGTTATTAAAAGGTTATTTGGGGAGGATTTTAACTCTGTAACCTAGCCATTAAAACGTTTTTGAAGATAGGCGATAATATCGCTAGACTCATACATCCATTCAACGCCGTCTTCTTTTTCAATGCGTAAACAAGGAACTTTGCGCTTACCGCCTTGTTCGATTAATTCTTGCTCCCAAGGTGATACTTTTGCATCACGTGTTTCTAACGGTAAGCTTAGTCGTTTAGCTTCGCGACGTACCTTTACACAAAAAGGGCATGCATCAAATTGATATAACTTGAGTTTAGCTACCGCTTTGTTGACCTCATTTTGCTGTTCGGAAGAGCGTTTTATCCCGCGAGGAGAAAAAATAAAATTTAGGACAAGAATAATACGCCCAAGAATCCAGCGAATAACCTTCATACTGACAAACCTTACATAATTAATATAGTGTTAATTTATTTTCATACATCCAAATGGACAGTATTAGAATACCGTGAAATTATGGTCATTTATAGTCATCTTATTATAACGGCAACATCACTTTACGAGTATAAATACAAGCTTATCCGAATATCATCGATAAACTTATCACTCTGTTGTAATGTAATTTTTGGAACCAAAGTCAAAAATTAGACCAATGTCACTTATCAACTAAATTTCATAACCAAATGATAGATATTTGTAGCAATATCTCTATGATATTTTTATTAATGTTAAAAAGATCCTAATCTATTGTTATGGCGAAAAATATACTAATTTGTGATGACTCACCGCTAGTCCATAAATCAATGACGCGTTTGTTGAAGGATAGCTATGACATAAATTTATATTATGCTGAAAATGGTAGTGATGGCCTAGATAAAATAGCTAAAAATAATATTGATGTCGTTTTTCTAGATCTGACTATGCCTATCATGGATGGTTTTGAAGTATTAAAACGACTTCCGAGTTTCAGTTATAAGCCTACAATTGTGATTATTTCTGCAGATGTCCAAAAAGAAGCAGCAAGGCGTTGTTTGATGCTTGGTGCCGATTATTTTTTGTCAAAGCCATTTGACAAGAAAAAGCTCAAACAACTGTTATCGAATTTACAAATCACGGTGTTAACAAATACAACCGCGAACGATAACACTTTATCTGTTGATTATATTGAAGGTTTTAGAGAAATCGCAAATATCTCACTTGGTCGTGGTGCTGCAATTATTTCAGACCATCTTGGTGAGTTTATTAAAATGCCATTGCCATATGTCGCCACTATGCAAAGTAGCGATCTTGCTATGACAATTGCTGATATTCGTAGTGATCATCAATCAATTGCAATTGCTCAACGGTTTGTCGGTGGTGGTATTCATGGTGAAGCTTTAGTTGATTTACGCGGTAAAGATATTCTTTCGTTTGGCGAAAAATTGGGTTTTAGTCAAACAAATGAAGATAAAAATGAAGTTGTTATTGATATTAGTAATATCATGGTTTCTTCTTTTCTCGTTGCTTTATCAGAACAAATAAGTATTCCATTCTCAGTTCGGCAGCCAATCATTTTAGAAGAATATATGAATTTGAGTCAGAAAGAGTATGAAGAGAGTGATTTTTTTACCGTGGAATACGTATATAAAGCTGAAACACTGGATCTTGAATGTGAAGTACTATTTATGATGGATAGTCACTCCACTAAAGTTATTCACCAGATTATGGAAACATTAAATTGAGTGATATTTCATTAGCTGATTTTCATTTAACCATGCAGGTCCTTGATCATTTGGATGCAGGGATTGTGATATTGGATAAAGATTACAATGTATATGCATGGAATACATTTATGCAGGCATATAGCGGTATATCAACCGATCAAATAATGGGTAAGCCTTTATTTGATGTTGTAGAGAATTTACCTAAGAATTGGCTAAAAAATAAAATATCATCAACATTTAAATTACGAATGCGCTCTTTTTCTGCATGGGAAGATCGTCCTTGGGTATTCAAGTTTAGTAATTTTAGTCCAATCTCTGGAGGTGCTGATTTCATGTATCAAAACATGACATTAACACCTTTGAAGTCTTTGACTGGTGAATATACTCATATCTGTTTAACGATTACAGATGTCACGGATATAGCTAAAAATAAAAACCACCTAAGGGAGTCAAACGAGCAATTAACTCATCTTAGTATCACAGATCGATTAACCCAGCTGTATAATCGTGGGCATTGGGAAAATTGTTTAGTTGAAGAGTTTGAACACTATCAGCAAATGCATCAATCGATGACACTAGTTATGTTTGATATCGATCATTTTAAAAATGTTAATGATACTTATGGCCATGTTGCTGGTGATGCCGTCATTAAAACGATTGCTGACATCGTTCGAAAAGCAAAACGGCAAAGCGATATAGCAGGGCGCTATGGGGGAGAAGAGTTTGGTGTGATTTTACCTGGAACTACGGCAGATATGACCAGCTATTTTACTGAAAGATTACGTAAAAAAGTAGAAAAGGCGAATGTTGTTGTTGATGGTAAGACAATTAATGTCACGATAAGTTTAGGTGTGTGCCAGTTACACCCAGGTATAACCAACTATGAATCATGGCTAGAACAAACTGATTCTGCTCTGTATGAATCGAAGAATAAAGGACGAAATCAAACGACAGTAATGCAAGCGGATGGTAAATTTACTTCACTAGCGACAAATGTAAAAAATATCAATGAATTCAATAGAAATATTGGTTAATGAAAAAATAAAGAGTAAAGTATATAAAAATTTTCTGATTATATATGGATAGTATTGTGGAAAATCTGGTCGTAAATACAGAAGGATATGAAGCTTTAGTTGAGTATTTAGCCTCAAGTTTAACCTTATTTGAAGGGTTATCCGTATCTGAAAAAAGCATTACTATAGAAGATGTCGTCACTGATTTAATCGCAACGCAATTGATGACCGTATTTTTGCAAAACCCTGATATTGAGCAAGATGTTCGTTTTCAGTTAATGCAAGAAGCTGATTTAGTTCTTGCTGATCTCAATCAAGTTCTTGAAGGAATTTGGTTATGTGAAGCTTCTGATGTGCAAATTAGTTTCTTAGAAGACTTTATTAGTTTAGTAAAAAACTTATTTGACTCAGCAATTTTAAAAATTTATTAAAAATTTTAATGTAGTTAATCCATTTAATAAATGCAGAAAAGGAATAAGGCATTTAATGTCATATTTTATTTCAACTTTATGCTGTATTTTATCATATAAAAACCATCAAAAATCCCTATATGGAATGTGAGTTAAGTAGAACTTAATTCATGTCTATTATCATTAAAAACAAGAATATTAATAAAATAAATAATTGAAATATTTCTTTAACAATTAATTATTACCTTAATGCTCCATAGAGAGTATTCATAATATTAATAATTGGTAGTTAGCATTTTGCTTTTTACTTTTCTCTCTTAACAATGTTCTGAGGATAGGTTAATGAAGCAAGCACATCGCGCAAAAAAATTATCTGTTGTTTTAAGAATTCAGTTTGTTTTAGCAATACTGGTAACAATCAGTCTTACGCTTTCTTTTTCGGGTAATAATGGATTAAATAACATGACCCGAGAGTTTGATGTATTAAGCAACCAAGCGGTGCCAGTATCATTAAAAAACGCCGCGATTGTGACAAGTGCATTAGAAGTTGAGCAAAGTTTAAGTGATATGTTGATGAGTAATAATGAACAGTCACTGAATCAAACATTTGCTATTTATAAGAATATGCATAGCCAAGGTGAAGATGCAGGTAAAGAGTTAGAGATACTAGCAAAAACTTATAAGATAAACTGGTTAAAACAATATGCAGAAAAATACTTGTCTGAAGTTGAATCCATTAATCAATTAGCGTTTGATATTTATTCCATTCAAAAAGAAATTATTCTAAATAAAGAAAAGCTAGCAACTGAGCGCTCAACGATGAACTATGCGGTTTCATCTGTTCGTTCGGAAATGAGTCGTGTTGGTATAACGTTATATTCTGATAACGAGTATGCGATGAGTAATGTCACTAACTTTTTAAATCATGCTGTAGAGTTAAGCGGTAACTTGATGCTGTTAGTCACAGAACCTGATTTGGTTAAAGCAAAGTTGATAGCAAAAGATCTTAAACGTACGAATTTATCAGGGATGAAATTTGCTTGGGGTGAATTGGTACGTGAAAATGGTGCGATAAATGATTTTTCAAGCCTCACTGTGCCATTTGAAATGGTAAAAAAGTTATTTGCCAAACAGGGATATATTGAACGTTATTTAAATGTATTGAAACTAAATGAAGAACAAAGCATTAAATATACCGAAGTTAAACACCAAACTAGTTTGATTATGGATTTACTCCAAGTGATTACCCAGCAATCACATGGCTTAATTAAAAATGGTGAAAATGGTTTTACACATGCAAGCAATGATGCACGACAAATGTTCCTAATTTTTAGCATCATTGGGTTAATTATTTCAGTGCTTGCAGGAACGTGGATAAGCCGCGTAGTGAAAAAGTCGATTGAACATATTAGTGACGTTGTAAATAAAATTAGTGAGGGGAATTTAACGGTTAAGGCAAATACTAATGCTGCTAGTGAATTTGCTCAGTTAGCACAAGTGCTCAACGATCTGTGTGAACATGATAGAGAATCACTACAGCAGTTAATTACTAACAGTAATGAGTTAACCAGTGCTGCTGAATTAAGCATGCACGCTTCTACAACTTCGCGTGTTGCGCTACAAAATCAAAGTGAGGAATTGGCTGTTGTAACAACATCGATGACACAACTTGAAGGATCTATTCGAGAGATCTCGCAAAGTAGCTCTGAATCAGAAAAACAAGCGCAAAAGGCTCAACAATTAGCTTTAAATGGTGTTGGGATTATTGAGTGCAGTACTCAAGGCTTATTAGCTCTAGAAGAGCAATTCGCTATTAATGAAAAGCGAATGCAAGAGTTAGATAATTACGTAAAAGAAATTACAGAAGTCGTGGAGCTTATAAGTTCTATCGCGAATAACACTAACTTACTGGCTTTAAATGCAGCCATTGAAGCAGCAAGAGCGGGAGAACAAGGCCGTGGGTTTGCTGTTGTTGCAGATGAAGTTCGTCAATTGGCAAGTGAAACGAATCAACAAACAGAGTCTATTCGCAATACGATAGCCTCGCTTCATAAAGCGGCTGATGACGTCAATGAAGCGATGTTAGTGAGTCGTAAAGAAATGATGTCGTCTATTGAACGTAGCAGTGATGTGCAACAAGCTATCAATTTGATCAAAAATACTATTTCAGATATCAATCAACAAATGGTGACGATTGCCGTCGCGACACAACAACAAGAACGAGCGTCACAACATGTTGCCCAAAATTTGGAGCAGGTTGCAAGTCGTGCTCAACAAAATAATCACCAGCTTGATACGCTTGTTGATGAAGCTGAACGTGTCGCTGTCATCGCGCAACAACAACAAGGTATGTTGAGCCGTTATCATTTAGAAGATGAAAATGATCCCGTCTTAACATTTGAAACGCCAGTATCGACTAATTAATAATCAGAGACGAACTGGATAGAGTTAATTTTTGTATGTTGCGCATGGTATTCGGTAGAATGCGGCAGTTCATTTTGTCTCAGGTTATCCTTCATGCGCATACATGCTGTACATACTTTATATGACGAACGTTTAGCGCGTTCGACTCGTCCATTTTTAGCTCGCGGTTGTAAAGTTGAGCGTTGTCGTCAATGTATGCTGCGAACTCATCTTTGTGTTTGTGAGTATCGACCATTAGCAACATCGAATGCTGCGTTTCTACTCATCATGTTCGATGACGAGATCTTAAAACCAAGCAATACAGGCCGTTTGATTGCTGATGTTTTTGAAGATACCTTCGCTTATATTTGGTCTCGTACTGAACCGAATACAGAGATGTTAGCACTGCTTAATGATCCACAATGGCAACCTTATGTGGTTTTTCCTGCTGAATATGCAGAGCCTGAACGTGTTGCCGAAAACGTTGAGCTGCCAGACGGCAAACGTCCATTATTTATCATGCTGGATGGTAGTTGGGCTGAAGCAAAAAAAATGTTTCGTAAAAGTCCTTACTTAAATAATTTCCCAGTCTTATCGATAAACCCTGATAAACCATCACGTTATAAAATGCGTGAGGCGTCTAAGGATAACCAATTAGGTACAGCAGAAGTTGCTGCTAAAATTGTTGATTTATTTGGTGAGCATGAAAATGCTGAAATGTTAGACCTGTGGTTTGATGTATTTCGTGAAAATTACATCACAGGTAAAATGAATCGACTATTGCCTGATGACTCTGCCTTAAAAACACTTCAAAGTTTTATGCTTGAGTACGGAAATTAAATGTAAACGTTACCTTGTCACTTGTTGTTAATGAGAGAGGTTGTCATTTAATCAGTGATGATTATGTAATTTAGCTAAATTATTTCTTTAAACGAGATCTTTACACCTCATCATGAGGCTAAATTTGCTATTAGTCACAGATAGAGTGGTGCTTAGTGTGGATAATTTTCAAAGTAGTGAAAGTTTTGTACACTGGTCGGGTGTTGTTAGCATTATTTGTGAGGTTATAGGATGTACTACGGCTTTGATATCGGCGGTACCAAAATTGAATTTGGGGCATTTAATGAAAAGCTTGAGCGTGTAGCAACAGAGCGTGTGGCAACACCAGGTGATGATTACCATAAGTTAATCGATATAGTTGTTACTTTGGTTCAACAAGCCGATGAAAAATTTGGTTGTGAAGGCTTGGTAGGCATCGGTATTCCTGGTATTGAAGATGCACGAAATGGCGTTGTATTAACGTCTAATATTCCTGCTGCAAAAGGGCGCACGTTACGTGCAGACTTAGAAGCGAAACTGGGTCGTAAAGTGGCACTTGATAACGATGCGAATTGTTTTGCATTATCTGAAGCGTGGGATGATGAACATAAAGATTCGCCATCAGTACTAGGTTTGATCCTTGGTACTGGCGTTGGCGGTGGTATGGTATTTGATGGCAAGGTGTTTTCTGGTCTAAACCATGTAGGTGGTGAACTAGGCCATGCTCGATTACCGTTAGATGCATGGTTGTTTTTAGGTGAAAATGCACCGTTACTCGGTTGTGGATGTGGTCAAAAAGGCTGTATTGATAATTATCTTTCGGGTCGTGGTTTTGAATTGTTATACCAGCACTATTACGGTGAAAAGTTAAAAGCAATTGAAATTATTGGTCATTATCGTGAAGGTGAAGAAAAAGCAGTTGAGCATGTAGAACGTTTCTTAGAGTTGCTTGCTATCTGTTTCGCTAATATCTTTACTGGTTTAGATCCGCACGTTGTGGTACTTGGTGGTGGTTTATCTAATTTTGATGTTATTTACGATGAATTACCAAAGCGTTTACCTAAATATTTATTGTCTGTAGCTGTTGCGCCAAAAGTAGTGAAAGCAAAATATGGTGATGCGGGTGGCGTACGTGGTGCGGCATTCTTAAATATAAAATAATATTTTTTAGATTCAATCAAAAGGGCTCTTATAGAGCTCTTTTTTGTTAAACGAGCCTCATAATTTTACCTCTGTTTAAAATTCTTATTTTTAAATTGCTAGTATGGATATACTTCTATAAGGAAATGAATATGGATATTGCAGAGCTTGAGCAGGAATTAAAAAAAATCTCGCAGCCTTATGAGATAAAATCTTATGGTTTAGACATTAAGTTTGGCTTTCTATTAGGCCGTTTTTCAGTGTATTACGATAAGAAACGCGACGATTTACGATTTGGTTCGCCATTGAGGTGGATATTAGTTTTAATTTCATTCAGTGCATTAGGCTATCTTATGATGAGCTTCGACTATTCTCCACTAGGAGCATCTTTCCTGTTTATCACTGTGATTATCAATTTTGTTTTTGTTACTATCAGAGAACTGCGAATTTATAGAATAAAAAAACAGCTCTATATCCAATAACATCCTTTCTATAAATCTGCATTGTTGATAATTTTTATATATTGTTTCAATTGATAAAAGCTCGCTTATTTCCTTTTATGGTAGACTCACGGTTCTTACTTGTATCGAAAGTTATAAGTGTTTTTACTGTTAGGAAATCATTATGTCGTTTCAATCCCTAAACCTTCATCCCAATTTGTTAAAAGCATTGACTGAATTAGGTTATTCAACACCTACAGATGTGCAGCAACAAGCAATTCCATTGGCATTGAAAGGTGACGATGTAATGGCAGGTGCACAAACTGGCACAGGTAAAACAGCAGCATTTGCACTTCCACTATTACAACGCTTAATGACGTTACCATCGCAAGCTGAGCAGGTGTCGTCAGCGGTCGAAAATAATCAGAAGTCACGTAATAAAATTCGTGCTTTAATTTTGACTCCAACACGAGAATTAGCTCAACAAGTATTTGATAGTATTACAACGTATGCCAAATATACCGAGTTAAAAGTGGCGGTTGCTTATGGCGGTACGAGTATGAATGTACAAGTTAAAGCCTTAAATGCAGGCGCTGAAATTTTAGTCGCGACACCTGGACGTTTACTTGATCACGTCTTTAATGGTTCTGTCTCTTTATCTGAAGTTGAAACGTTTGTATTAGATGAAGCAGATCGTATGTTAGACATGGGGTTCATTGTTGATATTCAACGTATTATGAAGCGAATGCCGGCAGAACGTCAGACATTATTTTTCTCTGCTACTTTTTCAAAGCAAGTTAAAAAGCTAGCATTTGATATTCTTACCAACCCTAAAATGGTAGAAGTAACGCCAGCAAATACTGCTGCGGAAACCGTTGAACAAATGGTTTACCCTGTTGATAAACATCGTAAAGCTGAATTACTTGCGTATTTAATTGGTTCTCGTAATTGGCGACAGGTATTGGTTTTCACTAAAACTAAGCAGGGCTCTGATCAGTTAGCAAAAGATTTGGGTTTAGATGGTATTAAAGCGTCATCGATCAATGGTGACAAAAGCCAAGGTGCGCGCCAACGTGCATTAGATGATTTTAAATCAGGTAAGACTCGTGTATTAGTCGCAACTGATGTTGCTGCCAGAGGTCTGGATATTGAGCAACTTGAATATGTAGTTAACTTTGATATGCCTTTCAAAGCTGAAGATTATGTTCACCGTATTGGTCGTACAGGCCGAGCAGGAATGACTGGTCATGCAATTACTTTGATGAGCCTTGATGAAGAATGGGCATTAAAAGCGATTGAAGAGTTATTAGATAGCCGTCTACCACAGCAATGGTTAGAAGGCTATGAGCCTAATCCTGAATTAATAGAAACACAATCTGTTCACCGTGGTGCAGCAGCTGAAAAGCGACGAGCAAAGTCGAAAAGTAGAATCCACCAGAATAGAGGTAAGCATAGAAATCGTCGCTAATATACGGTGAGGCAATAATGATAAATTCAAGATAACTTATTGTTTTATTAGTGTTAATGCTTTGCACTGAAAGTATAATAAGGCTTACATATTAATGATTATTCTATTGTTATAATCGGTAAGCTTTGTTAGTTTTACTACTAAATTATATGCATATTTTTTTCTTTAATTGTCTCTGAGGTTTTCATGACAGGTTTAATAAAACCAGTCCGTTACACTATATTATTTCTAGTTATTTTTACCTGTATTGTTTATGGGTGGTTTATGCTTGGTGGCGCAAAGAAAGAGTACATTGTGTCTCCTGTAAATAGTACATACAAAATTATTGATGATAAAGGACAGAATGGTGCAACAGAATCGTCTTTATATATAGATAGGAATGGTGCATTACTTGAATGTGATATCGTTAATAAAGCGCAATGGCCTTTTTGTGAAATTGCGATATCACTAACAGACTCAGTTGATAAAGGTATTGATCTTAGTGATTATGATAGTGTTGGGATTGATATTGATTATGACAGCCCTTTAGAGGGAGAAAGAGTTCGTATTTATTTACGTAATTATGATTCAGCTTACGCGAAGTTATCAGATCCTATTTCTCTAAAGTTTAATGCAATTGAGTATGCCCCTGGAGAGGATAAAGGGCTAGTTGTATTTCCTCTTCGTTCTTTCCAAGTTTTATCATGGTGGATAGCTGATTACGAAGTGCCTGTTGATAAATCAAGTCGACAGTTTGATAACATTTCAATCATTGAAGTTGCTACAGGCAGTTATGTAAAAGAAGCGAATTATTCCATTAGATTAAATAAGCTGGTTTTTTATGGTGAGAGGATCACTGAACAAGCGTTAGTAAAAATATTGTTATCGCTTTGGGTAGTAACAGCAATATCTTTTATCATTATTGATCGCATTTATCTAAGAAAAAAGATTAAAGAAACAGAAGAACGTACACAACGTTTACGTGCTGCTAACCGTACTTTGTACGAGAAAAGCTTGGTGTTTGAAGAGTTAGCATTTACGGATCCCTTGACGCGAACTCGTAATAGACATGAAATTAATGAATGGTTAGCAGAGGTAACAACACACTCAATTGTTAATAATATTTCTTTTTCAATGATATTTATCGATATTGACTACTTTAAACAAGTGAACGATAAGTATGGCCACCGCTTAGGTGATGAAGTATTACGACGATTTGCAAGTTTGATCAATAAGCGTGTACGAAAATCTGATGTATTTGCTCGTTGGGGAGGAGAAGAATTTGTGATTTTTTGCCCAGCAACACCTTTAGGTGCTACCGCAGAACTGGCTGAATCAATACGTGAATGTATAGAGAGTGCTGTATGGGATAACGGTATGAAAGTGACTTGTAGTTTAGGTGTAGCAGAACTTGAGAATGAAGATTATAGCCACTTTATTGAACGTGCTGATGAGGCCTTAATGAAGGCTAAAGAGCGTGGTAGAAATCGCGTTGAGATAGCTTGGAATGAACGACAGTTATAAGTTAAACAGATGATGTGAAAAAAGCCGTGTTGATTTTATTAACACGGCTTTTTTAGTTGCAATTTAGATGACTAACTTTCCTGTTACAAGTAAGTAGATACCAAACGCTGAAATGGTAATAAGGAATAAAACAAAATAGATTTCTCTACCTACAAAAATAGGCTTATTTTGTTCTCGTTTTGCTTTAATAAAGAAAAACACTCCAGGTAAATACAAAATTGCAGACAACAGCAAATGGTGCAAACCAGATGCGTAGAGTAGCCAGATACCGTATACGGTTGCAAAGATACCAACCCAGAGTAAAGAACCTCTATTTTTAGTTTGTATCGCTATTTTTAACGTATAAGCAGCAACTAAAAAGTAGGGGATCAAAATCATTTCAGAGGCAATGACCAAAATGCTATTGTAGGTTCCACCTGCAAAAGTCACTACAAATAAAGATACCTGAATACAAATAGTCGTTAGGTTTAATGAAGTAACGGCAGTACCGGCTTCATTTTGTTTCTTATAAATTTTAGGAAATACATTATTATTAGCGGCAAGGAACGGTGCTTCTGTTGCTAAAACCGTCCAGCTAAGGAATGCACCACATACAGAAATAAGTAAGCCACAGCCAATTAGAACGGCTCCCCACGGTCCTAAAATGTGTTCTAATATTTTAGCCGTTGATGGATTTTGTAATTTTGCGAGTTCAGGAGTGCTGATAATACCCATAGAAAGAAGCGTTACAAAAATATAGATAATAAGCGCTGTTAATAGACCGAGAATTGTTGCTCGGCCAATATCTTTCCGATCGCGAGCTCGTGATGAAACAACGACGGCACCTTCAACACCAATAAATACCCATACTGTGATTAACATAGTCGATTTTACTTGATCAAGTAGGTCATGTTTGGAACCAAACTCAATGCCAGTAAAATCAAAAATGAATGTGTGCCATTTGAAGGCAAGCATGGTAAAGAAGACAAATAAGAATAGAGGTACTAATTTAGCGATGGTTGTTACCATATTAATTTTTGCTGCTGTTTTAACACCTCGCAAAATTAAGAAGTGGACGAGCCATAAAATAATAGAAGCGCCAACAACAGATTGCCACGTATTACCAAGTCCAAAAATAACATCATTAGGTTTATCGAAAAACATGCCTAATGTGCTAAAGACAATCACTAAATATGAGACATTTGCTAGCATTGCACTTAGCCAGTAACCCCATGCGGAACAAAATCCGATGTAGTCACCAAAACCAGCTTGCGCATAGCCAAATACACCACTATTAATTTCAGGTTTTATAATTGTAAGGTATTGAAATGATAAGGCGAGAAAGATCATGCCAATACCAGTGATCATCCATCCTATCATTACAGCCGCTGGACTTGCAACGAGTGCCATATTCTGAGGAAGGCTAAATACGCCGGCACCAATCATTGAGCCGATCACGAGTGCTGTTAGCGCCCCTAATCCAAGCTTATTATCCATGTTGTAACCTAATCTTTAATTATCATATATATAAGATTATATGGTCTTTTTATGTACCTAAAAACCATTATCTTAATAAAATGATAGTTTGTATGTTTATTTGGGATGGAACAAGGGGAATTATTTAAACTTATTAACGTTATCCTCATTAAAATTACGTCACTGTAACCATTTTGTTACGATCTTAGTCCATGTTAATGCACAGTTAAGTGGGTTGTTGTATTTTTATTTAGTACAAATGCCATCGCATGTCCGCTGGTCGCTGCAGAGTATATAAGGGGAGTATCAAATTGTTCGATTTCACCAGCAACAATAACAGCACTGCAATTTCCCATTTCTAATGCCTTCACCATTAAATTATGTTTACTTTGATGAACAGGTGTTTTTAACAGCAAGACCTTGTTGATGTCGATACCTGCATTTTTTAATAATGACTTATCGATTAAGGCATCATAGCCAATAAACATGATCCAACGATTTTCACTATTCGCTTTTTTTAATAGTCGTAAGAAATAGGCTAATTGAGTTTGCTGCTCTGCACTATAACTCACTTCAATTGGTTGTCCGACCGCAGCAGAAAGAGGTTGCTGGGTTGAATCTGCTGCAAATGTTGACTTGTAAACTTGTGAAGCAGTAATTGATGAGTGGTAGTTCATTAGTGCTTTCCTCAACTAGTGGTTATATATACATACTGTATGTGTGTACAGTAGTTTTATTTAGCTCCTGATGCAAGTGTTTTTTGTGTGATCTTTTTATATCTTGTGTGGTTTTTTATAGGTGGCGTTCGAATTCAAATTAATTTAAATATCTGATTTTAAATGAATATTTAAGTATGTTTTATTTGTGTTATTTTGTTTTATGAAAACTGAAAATTATCAATAGTTAAAATATTGCGCTATGTCACAGGTGTTTATACAGTAATTCATACAGTGTTTTGTACAGTGGTTGGGTTAAAAACAGTTACAGTATTAAATCGGTTAATTGACTGTTGAGGCTGCTGTGGATGTTTAATCAGCGTAATTAATGTAGTAATGGGAATAGAAGATGGCTCTGTGCGCATTCGTCACGGTATTGCTTATAGCCGATGCATAGTTATGTGGATTGTTGGTTTGTTATTAATCTAGATAAAAGCATTACTGATAGGACATTTATGTGTATTTAGAAAGGCTTGCAAGAAGGTTAATAGGTTAATGAGATCTAATGCGGGAGAGGCGATTACTTACTTTTGTAGTCTCAGGTGATGGGAAAATAACATAGTTAGGATATGCTCTATGCATTTACCCTAACTATAATTATCAATTGAATTGCCAACATATTTTCAGATAAATAAAACAATAGTTCTTGAATAGAGTTGGCTTGATATGATGAGAGAATTAAGCACCTATTATTTAGATGCTTAATTCTAAAGTAACTAGACTATAAACAATATGCGACAATCGCTTTTTCGTAAGTAAAGCCTGTGTCATTTTCAACCCAGCACTCAATACAGCTACCTTCAATATCATCTGCCGTGATGCAGTCTTCAACAATACCGAACTTTCCGTTCGTTAAGGCAACAACAATATCCATATTATACCTCTTAAATAACTGATAAAAATTAATGTTTGTTAACATATGTTTATCAAGTTGTATCGGTAATGGTCAATCATTTTGTTTGGTTTAATTGATACTGTGGGTACTAATCTTAGTGATATGTGATATTGAGTACATATTTACTAGTGGATACTTTCATAGATGGCAATGATACCGCAAATTAAGCACAGGATAAGAGCAGCGTAGCGTATTTTTTCTTTCGGCAGAGACTGGGTAGTCTTGAGCGCTAACCAATATCCCAGCCATGCACTTGGGATTAAAGGGAGGGTTATCCAAAGTTTATCAAAAGAAAGAAAGCCGACAGGAATTTGTGCCGCTAAAGAAACAATAGAACTAAAGACAAAGAATGCTGATAGGTTACCACGTAATTGATTGGCTTCTTGATGTTGCAACAATATCGCCATTGGCGGCCCACCAATGGCGGAGCTTGTACCGAATAAGCCTGAGAAGAAGCCTGCAATAACCATTCTACGAGGCGTCGGTTCAATCCGATAAGGTAAGATACTCACAACCACTGCAAGTAGTACCAGTAAACCAATCCACAATGTTAGGACATGAGCCGAAACATAAACAAGTAAAGCCGCACCTGCAATAGAGCCAGGTACCCGCCCTAAAATGGCCATTTTTAAACCACCAAGTTCAATACTACTGCGATGTTTTAAGGCGTTAAGTAATGAGATAAATAATGCAATAAGGCAAATAGGGGCAGGGACATATTGTGGAGCATAAACAATTAAAATAGGTGCAGAAACAATTGCTAAACCAAAGCCGATAGCTGTTTGGACATAAGATCCGACAAAGATTGCTGCAATCGCAAGTAAGGTGGTAGGTTCAATAGTCATTATATTTATGTAGTAGCTTGAATATGGGTGGTTACGGAGATTATGTAAATACTAAATCAAACTAATACTAATAATGCATAAAGTAAAATAGTAAATGAAAATATAGGTGGTTATCCAATTTTAATTAACTTTATGTCGCAAACGTTACTTTTAATGGATTTTTTTACTGATAAAATGTGAAAGCTATTATCAGAGGTGTACATGCGTTATTTATCAAAAAAAATATCAAAACACATTATTGGTTCAGTATTAATGGGCTCTCTTTTGGGCTTTTCTAGCGTGAGCCTAGCGGAAAACATCACAGTTAATTCAGCAATTGAACATGCTGAAAAGCAATTAGGTGCAAGAATTGGTGTCTCAGTCGTTGATGGCAAAGGAAAGCAGTTGTTTGGCTATAACAGCGATCAACGTTTTCCATTAATGAGTACCTTTAAAACACTTGCTTGTGCAAAGTTACTACATGATAACCAAATCAATGATGGCATGATGGATAAAACCTATCTGATCAACGCCGATACAATTTTAGATTATGCGCCAGTATTTCAAGACAAAGTCGGCACAGAGGTGTCATTAAAAGACGCGTGTTTTGCCACCATGACAACCAGTGATAATTCAGCGGCGAATTTAGTACTAAGTCATATTGGTGGCCCAGTAGGCGTAACGACATTTTTAATTGATAGTGGTGACAATGTAACAAGGTTAGATCGTATTGAACCATTACTCAATGAGGCAACACCAGGTGATGAGCGTGATACCACTACACCTTATGCAATGAATAAAACGATTAGCAATTTAGTATTAGGTAATGCTTTAAATGCGTCTTCAAAACAACAACTGAAAGACTGGATGAAAGCCAATAAAGTTTCAAATGGCTTGTTGCGTTCAGTCTTACCAAAAGGGTGGGAAATTGCAGATCGCTCAGGCGCTGGTGGCCATGGTTCACGTGGTATTACTGCTGTGGTATGGAACGAACAAAAACAACCGTTAGTGATCAGTATTTATCTAACAGGTACTAAAGCGAGTATTCCTGAGCGTGATAAAGAAATAGCTCAAATTGGTCAGGCTATTTTGCAGCATTTTGGGGCTTAAAACACAGGAATACGAAAGCACAATGTAATTTATGTTGTGCTTTTATGATCTATTGATATTGCTAACGTTTTTCCAACACTTTGTTTGCTATTCATTGCTCAGTCAATAGGATGGAAATATACGACACAAAAAACTGATGTACATAAAGGATAACGATATTGAAAATTAGAGGGTTTAGTCTTATTGAACTAGTTATCATCATCGTTATTGTTGGAATTATTGCTGTTTTCGTCGCCCCTAAGTTTTTAAATATCAGTAGAGATGCTCGCATTGCTTTATTAAAAGGAGTGAAATCTTCACTGATAACGGCAAGTGATTTTGTCCATACGCGCGCCATAGTTCTTGGTGTTGAGCATGATCCTAACAAGTCAGTGATAGATGCAGGTGATGTTGATATTGAAATTGTTATGGGTTATCCAACCGGGCATTGGATGCATAGCATGCGTTACTTATTGACCTTGAATGATGTAATGTATACCAGTGGTAGAGATACCCAATGCCAGGCTGAGTGGTGTGGTTTGGGTAATCAAGGTACAATACCTAGTGGTCAAATCTCAGCATTACCAGCAGGCAATACCACACCGAAAGTCGGTAAAATATTTCCTCGCGGATTTAGTTATAACGATCAGTGTGGCGTTTACTTTGTAAATTATTACGATGGGGAACCACCTGTTGTCGGTATTGAAGATAAAGATTGTTAACCCAGTATTTCTCTTTAAACAGCCACATAGATATTTCTCTTATTAATCACCCAGCGGCTGTCTCTCGAGTCCCCCGCGATGGGCATCAAGGGCTATTTTTAACCGTCGTAGTTTATCTCTTGAACGTCGTTTGTTTTTAACTGCAATAGCCATTGATATGACATCAACCAGTGCCAGCATGGCGTAGCGTGATGCTGATGGTTTATAGATAAAGTCTGTTTCTTGATGTTTAATTGGTAGCACTAAACTAACTAGTTCCGCGAGTGGGGTATTATTCGGGGTTATAGCAATAATCTTTAAGCCGTACTCTTTGGCTAACTGCGCGGTTTCAACCACGATTGGTGTGTAACCGGTAGATGAAATCATCACTAAAACATCATTACTTTCGGCGGTTGCGGCTATCATTCGTGATAACAGCCCATCGTTGTAAGCCACAACAGGGTAGCCTAATCTAAATAGACGGTGCTGCATTTCTTGTGCGGCAATTGTTGAACCGCCGCCCATTCCAATAGCGATGATCTGCCGAGCGTTGTGTAACCAATCAGCAGCGGTATCAATATCTTTTTCGACAATTAAACTGCGGTTTACATCTAACGACTGTTTGATTGATTCATAAATACCTTGATAACCACTTTGATCCGGTGGCTCTAGAATAAATCGCTGACCGACAGATAAGCTTTGCGCGAGTTTAATTTTCATGTCACGCACGTTCTTACATCCAATCGCTTTAGCAAAACGAGTAATAGAAGCTTCACTAACATCAGCGCCTTGTGCTAATTCAGTAATACTGGCATTAGCTGCGCTTTGGATGTCATCCATAATCCATTGTGCGACTTTCTTTTCGGCATCACGAAGGACATTATAACGCTCTGTTATTTGAGAAATAATATCGACATCTACACTCATATTGTTTTCCTCTTGTTAATTAGTGCGTTTAAAACCATGTTCTTACCCAGTGAGTGACGCGATCGTTATCATCAGATACTGCGACAGCACGCCATTTATCAAAGGTTAGGCAAGGGTGAGAAGTTGAAAATACGAGGACATCACCTACTTGTAGATCGCAATCACTTGAAACAGAGAGAAAAGCATGTTGATCCATCACAGCCGTTGTTTTTACCTGATCAAAAACAACAGGTTCACCATTACGATAAGCGCGTTCAAGAATAGGTAATCCTGCATCAAAAGCAGCATCACGCTTGCCAAAGCCGACAATCACTTTATTCGGCTCTGGTCGAGAGACCACATACGCCCAAAGCTCCAGTGCTGATGCTAAATCACCACCTAAATCACATGCTATTCCCTGATTTTTTTCAGCACGCTGCATGACTTGATGTTGCGCATCAAGATAAATGCCCGTGTCATGGATGGCATAACAACCGGGACGAATAACAGCCTCTAGCTCTCGATGCTTATTAAAGCATTCAGCAACAACGTCATACCAAGCAGAGCCAGCGCCTGTGACTAATGGTATTTCTTGAATGAGGTGTTCTTGTTGTAATTGGATGGTGATTGCAATAGTACGATTGAGAAAGTCTCTGACTTGTTGTTCTGCATCATCGCCATGAATAACCCCTTCGTAGACTTCAATACCTTTTAAGTTTAAGTGGGGGCTTTGGTGAATAAGTTGAGCTAACGCCATGACTTCTTGCGCTGTACGACAACCACAACGACCGCCATCAACACCCATTTCAATTAATATATTCAGTTTTTGATCATGGCTGGCAAAGAAGTCTTCCAAGGCTTCAACATTGCGTCTTGAGTCGACGCAACAATAAAAGTCTACATCATAATCTTTGATTAATTGTGAAATGATCATCATGTTTGCGCGACCCACTAATTGATTCGCCATAATGATATTTTGTGCCCCACTGAGTACGGCTATTTGGGCTTGAGCAGGACTTGCAATAGTGATGCCCCACGCGCCGTGTTCAAGTTGTTGGCGGAAAAAGGCTGGGGTCATGGTCGTTTTACCATGAGGTGCCAATTTCACGTTATGGTGATTCGCAAATTGTTGCATCCACTGAAGGTTATTATCCAGTAAAGAGGCTTTAATTACTGCTGCAGGTAAGGCGATTTCTTCATCAATAAGGCTGTAATTCCGATTTGACTCAGTCGTAATTGGTTGCGATTTATCACCAAAACTTGGCGTAGTAAAACAGTTATCATGATAGTTTTTATCGTATTCAAAGAGATTTTTATCCATGCATCACCTTTTCTAACATAAGTTAAGTTGTTGATACTTATTTTATAAATGTATAAAAGGGTAAGTTACGTGTTAGAAACTATCAAACAATTGTTACCTTTTTGTGTGTTTTATCACTGATTAAAATCCGCGTTTCTTTACTATGTCTACATCTTATAAATTTAGAGCGTGCTCAATATGCTGTGCGATACCATCATTAAAAAAGCAGTCATTGTTGACGGTACTGGCGCGGCATCGTTCATTGCGGATGTCGCTATTTGTCAGGATCGTATTCAAGCGATTGGTCAATTAGATGGTTATGACGCTAAGCAAATTATTCATGCTGAAGGATTGGTGTTGTCTCCGGGTTTTATTGATGTACATACCCATGATGATACCAATGTGATCCGTGCTCCTGAGTGTCTTTCTAAAATTAGCCAAGGTGTCACAACCGTGATAGTGGGTAATTGTGGCATTAGTGCGAGCCCGACTATTCTTAAAGGCGAGCCACCAGAGCCAATGAACTTATTGGGAAAAAAAGACGATTTTCAATATTCAACCTTTGGCGATTATGTAAAGGCGGTGCAAGCTGCGGAGCCAGCAGTGAATGTTGCAGCCTTGGTGGGGCATACCACATTACGCAATAACGTAATAGATGATTTGCAACGTACTGCCACAAATGAAGAAATTGAATCTATGCGCGAGAGCTTAGCTCAAGCGATGAAGCAAGGTGCATTGGGATTAAGCTCCGGTTTAGCTTACCAAAGTGCAAAAGCTGCCACCGCAGATGAAGTCATGAGGTTGGCAACTGTGCTAAGTCAATATGGTGGTATATATACAACCCATATGCGTACAGAGTTTGAAGCGATCATCAGTGCGATGGAAGAAGCCTTTGAAACAGGAAAGCATGCGCAAGTACCTGTGGTTATATCTCACTTAAAATGTGCAGGAGCTGGTAACTGGGGGCGCACGGTAGAAGTGTTATCCTTGATGGATAAAGTCTCAGAATATCAAGATATTGCTTGTGATTGTTATCCATATTCAGCCAGTTCATCAACGCTCGATTTAAATCAAGTTACAGATGATTTTGATATTTTTATTACTTGGTCAGAACCCAAACCAGAACTCGCAGGTAAAACCCTGAAAGTGATAGCTGAAGAGTTGAATCTTTCATTATTAGAAGCAGCAAGAGCATTACAACCGGCAGGGGCTGTTTATCACTGTATGGATGAAGAGGATGTAAAACGAGTTTTAAAATATAAATTGACCATGGTGGGGTCTGATGGCTTACCGAATGATCCGAAGCCACACCCTCGTTTATGGGGAACGTTCCCGCGAGTGTTAGGTCAATACTGTCGTGAAGAACAGTTATTTTCATTAGAAGAAGCGGTTCATAAAATGACGGGAATGTCGGCGAATCGATATCAATTAAAAGATCGTGGTGAAATAAAAATAGGGGCGTTTGCCGATTTAGTTTTATTTGATCCTGATACCATAAAAGATACAGCCACATTTCAAAACCCAATATCTATTGCTAAGGGTATAGAAAGCGTCTTTGTAAATGGACAATTAACCTATTCAAATGGCAACGTCAGTGGCAAAAGGAAAGGCGTATTTTTATTTAGAAGTAGCACCCAAGAAAATAATTAAAAAAACATATTTAAAGAATAACTAGTTATCGGTGGAGAGTCGTATGTCAATCAAACGTTATGGTGTAGAAGGTGGGGTAGGAACTGGAGGTCAACACTTGCCATTTGCTCGCGCAACTGAGGCTGGAGGGTTTCTTTATGTCTCTGGTCAAACACCGATGATTGATGGTGAGGTAGTAGAAGGCGGAATCGTTGACCAGTCTCGTTTAGCGATCCAAAACTGTATCGATATCATGGACGAAGCAGGCTATACCCTTGCCGATGTAATGCATGTAAAAGTCGTGCTTACTGATGCTCGTTATTTCCAATCATTCAATAAAGTGTTTCGTGAATTTTTTGGTGAACATCCACCAGCACGTATTTGCATGGTGTGTGATTTGGTTGTTGATGTAAAAGTCGAAGTCGATGTGACTTGTTACCGAGAAGACCGCCGCTAACCCTAGATTTAAGCTTTATTTGGAGTGCCTAAATGCCATCTCTTCGATTATTTAGGCGCTCTTTTTTTATTTATATCATTACATATCGAGTTTTCAATTGATGCTTAACTCCGCTGAAACCAAGATTGCATTTTTTGGTGAGTGTATGATCGAACTAAGCGGCGATCCTATTCGTAAAGGCTTTGGTGGCGATACATTAAATACTGCGCTTTATCTTTCACGATTAACTTGCCAGCACTCAGTACATGTTTCTTATGCGACAGGATTAGGTGTCGACACATTATCTCAAGAGCTGCTGGAAACATGGCATCTAGAAGGAATCCACACCAATTTAGTTGAAATCTTCGCTCAGCAATTACCCGGTTTATACATGGTACAAACGGATCAAACGGGTGAGCGGAGTTTTCTCTATTGGCGAGATAACTCGGCAGCAAAACGCTATTTCTCAACCTCATCACTGAATAAATTAGAAATTGCATTACAAGATAAGCAATACGATTACTTTTACCTGAGCGGTATTAGTCTTGCCATTTTAGACCAAGCAAGCCGCTTACGACTTAAAAACCGGCTTGAAGCTTTTTCGCAAACAGGTGGAAAGATCATCTTTGATAATAACTATCGCCCTCAATTATGGTCGAGCGAAGAAGCGCAACATTGGTATAGCCAAATCTTACCGCTGGTTGATATCGCGTTAATCACACAAGACGATGATGTATTGGTGTGGGGAGATGATGAAAGCGTTGCTGCTCGTTGTTTACGCATGGGCTGTCATGAAATAGTGATAAAACGAGGGAGTGAACCTTGCCAGCTTATTTGGCGCCAAGATCAGCTTGTTCAGCGTGCTGATGTTGCGACAGAGCAGGTGAGCAATGTGATTGATACTTGTGCAGCAGGTGACTCTTTTGCTGCAGGCTATTTAGCTGGGCGAGTTACAGGGAAAAGCCATCAAGACTCAGCAACGTTAGGACATGCTTTAGCGGCAATTGTGATCCAACATTCAGGCGCCATTATCCCCAACGATATAATGCGACATTTAATTTTATAATTACCTGAGATCATAAAAATGTCTTTACTTGTTCCACGTTTCTAATGGTTGCATAGCAATGACGCCAAATAGCGATTTAAATTTAATGCCTTATCCACAGAGAGTGGAGCGTAAACAAGGCATAGTCACGTTGGATAAATCCTTTGCTATTTATATCAAAGGTTACGATTCGCCTCGTGTACAATTTTACGCCAAAAGAATCATGGAGCGACTTTATCGTCAGACAGGGTTGCCCATGTTGAACTGGCAAGCACAATCTGAACAAGACGCGACGTTAGTGATTAATATTCATCATCGCCCCAAATCGGATGTTCAGAACATTAATAGTGACGAGTCTTACACGCTTGATGTTGGCAACGGTAAAATTGTGATTAATGCAGCGCAGCATTATGGTGTATTTCGTGGCTTAGAAACTCTGCTTCAAATAGTTTCTACGGATGCTACTGGTTATTTTTTTCCTGCTGTTTCTATTCAAGATAGGCCACGCTTTCCTTGGCGTGGGGTATCTTATGATACTTCAAGACATTTCATTGAGCTTGATGTGATCCTTCGTCAATTAGATGCAATGGCATCAGCCAAACTCAATGTTTTTCACTGGCATCTATGGGACGATCAAGGCATACGTATTCAACTCGATAAATACCAAAAACTTTGGCGTGACACGACCGATGGTGATTTCTATAGCAAAGCTCAGATTCGTCAGGTTGTCGATTATGCGCGTAATTTAGGTATTCGTGTTATTCCAGAAATATCATTACCAGGTCATGCATCTGCGGTGGCTCATGCTTACCCTGAATTAATGTCTGGCATAGGAAAGCAACAATACCCTCAGCAACGTGGATGGGGAGTATTTGAACCTTTAATGGATCCTACTAATCCAGAACTTTATGCAATGCTAGCGAGTGTGTTTGATGAAGTTGTTGCCTTATTTCCTGATGAGTATTTCCACATAGGCGGGGATGAGCCTAACTATAAACAATGGCGTGACAACCCGAAAATTCAGCAGTTTATTAAAGAGCATCATATTGATGGTGAACGCGGTTTACAGTCTTATCTTAATACTAAAGTAGAGCAGATGCTGGCAGAGCGCGGTAAGAAAATGATCGGGTGGGATG
Source organism: Photobacterium sp. GB-1 (assembly GCF_003026165.1). NCBI lineage: Bacteria > Pseudomonadati > Pseudomonadota > Gammaproteobacteria > Vibrionales > Vibrionaceae > Photobacterium > Photobacterium sp. GB-1. Next base: position 234,848 of record NZ_PYOB01000004.1, on the reverse strand, counting down.
AAATTTGGCATAAAGAGTTACCCAAATCGATAGTGATCCAAAGCTGGCAAGGTCATGACAGCATAGGCCGTGCCGCAAAAGAAGGGTATCAAGGTATTCTTTCTACGGGGTATTACCTTGATCAGCCACAACCGACAAGCTATCACTATCGAAACGATCCTATGCCTAAAGGGAGCACGGTGGATGACAAACTTCGTCAAGGCGAGGTATTCGAGACTTATGATTGGGTAAAGCCAAGAAGCAAAGATGGCCCACGTAAAGGTAACTTAACTATTATTACCGCTGCTGATGGCAGTTATCGGGCGTTTACAGACTACAACGGTAAGTCTCGTGAAGAGGTATACATTCTTATGTATGTGCCAGGCGTTAAATTCCGAGGTTATTTCGATAACTTCATGTCATACACCGAATTTAATTACGATTTTTCCAATGACAAACTTGCAGACAGCAGTTATCAGTTAATCGGTAATGTGCGCTGGCCTGCAACAGGGCAACTTATTGCAAGTAGTGATATAAAAGGCAGTCAGATCCCAGAACCTAATGGGGGCTATCCAGCAGAATTAACTGAAAAAGAACAAGCATTGATTTTAGGTGGTGAAATCACAATATGGGGCGAAAACCTTGATTCTATGACGATTGAACACCGTTTATGGCCGCGAAGTTACGCAATTGCAGAGCGTTTGTGGTCAAGCCAAGCGTTAACCGATGAGCGCAGCATGTATAAGCGGATGAAAGCAATCGATACGTGGTCAGAGATATCTGTTGGGTTACGCCATCATGCAGATGCAAACATGATGCTAAAACGTCTTGCTAATGGTACTGATTCAAGCCCGTTACAAACCTTAGCCAAGTACGTTGAGCCAGCCCAATATTATGCACGTCATTGGGAGAAGTGGAATTCGATACCAACGAAAGGCGATTTATATAACCAGTATGAGCGTTTAAATCGCTTTGCGGATGCATTGCCTGTTGAAAGTTTGGCAGTGTATGAGATGAACGATCTGGTTTCACGTATTAATAAGGGGGATATGTCAGCCCTTGCTACGCTAAATATGCATTACTTAACCGTTAAGTTAGCCGCGCAGCAAGCAAAACCAATTTTTGCTAACAATATTGCTGCTGTAAATACTCTGCCGATGACTGATGCTGTTATAGCGGTTGCAGAACTCGGTATGAAACTGATTGATAAAACTAAACAGGGATGTCAGTTATCAGAGCAAGAGGTAGCGGCTTATCATCAAATTATTGATAAAAATGCCGTCATATTTGACGAAACCATCGTTGCTATCGTCTCGCCAACTAAGCAGTTACTTCACATTTTAGAAAATCATTAAACGAAGTCGTTGCCGTCTGATTATTCAGGCGGCATTTTAATGATTGATAACGGATTTATTTATGAAGGTTTCCATGACAAAACAATCTCCCTTACATTTTTATGTAGGTACTTATACCGATGCACCGAGTGATAGTCATGGTGTTGTAGGCATTTCCCTTGATCCTCAATCTGGCGTATTAACGTTAAACAATGAGATAGTGCCAGATACGTTGCAACAACAGCATAATCCATCTTATCTTGCTGCGACTCAAAACGGGTTATATACCTTTAATGAAGTTGATCGACACAGTGGTGCACAACTTCATTTTTCTGATCATCAAACGCGCTGTTCTTTAGCTATTGCTGGGGATTATCCTTGTCATATTGATGTAAAAGATAAGCTTTTGGCGGTGGCGAACTATGGTTCAGGTAATGTCACTGTTTATGGTTTAGATGAAGAAGGTCAACCGACAGAGTGTATCGCAGATTTATTTGTTGATGGCTGTGGACCAAATGTTGATCGTCAAGAAGCCCCTCATGCACATCAAGTTACATTTCTAAAGCATACCAATCAGTTAGCCGTTGTTGATTTAGGCAGTGATTGCGTTTACTTTTACGATTATGACGTAAACACATTATCATTTGCCTTAAATCAAACGCTAAACATGCCAGCAGGATCAGGCCCTCGACATCTTGTTTTCAGCCATGATGAATCAATCGGCTATGTTGTGTGTGAACTGTCTGAAACGCTTGTGGTGATCACAAAACAAAATGGCTGCTGGGAGCAAGTATCACAACAAGCACTGCTTGCTAATGAAGAAAATAAACAAGCGGCATCTGCTATTTACTTATCACCAGATGAACGCTTTTTATATGTTTCTTGTCGTGCTCAAAACAAGATTAGTTATTTTAATGTAGACGGTGAAAACGTCACTCAATTAGCCGCTGTTGATTGTGGCGGGGCATTCCCTCGTGATTTTGTGATTTCCCAAAATGGCGAATGGTTGCTGGTGGCGAATCAACATTCTAACGATATTGTTAGCTATCACCGTAATGTTGAGACGGGTGATATCACAGCAACAGGTTATCGTTGTAATGTCGGTGCACCTGTGTGCCTTGTCGAGATGCTTTCACGATAATCAAATTGATCTTAACGTCTTAAAAGCCATAGTGTTGACTGTGGCTTTTTTGTACCTTAAAAACGTATAACTTGTTGTTAAATGAATTTAGGAAAACACGATGGATTTGTTTGCTGATCAAGGGGAGTGGATAACAATCAACAATGGATTACTCTATTGGCATCCACAGTTTTTGAATTTACAGCAGTCTGAACAGTATTTTCAGCAATTGAAAAACGAACTGAACTGGCAACAAGAACACATAACGCTATTTGGTAGGTCAGTGCTTCAGCCGAGGTTACAAACATGGCTCGGTGATGCTGTTTATACTTATTCAGGGCTTACCATGCATCCACAACCTTGGACATCGGCAATATTAGATCTAAAAGCACAGTGTGAACAGCAAGCGAAAACGTCGTTTAACTCAGTGCTTGGCAATCTATACCGTGATGGAGAAGATTACATGGGGTGGCATCAAGACAATGAGCGTGAATTAGGTCATCAACCTGTTATTGCTTCTTTAAGCTTTGGTGTAACACGGCAGTTCGTGTTTAAACATAAAACCACTAAAGAGAAAATTGCCTTTCAATTAACACCGGGATCTTTGCTGATAATGGCAGGAGAGACCCAGCAGTATTGGCAACATGCACTACCTAAAACTAAACGTGTCAATGAGCCACGCATAAACTTGACCTTTCGTTATATTAATCAGTAACTGCAGGTATGATCACGTTCGATTGAAATAGCTATCATCAAAACGTTATATTTTGATAACTCATTCTAATTCATCAATTATTACAATCACTATCTCCACCTTCACAGGATAGGCTTATTGACAATAAGGGAGGAGGATATGTATTTTTTCAATTTGAAAGCCTTGTTGCTTGATTTAAAACACAACAATGTCACTGAGCGGGAATCTGCGTTGTACATTTTGATTCCGACTATTTTGTTGATGCTGTATTCCTATTACTTACCACAAACAGATTCATTAGAGTCACTTGCTGATGACGTAATGATTATAATTAACTTTATTATTTTATTTATCGTCAATGGCGGAAATAACGGAAAGAACTTTTTAATTAAATACTTTTCGTTAAGCTGGGTTGTAGGCTGGCGAGTTGCAATCTTTTATTTAATTCCATTTGCGTTTGTATTCTTGGGTCTTATGTATTTTGTTTTTCCTGATTCTTTAAAACATGATACCTACGGCTTATTAGTATTTGGTATTGCTTTTGAAGTATTTTATCTTTTTTTTATGATCAAGGCATTTAGAGCAACGTTACAAACAACGAGTCCTGCTTATAGTTAATAGAGCAGATGAAAAAAAAGTTAGCCTTTATGGCTAACTTTTTTTGATTGAATGAAACGCAACAGATTATTCGTAGCGTTGAGCTAATATACGATCTATACGGTTATTTTCTAATGTTAGAATGCGGAATTGCCAACCTTGCCAGCGAATACAGTCATCCAATTTAGGTAAATCATCTAATAGCCACACTAACATACCGCTAAGTGTGTGGTAACCGCCGTCTTCTTCGTCTGGCAGTTTATTAATATCTAATAGATCTTTAAATACAGTGATTGGCATCATGCCATCTAAATTCCAACTGCCATCTGGGTTTTGCTTTGACCAAACATCCTTTGGATTATCAGGGGTAAATTTACCGGCTAATGCCTCTAAAATATCTTGAGAAGTCACAATACCTTGAATATCACCATATTCATCAACCACGAAGGCAAAGTCTGTACCTGAGCTTTGGAACATTTCTAATAGCGTTGTACCTGTCCAGTTTTCTGGTACGAAAACGGGAGGGGTTAAGTAATCTAAAATTGATAGTGGATTTTCAGCCGTATTATCATTGATAAATTGTAATAACTGCTTGGCATTTAATGTGCCTTTTAAATCGCTGAAGCCGTTATTTCCAACAGGAAGGCAAGCATGCGTGCTTGAGAGTAATTTTTGTAAATAGCTCTCAGGCGAATAATTTAAATCAAGATACGCAATTTCATTTCGTGGCGTCATCATTGAAGATACTTTGCGGTCATCGAAATTGAAGACATTACGCACCATGTTATGTTCATGCTGGTGGATAACACCTGACTGAGAACCTTCCGCGATCACTGCACGGATATCATCTTCTGTTAGTGCTGAACTGTCGTCTTTTCCTTTGCCCAATAAACGCAACAGTAAATCGGTTGAGTTTGCCAATAGCCAGACAAATGGACGAGAAATAAAAGCGATAACTGCAATTGGGCGGGCGAAAAATACCGCAATAGAAACAGCGTTTACTTGACCTAATCGTTTAGGGACTAATTCACCAATAACAATCGATACATACGTTAAAACAATGACCGCAATTGCTGAAGCAGTAAAGCCAACGGATTTTGCAGGAAGGCCTAACTCAATTAACCAATGTGAAATAGGGCCAGCTAATGCAGCTTCACCAATAACACCGTTCAGAATACCAATAACAGTGATACCGATCTGCATTGTTGATAGAAATTGAGTTGGTGATTCACCTAGCTCTATTGCTTTTTGAGCAGAGATATTCCCTTCATCTGCTAATCGCTGTAGCCGGTTTTTCTTTGCTGTGACAAGTGCTATCTCAGACATAGCAAATAATCCATTAATAATGATCAAACAGACCAAAATAATGATACTCATTTATTTCTCCTAGAAACTTCGAGTGCACCATAGGGTGGGAATAAAAATAGGTGCGTCTATAACATGAATAAAAGAAAGCCTATTCACACATTGTAGGTGATTATATCTATAGTATGCCTATAAGGTTAATTAAAAATTAACCTTTATTGGTTATTGATAAGAAATAAATTATGTATTCGTTTAGCCAATAAACAGAAGTGAAAACAATTAGTGATACTTGTTAGGGTAAAGAGGTGAAATTGTGAATTTGTTGTTGCTGGTTTGTGATTGATGGATGTTAGCACTGTCTCAGCAATGCTAATTCATTGAACTTGTTATGTTTGATATAGTCTACGTAAAACTTTCTTTGTTATAGTGAACAAAGATCACCGTTCAGCGGAATACATGAGGATATCAGTGTGAAAAAAATTCAACTTGGCCTTGTTGCAGTTACAACGGCATTATTATTAACAGGCTGTGGGGAAGCAAAAATCACCGGTACGCCAATTAAGAATGTAGATTCTATCGCGGTGACGTCCGCAGAAGATATTGATGTGTTTTGTCCTACAGGTATTTGTACTTTTGAATTAACGGCTTCTAAACCTGTTACCGCAACTGTCACCATGCATTACGATTACACCAAGCTATATACCAAGATTGAAGGTGTTGACGTCATTGGGGAAGGGGCAAAAAATGCGAAAGTTGTTGATGACGATCAGTTTACTGTCGATATTAGCAGCGCAGATAAACCTGTGAAAATTCAAGTAATTGATTATTATCGAAACTAAATAAAACTCATCCGTTATCAAAAAGCAGCGATCATCTATCGCTGTTTTTTTAGGTAGCAATACTCTAAATATTTAAAGTGATGAGCCTTTACTGATAAATACCAGCCATTTGTTACTACAATTAACATGTTGACTGTTTTATTTATAAAAAGTCATGAAACGAAACATTTATGTACATACGGGCTATTTTCAATAGTTTCCTTCTTATATCGGTATTTCTTGTCATTACATTGATGTATGTTTTTTACACAGCAGTAAATGGGCTGATTATAAAGTAGCCAAGCCCTAAAGCGGACTTAAAAGTAAATGAAATATAAAAGTAAAAATATATTTTACTGAACATTTAACTTTTACTTGTTGTTTATTAACTCTTTCTTATTTTTCTGTTTGAAGTCATTGCTTGATTTAACGCTTTAACTTTTCTTTTATCATTAATTAAGTGTGTAATAGCCATTATTGGATGTTTATACATCATTTTAGGGCCCGAATAACGCATAATTGTTTGTGATTTGACCTTTTCTTGAACGTTGTAGCAATGAATAGGGCACTGTCGACATGTCGGCTTGTTGATACCATAAGGACAACGATCTAGCCTTTGTTTTACGTAGTTTTTGAAAGATTCACAGTCTTCACATAAATTAACTTTTTTACATTTTTCGTAATGGTGATGTGAGCAGTAAATTTCGATCATTGCTGAAATCGTCAAATATTCACGATTTAATTTACCTAGCAGCTTAAAGTTAGTGTTTATAGTCATCATTTTGTATTTCTTAATAGACTCTATCTAATACTGTCATTATACAAACATGTATATGAAATAACATTTAAGTTTTTAGAGGGTGAATATGAAATTAAATCGTGTTTTTAATGATAAATAGCATCATCTTTGTTACCAAATTGAAAAAAAGTATCAGTTTTTTAAAGAAACATAAGGCGATGGGTTGATTTAAATAGGCTAGAGCAGTAGTATCCACGCCTCGATTTTTATGGTGGTGTATATGAGCAGATTTGAGTGCCTTGAAAGAATTGTCGACGAATATCGTAAAAAAGTTCGTGACGCTGAGTTTAACCGTCAGAACGATAGCGAAGTTGCTAAAGTTCTTGTTTTACTAGTCGGTAACTCTATGTTCAGTCTGGCTGATGAATTTGCTGATTGGGTTAATCGTGGTGGCGATCGTAGCTACGGTGGTAAGTTTTTTGTTTCTAAGCAACTAATGACGTTGTTAGAGCCTGTAACTTTCCGTGGTGTAACAGTACGTCGTGATTCGATTAAACTATTCAGAATTTCGTAAGCTGAATGGATTCAATCGGTATTCCATGACTCCAATGTAGAATTGGAAAACGGATTTTTGATCTTGATGTTTATCGGGGTCGGCAGAAGGGGATGCAAGTGCATCCCTTTCGCTTTTCTGGCGTTATGTAATATCGGTTTTCACAAAGTCACTTTCTCATCTCAGTGGCTGAGGTCTAGGTAAAATTAAACCGCTTTATTGAAAGCTTTAATCAAGACAGATGTATCCATTCTGCCTAGCCCTTCGTTTTGTAATAAGCCATAACGTTTATCCACTGCGTCCGTCAGTGGTAATTCAAGATCGTGTTTTTTCGCTTCATCTAAACAAAAGCCCATATCTTTACGCATCCAATCAATAGCAAAGCCAAAATCAAATTTATCTTCAGCCATCGTTTTAGCACGATTTTCCATCTGCCAAGAGCCCGCCGCACCATGCTTTAGTACGCTGACAACTTGTTCGATATCAAGGTTTGATTTTTGTGCCAGCGTTAATGCTTCACTCAATCCTTGTAGTACACCGGCAATACAAATTTGATTCACCATTTTACAGCGTTGACCTTGTCCATAACCGCCAACCAATACCGCTTGTTTCGCGTAGCTGTTTAAAATCGGTAATACGTTATCAAAAACAGCTTGTTCGCCACCGCACATGATAGTAAGTGCACCATTTTCAGCACCGGCTTGACCACCAGAAACTGGCGCATCAACAAAGTTAACGCCTTGAGCTAAGCATGCTTTCGCTAACTCTTCAGCAAGTTCCGCAGAGGTTGTCGTATGATCAACAAGCGTAGAGCCCGCTTTCATGCCTGCTAAAACGCCGTCAGCGCCAAATACAACGCTTCGAACGTCATTATCGTTACCAACACAAAGCGCAACCACATCTCGGTTCTGAGCAGCTTCACGCGGTGTTTCACTGTATTGTCCTGAAAACTCCGATGCCCATTGCTGTGCTTTAGAGGTCGTGCGGTTATACACAGTGGTGTCGAAACCTGAATTAAACAGGTGACGTGCCATTGGGAAGCCCATTACACCCAAACCAATAAAAGCGATACTTGTTGTCATAGGTTTCTCCTTACCAAATACAGTAAAATTGAGTTATGTCATTATGTGATATGTCGTCAGCAGGCAATGCCTTTATTCATAAACGATGGCGAGCTGAACGTTTGTTATTAAAGGTTGTAACTACCTTTGTAATATCAGATTTTATCCATTTGTGCTCATTGTTAGCTAAATGGTTACCAAATGATGGTTAGTACACTAGGGGTTACATTGACATATGTCAATTTGTTTATTTAAGGTATCATTTTTGAGCTAACTTGGTTAAAGTTAGTTAAGTGATTGGTGATAATGATAAATATAGGATCAGACTGTGAGTGTCGCTAAATATAAACAAATAGCAAAAACAATAGAGGCGCGCATAGACAATGGTGAATATCCGAAAGGGTTTAAATTGCCGACACACCGTGTACTTGCGGATGAGTTAAACACCACACCCGCGACGGTAGCTAAAGCATATCAGTTACTGGTAGATAAAAAACGCGTGGAATCGTTTGTTGGGCGTGGAACATTTGTATGCTCACCATCAAGACTCAGCGATGTCATTCAACCTGCTGATGATGAAACTGATTTTAACTTCTCTATCTTGCAACCTTGCTTGTCTCAAAACCTGTCTCCACTGCGTGATGCTATGATGAATGCAGCAGATCAACTGAGTTGTCATTTAATGGGCTACACCGAACATTCAGGCCATGAAAGCCATCGTTTGGCTGCTGTAACATGGGCGAAAAAGTTTGGTTTGGAAGGGGGGAATGTTAAAAATACCTTGTTGACGAATGGCGCACAGCATGGCTTATCGTTACTTATTCATACGTTAACAGAGCCTGGTGATACCATCGCGGTAGAAGCCTTAACTTACCCCGGTATTATGGCGATCGCTCAAGCAGCAGGTCGTCATGTGGTTGGGGTCAAACTTGATGAGCAGGGGATGTGCCCTGATGATCTGCAACAGGTGATAACTCAACATCAGCCTAAATTAGTCATTGTCGTGCCATCTCATCAAAACCCAACAGGTATCACCATGCCGCCAATAAGACGAGATGCCATTGCAACAGTGATTGAACGCAATAATATTTGGTTAATTGAAGATGATATCTACGGCTTTTTAAATCCAGATCCTATCGCCGCGATCAGTAATCGCATTCCACTGCATAGCTTTCATATTTCAGGTTTATCAAAAGCCCTTAGTCCTGCTTTACGCTGTGGCTTTTTAAAAGTACCCGAATCACATATCGCGGTTTTACAGGCCACTATTCGCGCTAACATTTGGCTATCGTCACCGCTAAATTATATTGCTGCAACGCAGTTAATTGAGAGTGGTGAAGCCTTTGAGTTAGCAGAAAACCAGCGTGAAACTGCCTGTAAAAGGCAACAACTAGCCCGTGATATTTTAAGCCATGATGGTAATGAAACTGGTTTTCAAATCTGGTGGCCGTTGCCTCAACATTGGCAGCAGGAACGCTTTGTGATGGAAGCAAAAAACCAAGGGTTAATTGTCAGTAGTGGGCGTTATTTTAATGCAAATGGCGACGATCCGAAGCATATCCGTTTGTCTCTAATGGCTATTAATTCTGAGCAGCGGTTACAACAAGGTTTAACATTATTACGCGATTTAGCTCACTCTGAAGTCAGCAGCGTTATCCCGTTTTAAGCGCAAAGATAGCAAAATTGACAGTCACTGCGAAGTTATAAAAAGCGACTGTTAGCACTCTTTGAAAGCCACTGACCTATGTTATTATTTCAGCATTATTATTTTAATTAGAAAAAGTCGAGTCATAAAATGGATGCAGAATTTTGGCACTCACGCTGGGCAGAAAATCGAATTGGTTTTCACTTATCAGAGGTTAATCCGTTACTGATCAAGCATTGGTCGGCGTTAAATGCACAACGTGATGATCGCGTGTTTGTCCCTATGTGCGGTAAGTCGGAAGATCTTGTGTGGTTAGCACAAAAACATGACCACGTGATTGGGGTTGAGCTGAGTGATATTGCAGTTAAAGCCTTTTTTGCAGAAAACCTGTATACACCTTTAGTGACAGGTGTTGGTCATCAACATCTTTACCAATTTGATGAGATTTCGATTTACCAAGGTGATTACTTCACGCTAAATATCGATCCTGTCGATGTGGTTTATGATCGCGCTGCATTAATTGCAATGCCAGAAGATATGCGACAAATGTACGTCGACAAACTGTTATCGTTGGTTAAAACTGGCGGTCGTATTTTGTTGGTGACGTTAGACTACCCACAAGATGAATTGGCAGGGCCTCCTTTCTCAGTGCCAAAAGCAGACGTTGAAGCATTATTTGCGGGTTGTAAAGTGACGCATCTTGAACGTGATGATGCCGATGAAAGTCATCCTCGTCGCCAACGTGGTTTATCGCGATTTGCCGAAGAAGTATGGTTAATTGAAGTATAACTTGTTGTTATAAAGTACAGATAAAAATAAAGGCATGGTTTCTTATTAGTGGAAACCATGCCTTTTTGCTGATAGAGAAATTGTAATATGCTGAGTTAAGCGTGGTTAATCGAAAATGACTTCAACATCACCAGCGGCATTGACGGCATCATTTACTGCGCTAACAATATCTTCTCGACGTGTAAGCGCGACACCTAAACGACGACGACCATTAATTTCAGGTTTACCAAATAATCGGATCTGTGTTTGTGGGCGAGAGAGTGCAGGTAACAGGTTATCGAAACGGATGTTTGATGATACACCTTCAGCAAGGATCACTGCAGAAGCTGATGGGCCATATTGGGTGATGTGTTGAATGGGTAAACCAAGGAAAGCGCGAACGTGAAGCGCAAATTCTGATAACTCTTGTGAAATAAGCGTCACCATACCCGTATCATGTGGGCGAGGAGAGACTTCACTGAATAACACGGTATCGCCTTTAATAAATAGCTCAACACCAAATAAACCAAAACCGCCAAGTGCGTTCACTACTTTTTCTGCTACATCCTGTGCCGCTTTTAATGCTGCTTCAGACATTTGCTGTGGCTGCCATGACTCACGGTAATCCCCATCTTCTTGACGATGACCAATAGGTGCACAGAAATGCACACCATCCACCGCACGAACAGTTAATAACGTGATTTCGTAATCAAAATCAACAAAGCCTTCAATGATCACACGACCCGCACCAGCACGACCGCCTTCTTGTGCGTATTGCCAAGCAGATTCAATATCAGCCTCGGTTTTAATCACACTTTGACCTTTACCTGATGAACTCATAATTGGCTTTACGACACATGGCATACCAACGCGATGTACCGCTGCTGAGAAATCATCAAATTGATCGGCAAATTCATAAGGTGATGTAGGAATCGATAAGGTTTCAGCGGCTAGGCAACGAATACCTTCTCGGTTCATTGTCAGTTTCGTCGCATTAGCGGTAGGCACAACGTTAACACCTTGCTGCTCTAATTCTACAAGCGTGTCAGTGGCAATGGCTTCAATTTCAGGAACAACGTAGTCGGGCTTTTCTAGTTCAATAATGTGTTTTAACGCCTCGCCATCGAGCATATCAATCACATGGCTACGATGTGCAACTTGCATTGCTGGCGCGTTGGGGTAGCGATCTGCGGCAATCACTTCAATACCTAAACGTTGGCATTCAATCGCGACTTCTTTGCCAAGCTCGCCAGAGCCTAAAAGTAAAACACGTGTTGCATTTGAACCATTAGCTGTACCTAACATTATTATTCCTTACTATTTATGTTGGATAGTGTTGGTTGGGCGTGATAATACCTTGTTTTTTTATTTAAGCAAACGTTTGCGTCGGGATTTAAATAGACTTTAAAAGTAAATATTAGAAAAGCTTTAGAGCTTATAATAAAAAACCGCCAAGAAGGCGGTTAGTGAATCTTTTATGGGGTACGGTTATTACTAGCTATTTTCGCTTTTCCCATTGGGTGATAAAGGCCACAGAAGCAATAATAATCGCCGCACCTAACCATAATCGACCCGGTGGTACCCAACCAAATACAAGCCAACCACCTAACACGTTTAGTGGTAATTTTGCGTGGTCGAATGGTTGAACAAATGACGCATCAGCGACGGCATAGGCTTTAGCAATCGCCCATTGTGCCAGTGCGGTTAACAGACCAGCAGCGATGATTAATGTCCATGTTGTGCCGCCTGTTGGCATAGTAAAATCAGGTAGAGCCAGTAACAAGTTAAATGGCGTGATCAGAATAAGTAAATACATCACAACAGTGGTTGGTGATTCTGTAGTAGATTGCTTTTTCACCATCAAAGAATAACCCGCCCAGAAAACCGCAGCGCCGACAGGTAATAATGTCGCAATACTAAATGAATCAGACCACGGCTCTAAAATGATCATTGCACCAATAAAGCCAGCAAGCGTTGCGCACCAACGTGCAGCGCCAACTTTCTCTTTTAGTAATACACCTGAGCCAATAGTTGCAAATAACGGTGAAGTCATAAGCAGTGCAATGCCTTGCCAAATAGGAACAGGATAGGCAAGTGCCCATAGCCAGAGTTGGATACCAATCACCGCAAGAAAGACACGGAAACAGTGCTGGAAGAATTGCTCTGTCTTTAGTGAACGGCGAATACCCATGGTTCTCAGCCATGGCAGCATAGCCACCAGTGCAACAAAGTATTGGATTAACGCAAAAGTAGTTGAAGAGACATGGAGCTTAATACTGAGAAATTGTGCAAGGCTATTTACAATCGCAAAGGCAAGGCCTGCAGAAAGCATCCATCCGGCACCTTGGACTGGGTTATGAACTGGGGTATGTGAATCAGACATTAAAAATTGGTTTCGTCAAAAAAGCATAGCGAGATAATACGCTTTTGTTTTTAGATAGCCAATATAACTGATTGTGTTGAATGCATTAGGCAATAAAAAACCGCCTATTATGGCGGTTTTACATCAACAGATATTGCTAGCACTAACGATTAGTAAGCAACATAAGTCATTTGAATATCAGGATTTAGTGCTTCTAGTAGTGCTTGAGTACGCGCTAATTGACTGATTAGGCTTTCTGCACTTTCTACTAATGCCGCTTCAACTAATTCAGATAGTTTGTAACCTGACATATTCATGTTGATTAGCGCAACTTGCAGCGGTGGTAGGCTTGGGTTAAATGCTGCATTTTCAGCATACATACCCACAAAAACACGACCATCTTTGGCTTTTAATGCAACACCACTGAAGTTCTTAGAGTACGGTGCATGAGAGCGGTTTGCAGCATCACAAGCAGCAACAGCAAGCTCTGATTGCTCAGCAATCGTAATACCATTATTAATGTCGCTTAATAGCGCATCTTTAATCCCAAGATCAGCAGGGCCGAAAGATTCAGGCAGGTATTGTTGCAGTGTCATTGGCTGACGTTCAGGAAGTTGAATAACTAAATCTTGCGCCGTATTCAATTCATTCATGAACTGACGACAGTGACCGCAAGGGCTGTAGTTAATCGTTACGTCTTTAATGCCTGTTTCACCTTTGATCCAAGCATGGCTAATTGCAGATTGCTCAGCATGGATCGTACACGCCATACTTGCGCCTACAAATTCCATATTTGCACCGAAATATAGGCGACCAGATGTACCACGAACAATAGCACCAACATAGAAATTAGAAATAGGAACAACAGCGTAAGCAGCAGCAACAGGAAGGAGAGCAAGACGAAGATCAGTATCAGATAAATTAGTTTGGGAAACTAACTGTTCAAATTGTTCAGGACTAATTGTTGAATCAAAATCTTTATCTTCAATAATTGGTCGTAAAGCTGATGCAAGCTCTTTAGGTAATTGACCTAATGCATCCATAACTTTTGCGTGCATTGGTGTGTTACTCCGTATTGTTGATGGAGAAACATTCTAAGTTAATTGTCATTAATCAAGTGTGATTTGAATCACATTAATAATGATAGTGTAGGTTGGTATACATTATCGAGAGCGAACTCACACATGTAAATGTAATTTTTCCTGTAATAAATAGTTATCAAAACATTATGAACTTAAAACTAATAAGAATTAGTGTTTAAGCTCATAACATGAGATAGGAATAACTTAGTGGAAAAACAGGTGTTCTAAAATAGGGAACATGATGGGAGCGAGTAACGTTGTCATGATCCCACAGATAACTAACGCTAATGAGCTAAATGCCCCTTCTTGATAATTTTCTTCGACAGCTTTTGCTGTACCTAAAGCATGAGATACCGTACCAATCGTTAACCCTTTTGCTAACGGATGGTAAATACGGACCAGTTTCATCACTGGATAACCTAACACCGCACCAAATAGCCCAACAATAATCACCATTGCTGCTGTAATCGCAGGAATCCCGCCAATTTGTTGAGAAGCGGCCATCGCAAGTGGTGTGGTAATAGATTTTGGTAAAATACTGGCTGCAAGTTGAGCATCAGCACCCATTAAAAACGCAATGGAGGTACCAAATGTCATCGACAAGATACTACCAACAAAACAGGCACTTAAAATTGTTTTCCACTTACGCTTAATTAAAGGCAGTTGCTGATATAAAGGTAAGGCTAAGGCCACTACCGCAGGACCTAACAAATAGTTAATTATTTCGTTATCTGCAAAGTAGGTTTCATACGGCACCTGTAACCAATGCAGTGCAGCGATTAAAATAATCAGCGAAATGAGCAATGGATTAAAAAGTGGATTACGAATCTTCATTGCTAAATAGCGCATGCTGTAAAATACCACTAGCGTTGCAACTAACCAGATCATGACTCTTTTTCCTTATGATGAAGCGCAAGGCCGATCACAAGCAATACAATTAATGTGCTGCCTAATGTGCTCGCAAAGATGATAGTTGCATTGTGCTTAATTAAACCAAGGTAGTTTATTAAGCCAACTCCAACAGGCACGAATAGCAATGCCATGTGTTTGATGAGTAAATTACAGGTTTTATCGACCCATTTTGTTTTGCATATGCCAGTAACGAGGCCAAAGAACAGTATAAACAAGCCAATAATACTGCCAGGGATCGGCAAATGAGTCAGATGTTGTATGCCTTGACCAAGTAAAAAGCAAAACATAACAATGGCAAAAGATCGAATGTAATCCATAGTAAAAAAAGTAATGCTAGAAAATTTTATTTATCATACAAATAAACGTGTTATTTGTCACACAAAAAAGAGCATTATTTAGATAATTCGTTAAAAAATGTAGATCGCGTGATATTTATTGATGCTTAATTCCACAAAAATAGACCAATGAGCGCGGCAAGTGTCAAAAGAATCGTCACTTTTAGCCAAATAAAATCGATTACCACATACTTAAACCATGCTTTATTGAATAACAAAGGCTTTTTTTTAGAAGGGGTAGCACGAGGGCAAGGACGGGTAGTAAAAGGCAGTCGACGTGATGTTTTCGAAGGTAATGGGACACGAAAGCCATAGTGAGGCACAACATGGATAGGTATCGCCATTACTCCGTTACATTGTAACTTCCCTGTAAGTGATACCAGTAGTAAATTCAAGTCATAATTGTGATCACTGGTTTCTTCAAACGCATCTAATGATGTAAACGTTTTACGGTAGAGTGAATCGGCTCCAATCACTTCTCCAGCGCAGAGACATAACACTTCTAATAACCGAGATTCTTCTCGCGTTAATAACGTTTGCGTATGATCTTTCCATATCAATAGATGCTTTTCAGGAAAAAAATCTATTTTGTCGTAGCTATAACATTTCAATAGGGTTTGTGTTGTCATAGTGCACACCTACCGCTTAATAGATCTCGAGCGTCACGGTATCAATGATCGCTATTCCGTTATTAATAAACGCAAATCAGTGAGCCGTTTTATTGTTGTCTTTAATTGTTAACGTTAATGACGTAATCATCAAATAAATCACTACATAATAATCTTAAAAAAAAGAAGCCTATTCGCGACATTCAAAAAGAAAATCACGTAATAGGCTTCATTTATCGCTATCGTATTAATAAAAAGGTTTAAACCAATTTAGAAACATAGTCATAGAGAGATTTTAAAACTTTCATCTTATTTTCGTCAGATTCATGCTCGTAGGCGACAGCCTCAAAGTTTTCCATATACTTTGGCATATTCATTTCAAAGAAATCCTGACAATGATGCTTCCAGCGTACTTGCTCTTCATAACTTAACGTCATTGGGAAATTACGGGCACGATAGCGGAATAACAGCGGCTTAATACGCTTGTCATCGACATTGATTTCAAGTGAAGCTAACTGATCGGGTGTCGTTTCACGGATAATATCCATGGTTGAACGATCAGCAGTAGAGAAGAACCCATCGTAGAGCATCGCATCAACATTATCGTTAGCCGCATATTCACGTTTAACACTAAACATTTCGATTAACTTTTCACGAATTTCAGGGTGCTGCTTAATTAAGGCAAGGTTCTTTAAACATTGCTCTCTATCAATCCCTAAACGCGCGGCATCTTCAGCTTTTAATGTTTTAGCTGGAGCAAGAACAGGGCACTTATTCAAATGCACTTCTTTAACGGGCACCGGTAATTCATCTGGTGCTAAATCAACACGCTTAGTATATAAACGCTCACGCAGTTGGTCGGCATCAAGCTCAATTAATGGGGTAGGATCAAGCGCGAGGTTCACTGTAATAACAGCGTTCTTATTATCAGGGTGCCATGCCACAGGCACAATCCAACTCGTATTGCCACAATCAGTACCAAACATGCCAGAGATATGTACTAACGGCGTTAAGTTAACAATATCGATTAATTCTTGTAGCTTGCGCTTATGACGTAAATCAAACAGGTAATCAAACAACTTAGGTTGATTCGTTTTAATGATTTTAGCCAGCTCGATTGTCGCGTAAACATCAGCCATTGCATCGTGAGCATTCGCGTGTTCAATACCATTGGCAACAGACAGCTTTTCAAGTTTAAAGCTAGGGCGATCTTCATCATCCAGCGGCCAGTTGACACCTTCTGGGCGCAATGCGTAACAAGTACGCATAATATCTAATAAATCCCAACGCGAGTTACCATTTTGCCACGCCCAACCGTATGGGTCGAAGAAGTTGCGGTATAAGGTATAGCGCGTTACTTCATCATCAAAACGAACGTTGTTGTAACCAATGACACATGTATTGGGTTTTGACAGTTCAGCATGAATCGCTTCAATAAATTCAGGCTCTGATAAGCCTTTTTCCATCGCTTCTTGCGGTGTAATACCTGTGATTAAACACGCTTCAGGTGACGGTAAGTAATCGGCTGGTGGCTTACAGTAAATAACGAGTGGCTCACCAATAATGTTCATGTCCATATCAGTACGGACACCCGCAAACTGGCAAGGACGATCATTGGCAGGACTTGCGCCAAACGTCTCGTAGTCAATCCAATAAAGTGTTGCTTGGTTCTTATCGTTCATAAATCATCCATAGCCATTACGGTTGTTATTATTACTCTTTATCTAAGCAATGGCTTGTTGTTAAAACCGCTTATAAATTCAGCAGTTTATTGTATTTAAGTCGTTAAACGCTTCAGAGTAAAACCCTAAGCACGCATAACATTAAGTATCCCGTATTTAAGGGCAAATAGGCAAGGCGGGAGGCGGATAAATTAATCGTGGTGTTGAGATATAGGACTTCCAGAATACCGATGGCGTCACTATTTTATTTGCAGAGCAGTTAGAAAGCTTACTTAAAGATATTGCTGCTGGGTTTATTGGTTTGGATAGAAATTAATGTCTCGGTTCTTCCGAAAGAGCAAATTGCGCTAACAGCTCATGCTCTCAGGAGAATAAAATTTTTCTGTAAACCACCACCGAGGTGGGTGAATAAGACCTCGGTGGTGAAGGGGAGAGCGTGATGCGTAACGTTATAAAAAAGAGAAAGTGCATTCAAATAAAAAGGGAGCCAAATACAGCAAATTATTAGTACCTTAAGCTTACATAACTAACGGTACTCGTATAAATACATTATGTTATATATTCGGCTTCGTCGATCCCAAGTGACGGCAGAATATAATCGACGATCAGCTTAAAAGGGTAAGTATCATCTTGATCCATATACGCACCTGATGTGATAACAATCGTCAGTTGGAGCTGTGGAATGATAAAAACTTCTTGACCACCTGTACCTCTCATTCCTGCTATATCTATTTTTTTACCCTCTTTTTTTATTGTTGGAAACCACCAGTTATGGCCGTAAGCAATAGACTTATTAGGCCAAAATTTACCTTTAGGTTTTAAAGACTCTTGTGCCCATTGTTTTGAAAAAATACGCTGACCCTTCCATACCCCTTGGTTTATATAAAGTTGTCCTAACTTCGCAAGATCTCTTGGACGTAAATATAAACCTGATGAACCTAAATAATCACCGGTCACTTCATGAGCAAACCAATCATAATGAGTGATACCTAGTGCTTGGAATATTGCTTGATTGGTATATTCTTTAAGGTTCATCTTTGTGATTTTTTCTATTACTCCACCTAGTAATACACTCATAGCTCCTTGATAGACAAATGTTTTACCGGGCTGATCTTTAATACCTTTTTGGAAAATATATTGATAAGGGTCATCGGATAACCACATGGACATCGCATCGCTATGTCTTTCATGCCATTCTGCCCAATCAAGACCACTATTGAAATCTAAAGCATGTCGAAGTTTAATTTGCCTTTTCTTTTCAAAATTGGGGATATCTTTTTTATTAAAATAATCAAACAGCGAGACATCAGTATTGGCTATTTCTTTTTTATATAAAAGATGGCCAATTAATGTTGATGTGACCGTCTTGGTAACTGATTTTATATTGTGATACGTATCGGGTGAAGGTGGAAAAAAATCTGGCATTGGGGTGCCATCTCCAGAGTGCCTAACAGGGTAATATTGTTCAAAAATTAATTTATCATTCCGTGTTATCAGCAATGACTGCACCTTTTTTGACTTACGTAAGGTTACTTGCTGGTGAAGTTCAATTAGCTTATCTGGGTTAAAACCTTCTGCTTTGGGGGAGCTAACTTTCCAATCATTTTGTTCAGACGTTTGAGTCCAATTAAAATCACTCATGTCAGTTTTAGGAGGAAAGGTTATCATCCATAAGATAAAAATAGCAGGTGATAATAATAATCCGATTTTGATAATACGTTTCATCTTGGCTGCTTGAAATTTGTTCACTTAAAATAAATTAAACAATTTATTAACATGCCGGTAGGTTGAAAATCAATCTAATGGTTCTTAATTTACGTGTTGGAATTGATTTAATTTATAATGTGAAATAATTACATTTTGGATGAAAGATAACGGGAGTAAGCACAAGATTATTTGCAGAGCAGTGAGAAAGTTTACTCAAAAATATGCTGCTTTAGTTAAAGTGACGTATCGCTATAAACACCTAAACGGTGCTGCTTTGCATGATACATTGCTTGGTCTGCTTTCTGAATGAGTTGATCTAAGGCTTGATTTTCTTCTGTTGACGTTGCGACACCAATGCTTACACCAAACCCCAGATCTAATATATTGGCTGGTACTTTGGCCATAATAGCGTCGTGAAGTCGGTTTGCGACTTGAGTACCATCTCTTGTATGGGTGTTTTCCATTACGATAATAAACTCATCGCCACCAAAACGGGATGCAATATCACAGTCACGTACTTGTTGAGATATAACGTCTGAAACTAAAACAAGTAGATCATCACCAACTTTGTGACCCAAATTATCATTCACTAATTTAAATTTATCCAGATCGATAAATAACAGTGAGCTTTTTAAATTTTTTCGTAGGCACAGTGATAAAAATTTAGTTGCGACTTCATTTAAATAAGTACGATTATGAAGCTTGGTTAATTCATCATGTGTTGCGCTAAAGCGTAGCTGTTCTTCGAGTATTAATTTCTCGTAAGCGACTGATATAATGAGTGCAGCGACATTAACGATTTCTTCTTCAATGTCCGAAGGTGATTTAGGTTCACTATGGTAAATGGCGAATGTGCCTAATACATTTGAATTTGAATCGGTATAAGGTACAGACCAGCAAGAGTGTAGATTTGCTTTTTGTGTAATGGCTAAAAACGGCTGCCAGTTTGGGTGTTCATTGATATTGCTAGCAATGATTGTTTTGTTAAGAAAGGCTGCCGCACCACAACTTCCTACATTTTTTCCGATTTTGATACCATTAACAGCTTCATTATAAAAATCAGGAAGGTTGTTTTTTATCCCTGTATGTAAAGTACCTTGTTGTTGATTTAAAGTGAGAATGGAGACTTTGCTGCCTGGTAAAAAACTTTCTACCATATCAACCATTCGCTCTAGGAAAGGTTCAATTTTTGAGCTCAGAACAAGGTCTCTCAATAATAAATTGAATTTGCGATGTGCAGATAAAAGCATCGATTCTTTCTTCACAATAGGCATATCTTTTTTATTAAATTTTTCTAATTTTAGCATTTTATTAACATTGTGTGGCATGGATACACTATCTATTTTGCTTGTTAACAATTGCACTTAAGTCTTTTAATTTAAAAGCTATTAATTGTTTTTTAGTGATAACAAGTGGTTGTTAGAGAAGTGACTTAATTTTCAATAAAAGTGGTGTGATAGTTAATGTATCTGCTCATTTCTTTACTTATGTGTAATATGATACAACGCACGACTATGTGTATATATCGTTGTGGCACGTTTACCTTGCAAGGCTAGGTGCGTAAGGTGCTGTTTTAAAGTTAAATGGCAGGCAACTTGTCTTTGCGCCTACACCAAGATGGAGTAAATGTGAGTACTGCAGCGATATTTCTGATTATATATCTGATCCCCGTACTGTCTTTTGCAAGTACGATTGGTACTTATATGTTGCTTCATGGTGAGAGTCTTAGCCATCCTCTGATCAATGTTGTTTTGCTGATAGTCGCTTCTGGTTTTATCGTTTCATCTTATCTTTCTGTAAAGCTGATCTCTAAGTTCGTTAGCGAGAAAGTGATGTATTTTGGCATCGTTTTTACTGTATTAGCTTGGCTATTAGGCGTGATCGCGGTGGTGTTTAATCTTGTAATGTTTAAAGAACTCTTCAGTATTTAGGCAAAAAATACCCAAACACAGGTAAATCGTATTTGGGTATACATTTCTTGTTAAATGTAAATTATAGGCAGCTTTCAAACCCTTCAAAGTTTGGTGCGCCTAAATAAATGTCTTTATTACCGCGAGCATTAGCATGAGCTTTACGGAATGCTTCTGATTGTGTCCAGTCTTCGAAAGCTTGGCGAGAATCCCATACTGAGTGCGATGCAAACAGGGTGTACTCATCGTTTGATTCACCTTGAAGCAAGTTGAATGATTGAAAACCCGGTACGGTATATAGGTAGGTATCGCGGTTCTTCCAGATATCGATAAATTCTTGCTCAGAGCCTAAACGGATTTTAAAACGGTTCATTGCAATATACATGATGACTTCCTTTACTAACTTCAGTTTTTATTTTTGTCTTGCCACTATTACAGTATTGGCTAATACAAGCTAGCAGCAAAAATACAATATATGTTCTCTGTAACTTCCACTATAAAACATGGAACATAATGTACGCCCGTTGAATAAACCAAAAAGACGCCATGATCCCCATGGTATACAAAGGTACTTTTTGAAAGAACTTATGATGAAATACAGGCACTTTAGCGCACAATTTCAATAGCACGATAAGAAACGATAAGAAGATCAATTGCCCGATCTCAACCCCAATATTAAAACAGGCGAGGGCTAACGGAATGCTGGTTTGGCTCAATCCTACTTCTTTTAATGCGCTGGCAAACCCCAACCCATGTAATAAACCAAAGGAAAACGAAATCAGCCATGGAAATTTTCGGCTTAATGTTGGATGTGCTTTGTCATAAGGGCGAGTAAGCTCATAACACAAAAACAAAATACTCAGTGCAATTCCCGTTTCTACTGGCGGTTCTGGAATGTGTACCAGATTAAGCGCAGACAAGCTTAACGTAATACTGTGGGCTAAGGTAAAACAGGTAATGGCCTTTAAAAAGGTTTTAAAATCGCGCGTAAATAACAATAAGCCCGCCACAAACATTAGGTGATCAATCCCCGTTAAGATATGGGTTATACCTAAGGTGACAAATAGCTTTATTGTTGTCCAAATCGAGATCTTATCGGTTAAGTGTAGGCTGTTATGCCCTTTATACAGCGCAAGCGTACTCACTTTCCCATCTTTTTGCGTTAACTGCGTGAGTAGCTGGCCTGTTTTTAGTCCGTTAAATACCAGAGTCGGTGATGATGTATTCGCTTTAAGTTGCAGCAAATAATCTTGTTCATCCATTCCGAAACCATTGTCACTTCGCTGTGATGACAATAAACGTACCGTGCCGCTATTAGTTAAGGTGGGTGTTATTTGTGTATGTTCACCTGCAATTACCGGTAGTTTTAACGCCAGCTTATATTGTTGATTATCTAACTGTGTGATCAAACCCACTGAGGGCTGATAAGGATGCGCCATTGCCAGTGGTGCCATTACTACCGAAATCAGGGCGCCAACGACTGTGCCAACAACTAAGCGCCACATAAAATAAGAGATGTGCTTATACATTGTTTAATAGTGTCTTTGTGTTAACGGTAAAATCTGAACCTGCGGGTAGTGCAATGTGATATTGCTTAATAACAGCAGCTATTTTGTTATTAACATCATCACGGGCAAAATCTTGTGCTAATTGTTGCTTGGCCTGCTTAAAACTGAGAACGCCTGCTTTTTGATAATCGAGTACCTTTACTGCTATCGCGCCAAAGGGAGTATCAATCGGTGTTGACCATTGGTTTGGTGCTAGTGCGGCTAATGCGTCTACTGTTTTTGTACCCAGCTTTGCCAATAATGCCTGCTTACTCACATCACTTAAACATTGTTGAGAATCCATCGTAGCAATAGGGTGTTGCACTTCTTGTGGCGTTAAAAAGTGATAGCACAATGAGTACATATCAGGATGCTTATAACGCGCTTGATGCGTTAAATAGTATTGATGTAATAAGGTTGTGTTGGTGGCATTGATCTTAGCTAACTGTGAAACATAGGACAGGTAACGTTGCATCAACATTTCATTTAAGTTTGGATCGCCTTTCTCCAAGCCTAATTTTAATGCCTGTTGAGATAGCATCTGTTTTAACACTACATGGTTAATGTCTTTGTTTAGTTCTGTGCTCGACGGGGGGGAACCAAAATAAAGCGTATCGTCTTTTTTTTGTTGCTCAACTTGTGACGGCGTCACTGAAATGGTGTTTACAGAAGTAGACGAGTAATACTGTGAATAACCAATAAACAGCACAGCACCCGCGATAAGGAAATGCGAAAAGGGATCTTGAATGAATCGCTTAAGCCAATAGCAGACTTTTTTTAACATGTTACGGGATCTTTTCTTATATTAAATAATGCCCTATAAGAATACCCATGCTAACTGTATGAGTGTTGAATGCTGACTGCATGTAGATTTTTACTTTTTGTGATGCTACGTTATTTATCAATAAGATAAGAATGTTTTAAAAGTCGCATTTTTATTAAGTATATGATTAAAACATTCGGCATGATGATATGGGAGTACCGTTTATATGGATATTAACGTTGAACTTAACGGCGAGATTGAAGAAGCCGAAGTTATCGCATTGTACCGTGCGAATGAATGGTCTTCAGCAGATAAGCCCAAACAACTCTTAGCTGCATTACGTAATTCTCATACTTTGGTTACTGCTCGTGCTAACGGTAAGTTAGTTGGAGTGGGGAACGCTATCACAGACGGTTATCTTGTTGTGTATTATCCCCATATGCTTGTTCACCCTTTACATCAGGGTAAGGGCATTGGTCGTAAAATGATGGAAGCAATGTTGTCTGTATACAGTGGATTTCACCAACAAATGTTGACTGCTGATGGTGAAGCCATTGCGTTTTATCAAGCGCTTGGCTTTGAACGAGCAGGTAAAACAGAATCAATGTGGGTGTATGAAGGCACAGAGCATTAATATTTTACGTAAGCGCTTTTATACAGCTAATATGAACGTTCAGTTTATAAGGGGATATTATGGTTGATTTACCTGATGAAAATCAGAAAAGGTATATTTCAGTTTTAAGTAAAAAAATGGATTTAGGGCGTACCTTAAATGTACTTGGGCATTTGAGTGTTGGTTTGTCTAAACAACTGTCTGAAGATGAAGGTGCTTATCTAGATTATGTTGATTTGGATGGCAATGTGCATCCGAGTTTATCGCATTATCCATTCATTGTGTTAAAAGCTGATAATTCAAATAAATTACGTAAAGTAAGAGAAGAGGCTTTGAGTCGTGGTATTAAATTCACTGATTTTACAAGTACTATGATAGATGGGGGATCAACAGAACAGCAACTGAGGACGAAAGAAACAAAAGAAGCTGATTTGGAGTACTTGGGAGTTTGTTTGTTTGGTGATACTGAAACATTACGAGAATTTACTAAAAAGTTCAGTTTGTATAAGTAGTGTGTTGTATTACAAATTTCTCAAGCTGACGCATATTGTGAGATACTTTTGTTTCAAAACCATTTTAACATTTTATGGTATTAACGAACTAAAAACGTTGTTATTTCCAACCGAATATATAACAGCAAACAAGCAGTCGCATGAAGTACTCAAACTTCTTACTTTAGTTGCTGATGTTTGCTTTTCAGATAAATAACAAATCACGCGATGCTATATAAAATATATCGCGTGATTGGCAATGTATTTAATCGAACAACGCAATGATTAATTTACCTTTTCTTAATGTTATGTCGCATTGTTGACGATTATTGCATGATGTTCTTTCGCTTCTTTGAAAATCTCTAATCGACTAGCGTAAAGCACTTTCGTAGTGATATACAAACCAATACCGTAGCAAGAATGACAAAAAATAGAGAACAAAATCGCGTGGATCATATTGGGACTATTCACGTGGAAAAAGCCTTCACCAAAGGCATAACTCACCACAACTAATGGAAAAAATAACAATGACCATGCATAAACAAGCGATTTTTTAAGGCTTGGTTTTAGAAACAATCCTTTCTCAACAAAGCTAATATAAATCACGGTATAAACTAAGCTAACGCTAAAGTGCACAATCCAACCGATGAGAACATCATGGGGAACGGCTGGCACCTGCTGTATAGCTTCAACCAGTGGATGCCCTTGAGTGATATAAACCAAATAACGGCCTAAACTCGCAAAATTATTTAGTGGGTGATCACTAAATAATAGATATAAGTTGCTGCCTAAATCTAAACAAAGACCACTAAATACACTAATAAACAGAAGGTGAAGAAGGTAGGATGAACGTTGGTGATGTGGGTAATAGAACATAGAGCATCTCCTGATTAATTATGCTTTCATTATGATAATGAAAAGAGCTTGTCATAGTCAGGTGTGGTTTATTAACACCGTGGCAATGGCTTTCATAAGTTCAATGATTTGTTGATGTTTATAGTCTAAGGCAATGAAAAATTGGGATATATAAAGTATGCTTTATGCAAAGCATTACGAATGGTTATATATGGGATCAAGGATGAAACCAAATTTAGATTTGAATTTGCTGGTGGTATTCTTAGAAGTGTATCGGCTTCGTTCCATCACATTAGCATCAGAATCATTAGGTTTAACACAACCTGGGGTAAGTGGCGTATTAAAGCGATTACAATCCCAGTTAGGGACGCCTCTTTTTGTAAGAGAAGGACGTGGGATTAGCCCAACACATGCCGCAATTAAATTAGCTAATGAGATAGAGCCAGCGCTAACGACAGTACAAAGTGCGTTAGGTAATATCGCGGGGTTTGATGTTCAAAATCATCACGCGTTTACGGTTTATGTAAATGAGGTGGTTATGCACACGATTAGAAATAAAATTGAGCTCGACCCAACGATGGGGAATTGCAAAATAAACCTCTATATGACGCCTAATACAGAAGAAGAGTTGCTATCTCAGTTAAGTTTACAGAAAGCAGATTTAGCCATTGATATTGGTTTACGCAGTAATCCGTCTTTTTTCTATCAATCATTTATCGATGATGAAATTGTCGTAGTCTGTCGGAAAGATCATCCCAATATCCAACAGACAATCACGCAAGCGCAGTTCTATGCTGAAAAAATAATCTTCATGCAGAAAAGGCGAATAGACTTACTTGAAATGAATTATTTCTCTGATGAACGCTTTCTACCAAGAGATTTAGACTGTGAAACCGCATCTGTTGTATCAATCTTAGCATTAGTGTCAGAGAGCAACGCCGTTGCGCCAGTTAGCCGACTCATGGCTGAAAAATATGCCTCATTATTTAACTTACAAATACTGCCATTGCCATTTTCTTCCAAACCTTTCAAACACATTATGATGTGGCATAAGCGTGATGAACATAACTCAGCTAACCAATGGTTGAGAAATAAACTCAGCGAAATATTGTGACATTGTCACTAATTTAGTGAGCATTTCTTATTGGCTGATGGTATGAAGACGTTCATATTCACTGAAGATAAGCTAGTCGTGAGCTGGTTGACGCTTTCAGAGTTGGTTAAATATAAATATGGTTCAATGATCACACACTGAACCATATTATTGATGTTTAAAGTCTTATTGCGGTTACTTCAAGCTTGCTAAAATCGTTTCCGCTTTACTCGCTTCAAATTGTTTTGGCTCTTCAACGTTGAGCTGAGTTACCACGCCATTATCAACAACCATTGCATAACGTTGAGAACGAATACCACCAAAGTTAGCAGTGTCCATTTCAAGCCCTAATGCTTTAGTAAAGCTTCCATCGCCATCGCCCAACATCATAATTTCAGATGCGTTTTGCGCTTCGCCCCAAGCTTGCATAACAAAGGCATCATTAACAGATACACAAGCAATAATGTCGACACCCGTTGCTTTGATCTCATCTGCTAGCACGACATAACCCGGTAAATGGGCTTCAGAGCAAGTAGGAGTAAATGCTCCTGGTACAGCAAACAGCACAACACGTTTGTTGGCAAAAAGCTCTGCGGTATCGTGTTTAACCATACCGTCATGTGTGAGTTCACTGAGCACTGCGACTGGTAATGTTTGGCCTTTTTCGATCATGGTTTACTTTCCTTGTTGTATTAGTTTGAAACAGTGTAGCGAGGATTTTATCTCACGGCTAATTTTGCTGGTGGAGCAATCATTGTCAATGTCATATTCAGATATTTGAAATTTGTTGTCTCGGTAGCAAATTGAACAAAGAAAATAAGCAAAATATCGCGACTGTAATGGAATGCGCATTACTTCACAGACTCACTATTTATAAAACCCTATAAATTATAAATAAAATTTAATGCTTCATATTTAGCTATCTGTAGTGGAATGGCTGATTCCTAAATTCTTTGGCCTTATATTGTATGGTTATGAAATGCTGGTGGTTGTTAAATATAGAGACTCAATTTGAACATATATCTTGATATTGAAAAGGATTAATACATGAGCTTTTGGAAAGTTATTGGTGGCGCAGCCGCTGGGATTGCATGTGTAGTGGCATTACCAATTGCAGGACCAGTAGGTGCAATTACTGCAGCAGGTGCAGCGATTGCGGGTGGTGTTGGTGCTGCCGCCGGTGGTGTTGCCGCAGCAATGGACGACAGTGAAGAAGAGGCAGAACGCCGTGGTGAGCGTCGAGCTAATGCTGAACAGGAACTTAAATACAGTAAATTAACGGCTGCGTTTGAAGACGCAAAAAATCGTTTAGACGAAACTGAAAATTATTTTAATTTACTGATCGCAATGGAAGCAGTTGGCCTTGCGTGTGCTAATTGTGATGGTGAAATTTCATTAGAAGAACGCCAAGAGATCGATGAATTTATTGCGGGTGTGTCTTCAAGTGAATTACCAAGTCACGTGAAGCGTAAAATCGAAGATATGGCTAAGAACCCACCAAATGTTAATACTGCGTTTGCACTAGCACAAAAGGTGGGCTTGAATTCATTTGAACTTTACAACGAAATCATCGAAGTGGTGATGCATGCTGATGGTCGTGTTCATGAGAATGAAAAAGCGTTCGAACAAGCATGGAATACATTGGTAAAAGCAGCGTAAGACAGGGCAGTAACAAATGAGTAGTAGATCGGAACGCTTTAAGAAAAGACAGCAACTTCGCAGTAATTATGCCGAGAAAAGCCATATTAAAGAACTGGCAAATTCTGAAGTATCGCAACAGATGTTAGCCCGTCAGGTTGATCAAGAGTTTATTGATAATGCGCTGTTAGAAAAAGCGCCGATCTACGATCTTAATGTCTCTGAAGCAGAAGTAAAAGCATCATTAAAGATGCTAGATAGTGATTTTAATAAAGAAAAATACGATGTATTGTTTGAATCAAGTAAAGACGTTTTGATCAATCAACTGCTAAGCCCACTTAATTTAAGTCGTGCTGACTTAGAAAATGTCGATCGTAATTTTAAATACAATCGTAATGATTACACCAAATCACCAAAGAGTTCTGGTGGTGAAGGTGTATCGTTTGATACACAACGGAAAAAAATAAAGCTGCAATCGACTAACGAGCAGGGGCAGATTAAAGACACGTATACAGGTCAATATCACGATGCATCTGAGATGGACTTAGACCATGTTAAATCGCTAAAAGCCTTTCATGAAAGTGGGGCATATATGTTATCGGATGTTGAGAAACGCCAATTTGCAGCTGATCCTGATAATCATGAATTTACCCATAACAGTTTAAACCGATCTAAAGGTGAAAAAGGTCTTAAAGAGTTCTCAGAAACCAATGAACAAGCCGATAAAAGACGCACTAACGCTGCACATACAAGAGCAGAAAAAGCCGCGGAGAAATATGTACCGTCAAATCCTGTTGGTAAAACCGTTTTTGTTGCTAAACGTGGTGCGGTAGATGGTGTAAAAGCGGGTAGCCAACAAGGTTTACAACAAGCATTAGGTGCTTTGTTATCTGAGTTTATTTCTGCCACCTTCATAGAAGTAAAAGATATATTTAATAATAGTTTCAAAGGTAACGCACTGGAAATGTCGTGGGTGGATGCATTGATCTCTCGGCTTAATAACATCAAAAACAAACTGCTTTCAAAATGGAAGAATGTGGCTCAAGCGTTTGCAGCAGGGGCGTTGTCAGGCTTTTTAAGTTCAATCATTACCGCATTGCTGAACATGTTTGTACGCACAGGAAAAAACATGGTGCGTATTATCCGTGAAGGCTTTATGTCATTAACCAAAGCTTTAAAAACATTAATATTTCCACCCGAAGGAATGACAGCAAAACAAGCAGCCCATGAAGCAACTAAAATCTTAGCCACGGGTTTAGTGATCACTGGCGGTATTATGGCAGGGGAAGCCATTGCTACTGCATTAGGGGCGATTCCGTTT
Organism: Photobacterium sp. GB-1; assembly: GCF_003026165.1. Taxonomy (NCBI): domain Bacteria; kingdom Pseudomonadati; phylum Pseudomonadota; class Gammaproteobacteria; order Vibrionales; family Vibrionaceae; genus Photobacterium; species Photobacterium sp. GB-1. Next base: position 205,316 of record NZ_PYOB01000004.1, on the reverse strand, counting down.
GCTGGCACTATCAGTATGGTATTGACAGGATTACTTTCTGGTTTAGGCTCTCTTTTTGTCGTGTTTATGTTAGATAAACTAGACATGTTTGGTGTTAATGAAGCAGAACGCCATGAGTTTATTATGGGACGTTTAGAATCGCGCATTACTGTCAGTATCGAGCGTTCAGAAACTATCATTAAAGAGCTAGGCTTGAGTTATTAGCGTGATAAAAGAATGAATTAAAGCTACAGGCTTTCATGGAAAGCTTGTGGCTTTTATATTCAATTTGTATTAATAAGAATACATACATTTCTTACTTTCTTTGTGTTCAATCAACACTTTTTGAACAAGAGTATCTCCATCTTTGCTTAAGTTTCTTACCTGAAACTTAAGAAGTATTGCTGAGCAGCAAATATCCGAATATAACTTGTTTCAACCTGAAGCTAAGTAATCGCAGTTTAAACTTATATCGAGCTTCTATACTTAATCAAGTTATTGAACCTTCAATTGTAGTGGTCAACAAATACTGGCCACAGTTTTACATGCTAAAAACTATAGCGTGTTTTGTGTTGGCTTTACTATATTTTTAGCTGATTTAACCCTGAAAAGGAACTAAAAGTTATAGGTTGCACTAGTCTATATAAATCAGTAGGTTAGCTGTTAAAGATGCCCGTTATGAGCGCGCTATATTTTTCCTATACTCTCTAAGAGGCGGATATTCAATTATGCTGATAAACATTAATGATGACTCCTTGCAAGGTCGTGTAAATAATCCAAATTATTATATTACTTTCAAACCAATACCACCGTTAAGTAATTGGGTGCAGGAGTTTTGGCAACTTAATGTACCTGATGGTCAGTATTTTTATCGTAGTCTCCCTGATAATTGTGTCGACATCATAATTAATCTTACTTTTCCTGAAGACGCCTTTGTTGTAACACCATTCTGCTCGGCTAAAGTATTTGAGATGACAGGGCCTGTTTCATATTTTGGTATTCGGTTTCGTATATTAGGGCATCAAGGAATAATCCAGGCTCCTTTGAGTCAATGGAGTAATGACGAGAATGTAACAATCATCAGTGACCTATTACCCAAACATTTATTAAGTGCTTTATACAATAACGCTTATCAGGCAATGTCATTTCAAAGACGTTGCGAAATTATTTCTCAAATATTACTTGGTAATATAGGTTCTAGCGAAGTTGATCGTAGATTAATACGCTTTATTTTGTATTGTGATCGAAGCATTACATCTAGTATTGATTTGTCTAATAAACAGTGTTCTGAATTTGGTATATCAGCTCGGCACCTTCGTCGATTAACTTCACAATATTTAGGACTTTCGCCTAGAGAATTCACTAAGGTTTTTCGTTTTCAGAAAATATTACGTGCGATGAATATGGAGAGTTTCGTCGATGTATGGGCGTATTATTATTATGACCAACCGCACTTTAATCGAGAATTTAAAAATATATCTGGTGTTACTCCCAGCGAGTTTAGGACTATGTCCGCTTTGTACAAGGCAGATTGAATTAAATGAATAATAATATTGTTTTAATAATCTAATCTCAGGAGTAAATAAAATGATAGACGTTGATGCTATGTTCCCCGTAATGGTGACGAGTGATTTAGAGGTAGTAAAGCAGTTTTATGAGACCGCTTTTGGATTTAACGCCGTATTCTATGATTCAAATTTTTACCTTCATTTGGTCTCGCCTAATAATAATATCCAGCTTGGTTTTCTATTGCCAAACGTCGCAAGCCAACCTGAATTTCTTCATCCTATAATGTCTTCTAAGGGGTATGTTATTTCGCTTGAAGTCAAGGATGCTACCTTTGCGTATGCCGAAGCTAAGCAAATGGATCTCAACCTTATAATGGCTTTAAAAGAAGAAGAATGGGGGCAAGTACATTTTATGATTCAAGATCCTGCAGGTTTAAGTATTGACGTCGTTCAACATTTGTAACCTACAGATAATGCGTTAAAAATAGAACAAATAAGAGATATGTACCGATAGCCGACACCTCTCCTTGGTGTGAATCAGTGATTGTAACACTCTAATTTATAATAAAACCTTTTTTAATTCTGAAGCGTGGATGCCATTTCGAACAATTATCATGGGTACTTCATGAATGTGTTTTGATCTGTTGTGTAAATATCGTTTCAGATCGTCGGTAGTTAAGGTGTCTGGCTATTTACCCAGTTGATGTTAATGCGACGTAGAGCACGACTATAAGTTTCAATCGTAGCGGGACGTTTACCTTGCAAGGTGAGATGAGTAAGGTATTGTTCAAAAACATAGAGTAGTCATTGATGAAGCCGAAATTATTTATTTTAAACATGCCATTTGAAGATGGTCCCGGGAAAATGTGGATCTGTTCACACTGTGCACTTATTGAAGGTGCATTATCAGTAAATACGCACTGGGAAGATATGGTGGAAGTTCGCCGTATAGCGTTTCCAAAACCAAGAAAGGAAGTAGTGAATATATTGGGTGAAGAAAACCAATGGCTTCCTGTACTCATACTTGAAAATAATAAGACGATCACTGAACCAACAGAAATTATTAATTATTTAGCAAGAGAATTTAGTGGGGCTGCGGTACACCCATAGTGAGGGTAAAGTAAGCTTAACTAGAAAATAAAAAAGGACTTAAAACAGTTAAATTTTGGTTCCTTCGTCGAATATTTTAGCTAACAATTTTAAGTCAGGATAACTTTTAGATAATGGTGTCTGGGAAAGTAACCATTATTTATTGAAATAAGCAACTAACAAGACGTTATATGCCAAGGATAATTGATGACTCTTTTAGTGAATACCCCAAAACCACCATACTATGCTGTTATTTTTACTTCAGTTCGTACTGCGGGTGATAATGGTTATGGCGAAATTGCAAATAGGATGATTGAGCTTGCTGCACAGCAACCAGGCTATTTAGGTGCAGAGTCAGCAAGAGAAGATCTAGGTATTACAGTTTCTTACTGGCTTGATTTGGAGTCTATTAAAAACTGGAAGGCGAATACTGAGCACCAAGAGGCTCAAAAATACGGTCGTAAATTATGGTACGAGTCATTTAAGGTTCGTATTTCAAAGGTAGAACGAGACTATGGCATATAACAAATAAGGATATGTGTCGCGTAGCCGACACCTATCCGAAGTGTTGAACAAGCCTCCCTTATATAAGTAAATATTGTGAATATTATAAAGGGTGTTGCTGAAAATCGAACATAGCCTTACTTGCCCTAATAAATATCTACTGGTCTAAATAGAGTAACGTCCTAACACATTATGTCTTCACATGAGTTATCAATTCAGCTAATTCACCATTACCCTAATTATTTATTAGGTAAAGACACTTATAAAAAAAATACCGACCTACATCAGGTCGGTATTAAATTTGTATCAGGGGTTATTGGCCTGCACAATCAAGCGACATTTTACCATTAGCATCGCGAGTTAGGGTGATAGTTGTACTTGCTTTTGAGGCACCTTTCGGTAAGTAAACTGCACATTTTTCAAAGTTTGGTACAAGTGCTTTATTGATTGTTTTAACCGCTTGTTTTTGGCTATCAACATTGTCACCCGAATAAATGGTAATGCTATCTACTTGTGCCAGCATTTGCTCAGAATGTTTAGCTGGAGCTGCATGTGCGAAAACAGAAACAGAGCTAAGTGCTAGTAATAGTAATACTTTTTTCATTATATACCTCTAATAATTTAATGAATATTGTGCGTTGGTTCGGTTGCTAATATAGCTATAAAACAAAACTAAATAAATAAAAAATTATCGTAAAACGATAATTAATTGTTGTTAAGTTTGTTATGGATTATTACGGGATTAACTAATATCTTGATTATTATCAATAAATAGTGAATTAGAGTTTTTGAAGAACAAAACCAGAGAGGCGTGTTTTTGCATGTATTTCTGTATGAAAAGTATACATCTTTCTTTTTGGGTATAATTGAAAGGTGATTATCGCTGTTAATTATGAGTAAAGTGGTCATTCATTGCTGAATTATTAACTACTTTGTAACTTACGTAGATAAATAGTATTAACCTAATACTCGTCACTTTTTACATGGATGTGCTGTAATGACTATCTTTCTTGCTGGCTTTTCGCTTGGCTTATCTTTAATACTGGCAATTGGCTCTCAAAATGCGTTTGTATTGAAACAAGGACTTAAGAATCAATACGTGTTTATCATCTGTATTGTTTGTGCGTTGTCAGATGCATTATTGATTAGCTTTGGTGTCGCAGGCTTTGGCGTTATTGTCAGTAAGTATCCAGATATTGAAACTGTGGCGCGTTACGGTGGCGCAATTTTCTTAACGGTTTATGGGCTGTTGAGTTTTAAATCGGCATTGATGACGGATCATGCTTTGCTTATTGATCAAAGAACATCAGGTTCATTATTAAAAACGATACTGACTTGTTTGGCTTTTACGTGGTTAAACCCACATGTGTATTTAGATACAGTCGTGCTACTTGGCTCTATTTCTACCCAATATCAACCTTATGAGTGGCAATTCGCGCTGGGTGCTATCACGGCATCTTTTGTGTTTTTCTTTTCACTGGGCTATGGATCGCGTTTATTAGCTCCATTATTTCAGCAGCCTAAAGCATGGAAGGTGTTAGAAATACTGGTAGGGGTAATTATGTTATCTATTGCAGCATCGTTGGCTCTCGGTATTTGAGTCGGTTAGAGTGATTCAAATTACACCGAGAACAGCAATGGGAATAATGGTCGGGTATCAACGATCCATATCAGCCCACACTTGTTATGGCTGCAGAACTGATGGCTTATGTGTTTATTAATGCATGACAGATTTTGAAAAAAGTTGAATCGTGATGATGCCTGCGGCAATAAGGATTAACCCAAGCAAGGCTGGAAAATCGAGCTTTTGCTGATATACAAAATAAGACAGTGTAGAGACTAAAAAGATACCGATCCCTGCCCAAAGTGCATAAGCGATGCCGACATTCATGATTTTAACGACTTGAGAAAGCCCATAAAATGAGATCGCGTAACCAACTAGTACAACAAGGCTGGGAGCGAGTCGGGTAAAGCCTTCAGATGCTTTCATCATGGTTGTTGCAAGTGTTTCAGCAATTATAGAAATAAAGAGTATCAGGTATACATTAGTCATAAAAATTACTCGCTAAATTGTTTTGTGTGCGTCTGATTGCTTGCTGCAAAGAATATTTAAGTGATAACCGTTGATACCAAGGTAATGAAGCTGGTTGAACAATGCTGTGTAACACGCGGCTATAATCCATCGTTAAACCAGGTGTCCATGCCATCATCATTGCACGATGTCGAATTTGAGCTGCAAGCCATAACTCAGGGCTGCACAACAGTTTTAAAAGTGTGAATATACTGCTGCTTTTTTTATACAAGACACCGTCTAATGCCGCTTCTAGTGCATAAGCGGTATTACTTGAACAGTTATTGGAGGTTAAATTATAAATAGGATTTTTATAACAATGATGCCAGAACTGCTTTAATGTTAGTGCGTTATATTGAATAAATTCTATTTTAACATTTGATTCACACCATTCAGCGGCTTCGGTTTTGTAATCCGGTAGGTAACGGCCAAGCACATTATTTTCAGGAGTCGCTTTTAGAGTGCGAATAAACTCAGAAGGTGAGCGATCAATATCTTCTGATGGATATAAACTAATATAACACTCAAATCCTGCTTCTAATGCGGCATGACCGGTAGAAATAACCCCGTTTACATCTGTAGCTGCAATGTAACGATTAATAATGGGGCGAGGAACATGTGGGTTTTCTGCTGACCCCTCTGGTGTCCATATATGTATTGTTAACGGTTGCGTATTATTTCTATTTTCTGTGCTATTTATCGAATATACGCTGTCAGTTGTGGATATATATTCATTTCCACTATTATTTAATAATTGAAAAATAGGGCTGTTGTATTTTAATGAACTAACCTTCATTAGAACAATGATACTTCGAATACTTCCTGTGATCATAATAAACCCAAGAAAGTAAGAAATAACATAATTATAATTTTGTAATAGGAAAATAGAATAAAAGATTTGAATACATCCCCACACGATAGCTCTTTTCCAATGAGCAAAACGAACAACCCAAGCGGATGCAATATTAAAAATACCAACAGAAATATAAGTTAAACCAAAAGTCGCAGATAATAAAATATTGCTAAATTTGATATTTACGAGTGCCGAAATTGCGCAACAAAGGAATATTAATCCTTTTAAAATAAGGATGTTACGGTGCAACCCCAATCCGCTAGGCGCTACGATTAAAGTTGTTAAGCTTTCAAGTAAAAGAAAGTAACTGAAGGAATCAAATACTTTTCCGTCAAGGCCATCAATGAAGATGAGAAGGCCAGCAAATCCCCAAAGGGTGCTGAATCCTAACAGATGAAATATTTTACTTTTTACGAAAGGTGCACCGAAAAGTAGCATCGCTATTTGTAACATGAAGAACCGTAATTTTTTATTTGTGATCTAGCGTTCTAATAGAACTATTAGATAAAGCTAAAAGTAAGATACTTTCTAAAACTAATTGATATATTCAAAACGAAGGCGCGGATATTATTACATGGTTGAATGTTAATCAAGGTATTGTTTTATATTACTTATGTGATTCAATAATATAATCTAATATTGTAAGTTGTTACATAATAAGTCACGTTGTATTTAAATAATATTTTTATAATTCATCAATATATCATTTAAATTTATTCTGGATACTTAGGTAAATGCGATGACATATCGTGGTGGTATTTAAAATAAATCGTTAGAACCTTTAAACAGAGAGCAACATCTTTATTATCGTAATAATAAATAGAAAGAATGTTAAATAATAATATCTTTTCTTGTATAAAGCCTGACTATAAGAGCGTAGGATGAAGGTAATTATAAAGATAGGGTGCACGTTAGTGCATTAGCATTCAGTATGCAATTAACACAAAAACCGTTAAAAAACAACGCATTACTAATTTCAATCCAAACGCCGCAATTTAAAGGCGATGAAGCAAAAAGTTCATTAGAAGAATTAGCACGCCTAGTGACGACATTAGGCTTTAAAGTTGTTGGCACACAGTCTCAAAAACTAAGCTCAACAAAAAAAATGAGTGTACTTGGTTCTGGTAAAATGGCTGAGATCGCGCAGTTAACTGGAAACCTTGGTGTTATTGAAGACGATGGTGAAGATGATCCTCTTGATGACATTGATTTTATAGATGTGTCACTCGATGATTTACCCAGCGTACTTGCCGATGTTGTGGTGTTTGACTGTGATTTAAGCCCATCTCAATTACGTAATGTGGAAAATCAATTAGGCGTTGAAGTGTTTGATCGCACAGGCATCATTATTGAGATATTTAGCCGTCATGCTCGTACACGAACGGCACGACTACAGGTTGAAATTGCTCGTCTTAATTATTTAGCGCCACGTTTACGCGAATCCACCAGCGGTAATAAAGAGCGACAAATGGGTAAAGGTGCGGGTGAAACAACGCTAGAGCTTGATCGTCGTAAAATTCGCGATCAATTGGCGGAATTGCGCCGTGAATTAGTCAGCGTTCAAGATGAAATGAAAGGGCGTCGAACTCAACGTTCAGAGCTTTTTTGTGTGGCGTTAGTTGGCTATACCAATGCGGGTAAGTCGTCTATGATGCGAGCATTAACAGGTAGTGATGTTGAAGGCGAAAATAAATTATTTGCTACGCTAGATACCACTGTTCGCGCCTTAAAACCAGAAACACAACCGCGTATTTTAGTATCAGATACGGTTGGTTTTATTAAAAAATTACCGCACGATTTGGTGGCATCTTTCCATTCAACCTTGGCTGAAGCTCATGACGCTTCCCTATTATTGTATGTGGTTGATGCATCTGATGTGTCATTCCGTTCTCAATTAGACGTTGTTCATGAAGTGCTAAAAGAAGTGGGTGTTGATGGTATAAAAAAACTATTAGTGCTGAATAAATCAGATCAATTAAGTGTTGATCAGCAACAGGCATTAATGGCTGAATTTCCTGATGCTATGATGACGTCAACCCGTAATCCACTAGATATTACCAAACTTCATCAATACGTTGTCGATGTAGCTCAACACGAGATGATAGAAGAAGAAATCATTGTGCCTTATACCGCAAAAGGGCTGATGGGGGATATTCGTTCGGTGATGAGTGTAACGAAAGAAGAATATGAATATGACCATATTAAGCTGACTGTTCGCTCTAATGAGATTGAACTCGCACGCTTGAAAAAACGGATGTCTGAATATCAAAAGTGACATATGTAGCTTTATATAGAAACTTTATTGAGTGAGCAAATAGCTGTGTGTGTTTGCTTGTTTATAACGATGGATTAAAGTTCTAGATTGATGTTTGAAATCAGTTGGTTGAGCCTTTGTCACAAATGTTGGATGGGATATCAAAAGCAGATAAACCGTGGTTTTTTATGCAAAGTGTTTATGGTTGTTTAAGCTTTGAACAAGCTTAGGGAGTAAACGCAAAAAATTAGTGTTTGTACTACTATAACACTTGCTATAAATCTGTATCTTGGTGTAATTTCTCACCACTATTTTTATTTGGAATTATGATCATGCCAAAGGCTAGTGACATTAAAAAATTTGCTGCTGTTGAAATCAACGGTAAAGTAGGTCTTGTTAAAGAAATTAGTAAGCTAACGCCTAGTGGTCGTGCTGGCGCAAGTCTTTACAGAATGCGTATTTATGATGTAGCTACTGGTACTAAATCAGACGTAAGCTTCAAAGCTGATGAAATGGTTAACTTAGCTGATTTCCGTCGTACAAAAGCATCATTCTCTTACATCGATGGTGAAGAGTATGTGTTTATGGATGATGAAGATTACACACCATACACATTCAACAAAGAAGCAATCGCAGAAGAACTACTATTCATCACTGAAGATACGAAAGGTATCGAAGTTCTTACTGTTGATGGCGCGCCTGTTGCTATCGAACTTCCAGCGACAGTTGAACTAACTATCGTTGAAACTGATCCATCAATCAAAGGTGCTTCTGCAAGTGCTCGTACTAAGCCAGCGACACTTTCAACTGGTCTAGTGGTTCAAGTTCCAGAATACATCGCGAATGGCGAAAAAATTAAAGTTAACACGGCTGAGCAAAAGTTCATGAGCCGCGCTGACAAGTAATAGGTTACTTATAATCTATACTGGATAAAACCAGCCTTCATCTTGCTAGCTTTTTGTTAAGCCGATGGGCTGGTTTTTTATTGGCTGCATGACGTCACGGAGCAATGGATAGTGCTATATCAAATACGACAAGCAGAAAAATCAGATCTTGCCGCGATATACCAATTAGAGCGTGAGCTATTTGGCAAGCATTGTTATCCTGATTTTTTATTTCGTCAGGCATATGATTGTTGGCCAAGTGGATTATTGGTTGCCATTTCAGAATGTGAACATGTAGTAGGCTATGTACTCGCAAGCCCAAGCTTTAATAGACAAACAGAAACGCAGAGCGATGCGTGGGTATTAGGTATTGCGGTTGCGAATAAGGTGCAAGGGAAAGGTGTTGGAAAAGCGTTGTTGAATAAGGCATTAGCGCTGCTAGCTGATTACAATCGAATTTTATTGACTGTGCATCCGAAGAACACGGCAATAAAGCTATATCAGAGACTAGGCTTTGTAGAGATAGGGCAAGAAGACGATTATTTTGGTTGTGGCTCACCAAGAATTAAGATGTGCTTAAATCGTAAAGAGTAGGCATATATTGTTTAAGTCGCTTGATATCATTTTCTACGGAAATAAAAAAGGGCATCCAAAGATACCCTTACTTCTTCAACTGTTCGTTGTAGATTAGATGCGCTCAACGTTAGCAGCTTGAGGACCTTTTTGGCCTTGCTCAACGTCAAAAGAAACTTTTTGACCTTCTGCTAGAGATTTGAAGCCTTCACCAGCGATAGCACGGAAGTGAACGAATACGTCAGCGCCGCCATTATCTTGAGTGATGAAACCGAAACCTTTCTCATCGTTGAACCACTTAACGATACCAGTTGCTTTAGACATGTGATGTCTCCTGAAATAAATTAATGTGTTACTTATGTACAAAAGAATATTGAAGCGCTTCAGGACAACTGTGTACGTTTGAACAGTGTAACGAAGTTTTTCTTTCACTTTTTTTCATAAATAGCCCTGTTATATAGGACGCTGATATTAAGCCATTTTCGATTTTAAAGAGCAAGTGAGTTACTTATTTATCGCGTTATAATGTGAGCCGCATTACAAAAAAAAAGCAAAGAATATTATGAAATAGGTGTCTTATTAATCAGGCTGGTTAATTCTTATCAGGAATTTTAATAATAACAGGTCTATCAATATCTATAAGTGTGCTCTAATCTTGCATTTTTAACTGGTAAATCACTTTTATGCAGTCGATTGTGAATGTGAGGCGGTAGGGTGGGAATATTAATTATGGATAAAAAAAGGGCCGTGACGACCCTTTTATCAAGTGCTATGTGAACTAACGTAACGTTAGATAAGCAAATAATTATGCTTTTTCAACATTTGCAGCTTGTAGACCTTTAGGACCTTGCTCTGTTTCGTAAGAAACTTTTTGTCCTTCAGTTAGGGTTTTGAAGCCATCGCCAGTAATCGCACGGAAGTGTACAAATACGTCAGCACCGCCGTTATCCTGAGTGATAAAACCAAAACCTTTCTCTTCGTTAAACCACTTAACGGTACCTGTTGCTTTTGACATGTTTTCTCCTGATAAACTTTACATCAAACACTGTGTCGCCAATATCGGGTTACTACGCTATTTGAGCTTGAACACTTCGAGGAAGCTATCCTTGTCCAGATTGCATTGTTGTAAACGAGTACTGGTCTATTTCAAGAGTAGGTGCTGATATGCCATTTGCAAATACAGGAAGGCTTTTTTTGTGGTGGATTTCACAAAAGATGCCATTTTGTTATTACAGATTACATATATTGTCTAATTGTCATAATTATTAATTAAAATAGGGTGTTTATTGTGATATATCAAAAATTTGTTGAGCTTTTTGTGTGATATTTAAGCGAGAAACATAAGTTGATGCTCATAGAATCATCATTGAGCATTTAATCATGAGTATTGCTTGAGTTTACGAATGACTTTCTGATATAACGATTTCAGTAATAAACTGAGACTCGACGGTTATGTACTAGGAAGTGCATTATTTCTATCCCTTGCATTAAATCAGTTTCACAAGGTTTTATTTTCAGACTAAGGACTACACATGAACAACATCCTTGAACTCGTTCGTCAAACACGTCGTAAAAACAAACTTAAACGCGAAATCCTAGACAACGATCGTAAAATTCGTGATAACCGCAAGCGTGTTGAGTTGTTAGAGAACTTGATGGATTACATTAAGGCCGATATGAGCCACGATCAAATCGTTGAAATTGTTGAAAACATGAAAGGTGACTACGAAGATCGTGTTGATGATCATATCATCATCAGTGCAGAGCTTTCGAAAGAGCGTCGTGAAGTAAGCAAAGCAGTAAAAGAGCTGAAAAAAGCTGAAATTGCACATAAACACTAATTCTCAGCACTAGAAAGTTGAGAGTGTGCAAAAGACATAGCATGCTTATATTAGTTAAATTAAACCGAGCGTAATGCTCGGTTTTTTTATATCTATCGCAAGTAATAACAATATCTATAGCGCTGGGCTTTTAAGTTTTAGCGCTGATTGGAAATATTACTTAAGGCAAAAAATAGCCCGAAACGATTCCTGTTTCGGGCTTAGGGGAATGGCTCTCGTAAGAGCCTTGCGCTAACTGGTTAGTAAATGGAGTATGATTACACTTTCAATGTTAGTTGAATAATGTTTATTTTCCAGTTATTGCATTTAATAAAGTCATCATTAACTATACTTTTTGATGCTAACGATATTTTTACCTTAAATATCAAATAGGTTAGTATCACGAACTAATTCACGAGGTAAGCCATTTTTGATACGGTTGCTCACCCATTTACCAATACCAATAGGGTAATCACGGTAAGTAACAATCACTTCACCTTTGCCTGCTGGTATTCCTGGGCGAATATCGCGTCCCATGAACCATTCTTTAGCTTGTTCAACATTAAGTTCAATAGCGATAGATTCTTTGCCTGTTGCCAGTGTCATTACCGCTTCATGTTGCCAGCGATAGCCTTTCTTGTGCTGTTCTGCGAGCTTAATACCAATACGTTGGAAACGGATTTCACCAATTAAAGTACGTAGCTGAGAAGGGAAAAGCCAAACTTCTTTATCACGTAACCAGACATCATGTTGCTCAGGTAAGGTAATATCTAAATCTTGTTTTAACTGTTGGGCTATCTCTTGTTGCTCTTTGTCTTTAAGCTGAGCAAACGGGAATTTCCCCATCCGCTTTTTTACGCTATCGGTTTCAACAGGTGCCAGCTTACGAATACGTGCGACAAAGAAACCTTCGCTATCAAAGATCTGAGGGTAAACGTGTAGGAAACCATCTTCTGTGAGTGACTTTTCTGCACCATCGAACAGATCGTTTAGCGATTCAAATTGAACAGCATCACCAAATTTTTCTTTTAGGAAATGACAAACGTCTTGGTTTTCACTTTGGTTTAATGTGCATGTTGAATACACCATAACCCCGCCAGTTTTCAGAGCTTGGAATGCACTTACAATAAGGTTGCGTTGTACTTCGGCAATTTCATCAATAGAAGCTAGGCTCCAATTAGCCATAGCATCTTCATCTTTACGAATTGCACCCTCACCAGAACATGGCGCATCCAATAAGATCGAATCAAAAGATTCTGGTGCCCATGTGCCAAATACACAGCCATCAAAATGGGTCAGTGCTGCATTGTGAACACCACAACGTTGTAAGTTTGAATGGAGTACTTTAATTCGGCTCGCGGCTAACTCGTTGGCAACCAGTGCGCCACGGTTTTGCATTGCAGATGCAATTTGGGTGGTTTTAGAACCTGGCGCTGATGCCATATCTAATACACAGTCTAATGCGTCGTTATCTTTAAGCAATGCGGTTACTGGCATCATCGAACTGGCTTCTTGAATATAGAAAAGTCCTGCCATGTGCTCTGCGGTATTACCAAGAGAAACAGTATCTTCGTCTTCTCGTTCAATCCAAAAGCCAGTATCACACCAAGGAACCGGCGTTAATGTCCAACCACGATTTGCAACACGCGCTAAGAAATCCTCAACACTAATTTTAAGTGTATTGACGCGAATGCTGCGACGAAGAGGTGTTTTACAACAAGCAATAAATTCATCGATATCTAAATGCTCAGGCATGGTTTGCTTGATTAAATCGATAAATGCGTCAGGGATGTGAATATTCGGATGCAAAGGAAGGATCTCTATTAACTAGCTAATGAGGCTGATTTTATAACAGATTGGTATGAATTGCAGTTTTTGCTAATACAAAGCGTAATAAAGGTTTTTTCTGAATAAAAAAGAGCACCGAAGTGCTCTTTATTTTGTTTGATTTTAGCTGTTAACTCTCAGGAATTGCAGTACGCCATGCTAACCATTTAGGGTTTGCTTCTTTATGTAGTAAGAAGTGTGTTCCTGCTTTAACTTGTGGTTCAAGTGGTTGCTTTTCGGGGGTTGCAAAGGCAATTCCGCCACGTAATAGGCTATCAAATGTACCTGCTTTTATGTTGGCACCTGTAATACCGATATCAACATTCACACCTGAGGTGTTCCAAAATACAGTGTTTTTTCGCACTAAATGGCGGTATTGCTTTTCAAGTTGGGCTTTTATGATAACACGGTCGGCTAAGTCACCGAGTGAAACGTTAACCACTTGTCCAACTTGAATATCACGGTAGAGCAATGGTGTACCTTCGCTAATTGAATCACGCTCTTCACTTTCTAATACTATCGTGACGCGGGAATCAAACAACTCTGCCGAACCAAGCTTAAAGGTATCAGCAAAATAGCCTTTCCCAGGTTGAACAGCAATGTAAGAGCTCAGCAACGAATCCAAGTTTTCACTACCACTTAAGCTGATCTTTGGTTTAACCACCCAAAAGTAGCTATCTGACTTTGCGATTTTTTGAGCGTATTTCGGATATAAACGGGCCTGTATTTTCACGTTGTTTGTATGAAAATCTGGTTCGATGTTAATGATTTTACCAATGGTTACGCCTTGGAACTTGATCTCAGTATTGTTAGAGACAGATCGTGCATCATCGGCTGTTAAAGTTATCAGCTGTCCAAAATGTTGCGCTGAACTTAAGCTTGGGTAAAGCTTGTATTTAGATCCGATACGGTTAGTCACTTGCTTCATGTTATCAAAAGCAATCCCGCCTTTGATAAGCGTGGATAGGGGATCGGTCACTAATTTAATACCATTTAATCCTGCTTCTACTTCGATACCTGAACGGTTCCAGAATACGGTGTGGTTAGTGATCAAATGACGGTATTTTTTCTCGATATTTAATTTAATGCTCACACCGTTATCTTTCAAAGCAAAGTCACTCACTTCACCTACTTGTAAGTTACGGTAAAGTACTGGACTACCTTCAGATACGGGGGGTAACTTTTCAGCAAATAAACTAATGCTGCTATAGCCTTTCAGTTTTTCATCCGCAAGATCGGCAAGACTTCGGTTTTTAAATAGGGTGTAGCTTTTGTTTATTTTTTTGCTACCGATAGAAGTGAAGCTAATCGCACTGCTGATTAATTGATCGGCTGGCGGAATAGAAACATCAATACCTTTGCTCGAAATGCTGGCATCGACACCACCATCAACGAAGAATCGACTACCACTTCTGATCAAATGGGTGTACTCAGGTTGAACTAAGACATCAAAGCTTACACGCTCACCGGTTAATTCAACGTTAGTGATTCGCCCGACATCTAATCCCTTAAAGCGTAATTTGGTGCCACGTTTAATACCAAAGCTTTTATCAGCATACAGTTTGAAGGTTGCTACACCGGGTTGTTGCTCTTCTAATGTGTCACGGGTAATAGCTGTAAATTGACGTGAAGTTTCGCCTTTACCCGGTATTAAACGTAAGAAATTGCCTCGTACCAGATTGCCGATATTTTTAACACCGTTTAGTGATACTTCAGCTTCTTCGAGTAATAAACGAGAGCCGCTATTTAAGTATTCACGCATGCTAGGTTCAATCGCAGCATGTGCGATAATTTTATTGGTTTTTTCATCAAGGCTTACATCGGTGATTTTACCGATCTGCAAACCCCGGTACATGATAGGTGAACCTGAATCGCTAATATCATTGTTATCTGGCAAGGTTATTGTGATAGCAATACCACGACCCGCTGTATTGATATCGGGGTAGAGTTTAAACTGGTGATTTGCTTCAATGGCTTTACCTTTATCTGGCGAATCAAATGCGATAGCACCCGCAATTAGTGCTGACAGGCTTTCAAACTGCACATCAACACCGTTGAAACCGATATCAGCACGCATGCCACTGACATTCCAGAAACGGCTTTTATTTGTAACGAGGTTGGCATACTTAGGTTTGATTAGTGCATCAATAATCACTTCTTTTTTGTTATCACTAAGGGTGTAATTGAACACCTCACCGACAGGGATCTTCTTATAGAAAATTTGCGAACCAATACTGATTGATCCAAGATTCGGTGCTTTTAATTGCAGCTTTAAACCATCTTCTAATGGGGTATCTGCTGGTTGGTTTTCTAATGCCGTAAATTTTGTTGCTTCAGGTCCATCACCAGGTAATAACGCAATATAGTTACCAGAAACAAGGGTATCTAGGCCTGAAATACCGGTTATTGAAGCTTTAGGTTTGACTAGCCAGAATCGGGTGTTTTTACGAAGAATATTTACCGCTTCAGGATAGATATCGGCAGTAACGTAAATACTCTTAAGATCTTTTGATAGGCTGATATCACGTACAATACCCACTTCAAGGCCTTGATAACGAATAGTCGTTCTTCCAGCGACTAAACCCACGGCATCGTTAAAGTGGATTTGAATACGTTCACCGGCTTCGTTAACTGATTTATACAGTAACCAACCAGCAAGTATTAATGCTAATAGCGGCAACAGCCACAGCGGTGATAACCCCCGATCACGGCGAATTCTCACCTTTTTGGGTTGTTCGTTATTTGGATCGTTGTTCATAATTGTCCCATATCAGGCGAGAATCTAAACTTTCTGCTGCTAACATTGTTAATACTACCACGACGGCAAAGGCAATTGCCCCAGGTCCCGGCGTGAAATCAAGAACTTGCCCACGGTCGATTAATGTGACCATGATGGCGATAACAAAAAGATCCATTACCGACCATTTACCTATCCAGTGTACGGCACGAAATAGTCGCATACGTAATAGGTGGTGTGTTTTTCGTTTGAACTGTACGGCTAAAAGGATATAAGCCAAACTTAGAATTTTCGCGACAGGGACAACAATACTGGCAATAAAGATGATTGCTGCGATACCTGTCATTCCCGTTCTGACGAGCTCAGCAACACCTGAAAAGATAGTATCTTCAATACGCTTACCGTTATTCATGAAAATTGAAATGGGATAAAGGTTAGCAGGCAAGATAAAAATACTTGCTGAAATTAAATATGCCCATGTTTTTTGAATAGAATGTGGAATACGATCGTGTAATGGACTATTACAGCGGCGGCAATGGGTCAGGTGTTCTTGCGTTAAATGACAGGTCGTACAAAGTGTGTCTAAGTCATCACTAATATGCTCATTTTCAGGTTGCCACGCATCCCAATAACGACGAACACTGATACGAGTCAGTAACACGAGAAATAATATCTGTAAGGTAATGAGACAGTACAGCCCAAGACCGATATTAATCTCTGCGACTTCTTGGACTTTAAAACAAGCAATGGCGAGACTAACTAAAAAAACATCGAGCATCACCCATTGCTTTAAATGGTGAAGAACCCATGTTGATGCTTTAAATAGAGTAAAGTGACGAAATTTAAGGGAAAATTGAGCGCTAAAAACCGCCCCTATGACTAATAGCGGGGCAATAACGCTACAAAATAAGATTAATGCGGCAACGCCAGGAAAATTTTCTGAAAGTGTGATGGCGCCAGATGGAAGTGTCGCAGGGATCATCTGTCCGAATAATCGTATTGTGATTAACGGTAAAGTAATGGTTGGAATAAAAAGGATTAAACCCGCTGCGGCAATCGCCAGTTCTGCATTAAATCTTGCTGTTCCCCCACGATATAAACGTGTTTGGCAACGGGGACAGTAAGCACTGTGTCCTTGTTGAGCCACCTCAGGGAGCACGAGTAAATTGCAACCGGGGCAGCGTCTGGCCGTTGACATAGTACGTTGTTTCCTTTGCAAAAGAGCGAGATATAAAAACGCTCACGAAATAAAAATTCACACGTTTGTAAAAACATAGTGAATGATAGCCCATGAGCGTCAAGGATGGGTACTATATTATTTTGTACCGATTCTTGCTACTGGAAGTTGTTGATCTGTTTGTTCAACATCATTATTAGGTGATTGAATTGAACCGTAAAGTGTTCGATATAACCCATGTTGGCTCACTAACTCAGTATGTGTACCTGATTGACTGACTAATCCATCTTCTAATACATAGATTAAATCAGCTTGTTTAACGGCAGATAAACGGTGGGCAACAATTAAGGTGGTTTTATCTTTTAAAAAACCATTCAGCGCTTTATGAAGTGCAGCTTCTGTTGAAGTATCTAACGCTGATGTTGCTTCATCTAAAATAACAAAGTCAGGGTTAGATAAGATCATACGGGCAATCGCTAAACGTTGACGCTGACCACCGGATAAACGAATACCTTGTCGACCAATTTCAGTGTCTAGGCCATGTGTTAACCGCTCTGTCATGTCTGTAAGTTGAGCAATGTCTAACGCATTCCAGAGTTCATCATCAGTATATTCACCACCTAATGTTAAGTTATGGCGTAATGTATCGTTGAATAAGACGGGCTGCTGGAGCACAACAGCCATACGTTCGCGAAGAGATTCATAACTGACCGCCTCAATCGGGTGACCATTAATAAAAATATCACCTGATTGCTTTTGGTAAATGCCAAGCAGTAATTGAATTAAGGTTGATTTACCGCCGCCTGATGCACCTACAAGAGCAACACGTTTTCCTGCAGGGATATCAATATTTAAACCTCGCAGCACTTGTTTATCGTTGTCATAAGAAAAACGGACATTTCTTACTTTAATATCCAGTGCTTCATTGTGATTAAAGGGATAAACGGTAGCGGTAGGGCGAACTTCTTCTTCTAAATCTAACAGCGTATTTAAACGCTGCATGGCCGCAGATGCACTATACCAAGAAAATTGAATCCCCAATAACTCTTGTACAGGCCCAAGCATGAACCATAAGTAACTAAAGACAGCCAGCATTTCACCGATAGATAAGCCACTGAAAAGCACCATTAACATTGCAGCGGCGCGAAATACTTCAAAACCCGCCAAGAATAATAAGAAAGAGATGCGTCCTGCCGCTTCTGATTGCCATGCAAACTTATCAGCACTGTGGCGTATATCATTTGCGTGCGATTTTAGTTGAGCTAAAAATTCACGCTCACGATTAGATGCGCGCAATTGGTATATGCCATCTAATACTTCGACTAAACGTTGTTGGAATTTTTCATAAGATTGATTTTCTTGACGCTTGAGGTTTTTAACGCGGTTACCCATCATTTTTGAAGCGTAAACAACAATAGGGTTAATGATGAGAATAAATAGCCCGAGTCGCCAATCTAACCATAATAAAACGCCAGCAGTACCAACGACGGTGAGCAAGCCGATAATAAAACGACTTAACGTATCTCCGACAAACTTATCGATAGTCTCAACATCAGTGACAAGATGCGAAGTAATGCCGCCACTTCCTTTTTCTTCATATTGGCGCATGCTAATACGCCCTAATTTATCCAATAAATGCTGACGTAAATTAAAGGTGATCTCTTTTGATACAAGCGTGAATTGGCGGCTTTGTAAAATGTTCAATGCTTGGCTTACGGTACGCATTAAGACAACTAAAAATAACACTAATAAGATATAGCCAGTAGGTGATTGCCATTGTTCGGGAAGAAGGTGGTTTAAATATTGGATCCCTTCAGCTGGCTTATGGAGTAATACTTCATCGACCATTAATGGCATAAGTAATGGAATTGGTACGCTAATCAAGGTGGCAATAACAGCAATAATATTCGCGGTGATAAGGCGGGGACGATGTTTTTTAGCTTGAATAAAAAGCCAAGACCAATTAATCATAGTGGGGAATGAATGCTTCACAGTGATAATGATTCCTATTATTGTTAAGTGTTTCCATTTTAACGATTATGTAAGGCGTATGCTATGGAAAATACAGGTTCTTTTTATAACCGTCTGACACTTCAAGCTTTAGCTATAGTTGAAGGTGAATCAGATCTCATTGCCAATCTCTCTAATATTAGTGCGTTGTTGAATATGGAGTTAGAGAACATAAATTGGGTTGGCTTTTATTTATTAAAAAATGATGAGCTCGTACTTGGTCCATTTCAAGGAAAACCTGCTTGTGTTCGTATTCCTGTCGGTAACGGGGTATGCGGTACGGCAGTAAAAGATAACAGAGTCATCCGTGTTGATGATGTTCATGCCTTTCCTGGGCACATTGCTTGTGACGCAGTTAGTCAATCTGAAATCGTTATCCCATTAAATATAGGGGAAAAATGTATAGGTGTACTGGATATTGATAGTCCAGATTTGTCAAGATTTGACCAAAATGATGAACAAGGTCTAGTTTCTTTGGTTACAGAGCTACAAAAAGTACTCTAATTTCATGCTTTCGGTGGTTTTTCCTTATTAGGTAATTATAATAGCCCCACTATTTCTTTTTGAACAAAGCACTAATAACGAGCAAATCTCGTTTATGTCAGGAAAGTCCATGGAAAACTCTGAAAAGTTAACGAACAGTAAAGAAGTTATTGCATATATTGCTGAGCGTTTCCCAAAATGTTTTACTATTGAGGGTGAAGCTAAACCACTTAAGATCGGTATTTTTCAAGATCTTGCTGAGCGCTTAAGTGATGATCCAAAAATCAGTAAGACTCAACTACGTACAGCATTACGTCAATACACATCTTCCTGGCGTTACCTTCACGGCGTTAAAGCTGGTGTAAGTCGTGTTGATCTTGATGGAAATGAGTGTGATGTACTTGAGCAAGAACACGTTGATCACGCACTTAAAGCCTTAGAAGAAAGCAAAGCAAAAGTACGTACTCGTCGTAAAGAGCAGGCTATCGCTAAAGCAGCTAAAGAAGGCGATGCGAAAAAAACTCGCGCAAAAACTGCTAAACCTAAGAACATTAAGCCAAAAACGGCTAAAGTTAATAAGAAGCCAGTTGAGACTACACCTGTACTAAAAGCTGACGAAGTTATTGTTGGTAAGAACGTACAAGTGAATATGGGCTCAGGTAACATGCCGGCAACTATTGTCGAAATTAACAAGGACGATGTGCGTGTTCGCTTAAATAACGGCTTAGTAATGGCTGTTAAAGCGGAGCACCTGCGTTCATAAAGGGAGAATGCGCGACGCATGAATTGTCGATTCCGTTTCTCACTGATTGCTGCCGGCATGATGCTGGCAGCTTCAGCGCAAGCCTTAGAGGCTAAATATTCATTAAGTGATTTGCCGCAACTTGCACCAGAGCAGCAGCACGCAACTGCGAGTAAGAGGGTAGCGTCACGCTTTACCCGCTCTCATTACAAGCATTTTTCACTTGATGATAAATTCTCTAGTCAGGTCTTCGATCGTTATATCGAAATGCTCGACTATAATAAAAGCTTTCTAACTGCTTCTGATGTAAAGCAATTTGAACGCTGGCGAAATCAGTTTGATGATCAATTGAAATCTGGTGATACATCGGGTGCATTTGATATTTTTAATAAAGTCCTTCAACGTCGTTTTGACCGTTATCAGTTTGCGATCTCGCAATTAGATACAGAGATTAAATTCGATAAAGATGAAGACTTTGTTATTGATCGCTCTGAACTTGAGTGGCCAGAAAATCAAGCTGAGTTAAATGAAATTTGGCGTAAGCGTGTGAAATACGATGCGTTGAATTTAAAGCTGGCAGGTAAAAACTGGAAAGAAATACAAGAAACACTAGGTAAACGTTATAACAACGCCGTTAAACGTTTAACGCAAACCCATAGTGAAGATGTATTCCAGTTATACATGAATGCTTTCTCGCGTGAAGTTGATCCTCACACTAGTTATCTATCTCCTCGAAATGCTGAGCAGTTCCAATCAGAAATGAACCTTTCTTTAGAAGGGATTGGAGCAGTGCTGCAAGTGAAAGATGATTATACGACGATTCAATCCCTTGTTGCTGGTGGACCTGCTGCGAGCTCTAAAAAGCTGGCTGCGGGTGACCGTATCATTGGTGTTGGTCAAGATGGCGAAAAAATTGTAGATATTATTGGCTGGCGTTTAGATGATGTTGTCCAATTAATCAAAGGTCCGAAAGGCAGTAAAGTGATTCTTGATGTTTTACCAGAAGGTAAGAACAGCAAGAGTTACACTGTCACTATTGTTCGAGACAAAATTCGTCTAGAAGATCATGCCGTTAAATCGGAAGTGAAAACTGTTGAAGGCAAGAAAATTGGTGTGATTAAAGTACCAAGTTTCTATGTCGGTTTATCTGAAGATACCAAGAAAGAATTGGTTAAGCTTAACGAGCAGAAAGTTGATGGTGTCGTTATTGATCTTCGTAACAATGGCGGTGGTGCATTAACTGAAGCGACAGCATTAAGTGGTTTATTTATTTCAAGCGGGCCTGTTGTTCAAGTTCGTGATAGTTATGGTCGCGTAAAAGTAAACAGTGATTCAGATAATCAAGTTTTCTTTAATGGACCGTTAACTGTTTTAATTAACCGTTATAGTGCATCGGCATCTGAAATATTTGCTGCGGCAATGCAAGATTATGGTCGAGCAGTGGTTCTTGGTGAACAATCATTTGGTAAAGGTACTGTGCAGCAGCACCGTTCTTTAAACCAATTATATGATTTATTCGATAAGCCACTGGGTCATGTACAATATACAATTCAAAAGTTCTACCGTATTAATGGCGGTAGTACTCAGAATTTAGGTGTTGTTCCTGATATCTCTTTCCCAACAGCAATTGATCCGTCTGAAACTGGTGAAAGTGTAGAAGATAATGCATTACCGTGGGATAGTATTAAACCGGCTAAATATCAACAACTTCATAATTATTCGTCAATTCTTCCTAAGTTAAATGAAGAACACCTTGCACGAATTAAGAATGATATGGAGTTTGGTTTCATTAATGAAGATATCAAAACCTATAAAAAGGAAAAAGATATCAATAGAATTTCATTAAATGAAAAAATGCGTTTAGCTGAGCAAGATAAACAAGATGCTGATCGATTGGTACGTTTAAATAAGCGTCAAAAAGTACTCGGTAAAAAACCGTTTGCTGATTTAGATGCAGTACCAAAAGATTATGAAGCACCTGATGCATATTTGGATGAAGCCATTGGTATTACCGCTGACTTAACCAAGATAAAATCATCGTAATTTTCTGATAGTATCCAGCAACACACAAATAAGCGCTCCTTCATGGGGCGCTTTTTTATTTCTCTTTGTTACTGTAATAATCTCATAAATAAGACTTGTCGCATATTTAAATGTGATCTGTCGCATATTTTTCATCGCAAAATAGCTTTACCAACTAGTTTTAAAGTACACGCACTTTGTTCTAGTAACAGGGGAAGCCTATGAAAAAACTATTCTTTATTACCGTGTTATTCTTCTTTAGCGCATTTAGCCGCCCAATCATTGCCGACGATATTACGGAGTTTGACTATCCATTTTTATTAGGTAATTGGTATTGGTTTAGCTCAACAGAAGCCGGTGTAGAAAGTGAAGGTGAAAGTTATCGTGCAATGCATGTGATGTTTAAATCTGACTATGTATTTGCAATGCGTTTACTTCGTATTGATGGAAAAATAGAACAATGGTCAGGTGAGTATGATATTGACGAAACCAATATTACTTTTGTCACCGAAGGCGAAGAAGATCAAATGCATACTTATATGCTTAGTTATAATCAGTTCGTGTTAGATGGTGCAAGATTTACTAAGTTAGCCCCTGAAAATCTACCAGGTAATTGGAAAACTTCAATGATATCAGGTTCTGATGTTGACCACAGTATTTCTGAACTTTCACTCACGTTACGCCCTGATTTTTTATTCTCTGCTGAAGTTTCAAATGATCAAGGAAAATCAAAAGAGCATCGTGGTATTTATTATATTGAAGATAACCAACTGGTTTTATTATATGAAGATGGGCAACACGATTCTGAATTTGAATTAAGTAGCAATGACACGCTAACGTTAACGAATACTCATTTTGGAATGGAAGCGATATTACAACGAGAATAATTTTTATTAATGTAGCGACAATGCTAGTGGTGAAAGGGAAGGTCATTCCATAACTTTTATAATATCAACAAATATAGCATTGGTTATGATGTGCAGACAAAAAGGCGAACAAGATAACTTGTTCGCCTCTCTAATTTGAAAATATATGAAGTTTTATTCGTTAGCGAGATTAAATGCAGTACGAAGCTGATCTAAATAGTCTTCATCCCGACAGATGCTCTTACCGGGTTCGTCTGAAATTTTTGCTACAGGGCGACCTTCGCATTCAGTTAGTTTCAACACAACATTCAATGTTTTTACATTTGGTAAATCACAGGTTAGCTGTGTGCCAATGCCAAAACTTACGTTTATTTGGTGGTTGAAATGCTTAAAGATGTTCAGTGCTTTATCAAGTGTAAGGCTATCAGAAAAAACCAGTGATTTTGTTTTTGGGTCAATGCCTAATGATTTGTAATGTGCAATGGCTTTTTCACCCCAAGAAATAGGATCACCACTATCATGGCGTAAACCAATGAAACGTTCAGATAAACGTTTATCAAAGTCACGTAAGAAAGCATCCATATTGATACAGTCGGTGAGCGCAATACCTAAATCGTTAGGGTATTCTTGTAGCCAACGATTTAATGCTAATTGTTGAGAATCAGCAAGCTCACCGGCTAATTGCTGATGGCCTTGGAACCATTCGTGAGCTTGAGTTCCAACCGGTCTTAAATTACGAGTATATGCAAGATAGTAGTTCGAAGTACCTTTGAACTCTGGCATGTTTTCTTTTAAGTAATCAACAACTTTATGATGAACGGCTTTAGAAAAACGGCGGCGAGTGCCAAAATCTACCAGCGAAAATTCACTTAAATCTGTATCTTGTGCATTGTGGTAGAAGCGTGAAATTTTTTCTTGTAATTGTTTAATGGCATCTTCGGGCGTAGCATTTGGATATAAGTGTGCACAGCGCACTTCACAAATAATTGCGAGAAGAGGAACTTCCCATAAGATCACATCCAACCATTTACCACGAATGATAATAGATAGCTGTTCACCAGAATCATCAACACAAACATCATCTGCATTTAGTTGAAAATTTCGTAAATACTTAAGATAGTCAGCACTGAAAAAAGTTAATGTTGATAGATAATTGATTTCATCGTCAGCAAAAGAGAGCGCTGCGATGTTTGCGATTTGATCTCTGATCTCTTGAGAGTACGGGCGCAGATCTTCGTCGCTTCGGCAGTGGAATTCAGCCACTGCTTCAACGTCTGGGTATTGATGAAAAATTGCCTGTTGCATATGCAATTTATACGCATCAGTATCAAGCAGGGAGTTGATAACCCCAATATTGTGTTGGTTATTATTCATATCTGGCTGTAGATACTTATTAGAAGTGATAATAAATCTATCTGTAACGTGATTTTATTATTATTCAATGGGTTATATTATTGAAGATAAATAAAAAATAGAATTTATTAATGCCTTAGGTTACGACTGATTGTGAACTAAGATGTGATGTTCGTCAAGTATAACCATTCTCATTAGGCTTTATAGGCTCATGAAGTTTACTTACTAAATATATAGCTTACGCATTATTTATGAGTTTTTAATTCTCTTATCGTTACGAGCAATATATAAACTATAGCTTGACGGGGAGTTTATTCATTAATACTGAGTGTTTTAAAAGTTTTCTAGTGTTTGGCAGTTAACTACTCATACTTTTCTGGGATAAATAATAATTATTAATAGTGAGTAAAACAGTATTTCTTTATTTAAAAATTGTACTTTACATAGAACAATTGATTAATTTATATCCAGAAAAGGCTGAGGTTAGATATGTCGATTGAAATTTGATTTATTTTTAATCGTTTAATTGCGAAAACTAAGAAATTGACCGTTAAAGATAAAACTATCGGATATATTTGATATTAATTCTTGTTTGAACGTTATAGTATCAAACTATGAAAATTGTTTGTCGTTCTATTAACACCTGTCTATTGATGCAAGGTTTGGTAGAGCCTTTATAAAAGGAAATATAATAATGACAGAGCAGGCATTTTTACAACCTACTGCTAAATATCGTTCCGATTATCGTCAACCGGATTACACTATTACAGATATCGATTTAACGTTTGACCTTTTTGACACCAATACAACGGTGATAGCGCAAAGCAAGGTTATCCGTATTAGTGATAACGATGATGCCCAACTTGTACTTGATGGTGATGAACTTGCCATTGTGAGTATTTCTGTCAATGGCAAAACATGGACGTCATATATTCAAGAAGGCTGCCACTTAACTTTATCAGATCTGCCTGCTCAATTTGATTTAACGATCGTTACAACCGTTAATCCTGAAGCAAATACTGCATTAGAAGGGCTGTATAAGTCGGGGGGTGGTTTCTGTACTCAATGTGAAGCAGAAGGTTTCCGTCGGATTACTTATTATCTTGATCGTCCAGATGTACTGGCTCGTTTCACAACTAAGATCATTGCGGATAAAGCAGCATTCCCATATTTACTTAGTAATGGTAACCGTATTGCTGAAGGTGACTTAGACAATGGTCGTCACTGGGTACAATGGCAAGACCCATTCCCAAAACCGTCATACCTCTTTGCTTTAGTGGCAGGTGACTTTGACGTTTTACGTGATAACTACACCACAATGAGTGGTCGTAACGTAGAGCTCGAAATCTTCGTTGATAAAGGCAATCTTGATCGCGCAGATTACGCCATGACTTCATTGAAAAACTCAATGAAGTGGGATGAAGAGCGTTTTGGTCTTGAATATGATTTAGATATCTACATGATTGTGGCGGTTGATTTCTTCAACATGGGCGCCATGGAAAACAAAGGCTTGAATGTCTTTAACTCTAAATTCGTTCTCGCAAACCCTAAAACAGCAACGGATACTGATTACCAAGGTATTGAAGCTGTGATCGGTCATGAATATTTCCATAACTGGACAGGTAACCGCGTTACTTGTCGTGATTGGTTCCAATTAAGCTTAAAAGAAGGTTTAACTGTATTCCGTGATCAAGAATTCTCATCAGATCTTGGCTCTCGTCCAGTAAATCGCATTGCCAATGTTCGTATTGTACGTGGTCCACAGTTTGCTGAAGATCGTGGCCCAATGTCGCACCCAATTCGTCCAGAAAAAGTGATTGAGATGAATAACTTCTATACATTAACAGTGTATGAAAAGGGTAGCGAAGTGATCCGTATGATGCATACCTTGCTAGGTGAAGCAAATTTCCAAGCAGGTATGAAGCTGTACTTTGATCGCCATGACGGAACAGCTGCAACTTGTGATGATTTTGTTCAAGCAATGGAAGATGCATCAGGTATTGATCTGTCTCGCTTCCGTCGTTGGTATAGTCAAGCAGGAACGCCAGTTGTTACAGTTGATACGTCATATGATGCAGATACTAAGTGTTACAACGTCACTATAAAGCAGCACACAGCCCCAACAGCAGGGCAAGAAGAAAAGCTACCACTTCACATTCCGTTTGATATCGAACTATATGATAGCAAAGGTGAGGTTATTGCACTTCAATCAAATGGTATACCTGTTCACAACGTGTTAGATGTAAAAGAAGCAGAGCAAACTTTCGTATTTGAGAATGTTGCGGAACAGCCTGTGATGTCGATGCTGCGTGAATTCTCTGCACCTGTGATCTTAAAATATGATTACTCAGATCAAGAGTTGATCTTCTTGATGATCCACGCGCGTAACGAGTTTGCACGCTGGGATGCTGGCCAAATGCTATTGGCGAAATACATTCGTAACAATGTGGCAGCTGTTCAAGCTGGTGAGTCAATTCAATTACCTGAAGCGGTTATTGATGCTTTCCGTGGCGCATTATTGGATGAAAATCTTGATCCTGCATTTATTGCTGAAATGCTAACACTGCCAAGCGAGAATGAAATCGCAGGCTGGTACAAGCAAGTTGATGTTGATGCAATCAATAAGGTTGTTGGTGCGTTAACTCAAATTTTAGCGACAGAAATGGAAGATGAATTACTCGCGATTTATCGTAGCTTAGCGCAAGGCGAATACAGTCTTGATCATGATGCTATGGCTAAACGCGCATTGCGTAACAAGTGTTTATCTTATCTAGCACATACAGCGCTAGGTAATGATTTAGTGATTGCACAATATGCAGCTGCTGACAACATGACTGATACGATGGCTGCTATGTCTGCTGCAAATAATGCGCAATTAGCTTGTCGCGCAGTACAAATGTCAGACTTTAGTGATAAGTGGACTCACGATGGCTTGGTTATGGATAAGTGGTTCATGCTACAAGGCACTAATCCTGCTGATAATGCGTTAGAAAATGTGCGTAATACTATGAGTCACGCAGCGTTTAGCTTGAAAAACCCTAACCGCACGCGCAGTTTAGTGGCGAGTTTCTGTGCCAATAACCCAGTGCATTTCCATGCGAAAGATGGTTCTGGTTATGCGTTCTTAACTGAAATTCTAACGGCATTAAATACCAGTAATCCACAAGTAGCTTCACGATTAATTGAACCGTTCTTAAAGTATCGCCAATACGATGAAACACGTCAGCAATTAATGCGTAGCGAGCTTGAGAAGTTAGCGGCATTAGATAACTTAGCAAAAGATCTGTTTGAGAAAGTGCATAAAGCGCTTGAACAATAAATCATAATTCGCTAAATAATAGAGCCAAGTACCTTATTACTAAACACTTTCTATGAGGGAGTGTGTAATGGGGACTTGGCTTTTTCTATATTGGGCTATTGAACGAATAACGAGATAAAAGGGATTATGCGAAGCTTTACTTTTCGAGTAAATATTAGTTATCAAGTTTTCTTACAACACTATTCTGGTGCAGCAAGTAGTGCTGTTGTGGTGACAGAGAATGGATTAAAACTTCAATTGCCCGCTGTGCGTTTACGTCCGTATTTAACGCAAATGGGTGTACGAGGGCGTTTTCAAGTTGCTGTCGATGATAATAATAAACTGACTACATTAACTAAATTGTCTGATTAGTGTTTACATCTCTTATCATAGCTAAATTGTTATCATGTATTTTATTTGAAACTCGGACAGAAAATTGCATACCTATACTTACCTAAGGTAGTAAAAGTTATGGGATTTTCTTATGAATGCACCAGACAATGTGGTTCCTGTATTACTTGAAAAAGTATATGGCTTAATAAAATCCAAAGTTGATAACACCCAGCAACCTTTAGTTGATGTGTTTGCTAAAAGCCTATTAAATCAATTGGCTGAAGATGATTTATTACAACGTAACGAATCTGATTTATATGGTGCTGTGCTGAGCCTATGGCATCATCTGGTTAAAAATAATCCGCAACAAATATCCGTTCGTGTGTATAACCCCACATTAAGTCGCCATGGCTGGAAATCTACCCACACCGTGGTTGAGATTGTTATGCCAGATAAACCCTTTTTGGTTGATTCTGTACGTATGACGTTAAATCGATTAGATATTACTAGCCATTTAATGCTGAATGGTCCTTATTATTTTGAGCGCGACAAAAAAAATAACATCGTTAAGGCGTGCGGTGATAAGGGGGATCTACAGACACTTTTTCATATTGAAGTAGATCGTCTTACAAAAAATGATCAAATGGCGATATTGCGAGATGAACTTGAAGCGGTGCTTAAAGACATTGAATTAGTGGTGAATGATTGGCAATGGATGCAAGATAAAATGCATCAAATTATCAAAGGGCTAAGAACAGAAAAATTACCTGTTGAAAATCAATACTGCGAGGAAGCGATTGAATTTCTTGATTGGGTTGCCAATCATAATTTTACCTTTATGGGTTATCACTGTTACGACCTAAAGCCGATAAAAGGTGATTATCAATTGAGACCAACGCAAGAGGCCGGGCTTGGTCTACTTAAAAAGCCGCGCCATGCACGACCACTTAATTTATCCAGTTTACCTGAATCAGCGCGTATTGAAGCGCAAAAGCCCGATCTGCTTATTCTCACCAAAAGTAATGCTAAATCTCGTATTCATCGCCCCGCTTACATTGATTATATCGGTATTAAACGATTTGACAGTAAAGGTAATGTTATTGGTGAACATCGCTTTATTGGTCTATATGCGTCAACGGCTTACCATCAAACAGCAATGAACATTCCATTGATCCGTAATCGGGTAAAACGAATACTCAACGCCAGTGGGTATTCGGAAGGCTCTCATTCTTGGAAAGCGCTCAATAATGTATTAGAAACTTATCCCAGAGATGAACTTATTCAAGCAAAAGAAGAGGAAATGCTTGAGGTGGGAGTAGGCGTAGTACGAATGCAAGATCGTGACATGCTGCGATTGTTTGTAAGGCGGGATCCTTTTGGGCGTTTTTTTTCCTGCATGGTCTATGTTGCCAAAGAGCGTTATGACACGGAGCTTAGGCGTAAGATCCAAAGTGTTTTAAAAGACTATCTTGGTTCATCACAAACTGTTGAGTTCACAACCTTTTTTTCTGTGAGTCCATTAGCTCGTACGCACTACATCGTTAGGGTAAAGAACAATAATTTCGATGTGGATGTTAAATCGATAGAGCATAATTTAGTTGTCGCTGTTGCCTCGTGGGAAGATCGTTTAACCCAGTCATTAGTGGCTAACTTTGGCGAAAGCAAAGGGATCCCAATTGCCAAAAATTATGCGCGTGCTTTTCCTCGATCTTATAAAGAGCAAATGCTACCAGGCTCTGCAGTAGCAGATGTTTTACAGCTAGAAGGGCTGAATGAAGATAATAAATTAGGCATGTTATTTTATCGTCCACAAGAGGAATCCGCCGACTCATCGATTGTAAAATTGAAGCTTTTTCACCGTAATGAACCGATTCATTTATCTGATGTTATGCCAATGCTTGAAAATCTAGGTTTGCGGGTCATTGGTGAATCACCATATCAAGTGATCACTGCGGATGGTGTCGTTAATTGGATCTTAGATTTTGCGATGTTACATCATGTTAGAAATGGATTTGACCTATCAGAAGCAAGAGATCGTTTTCAAAATGCTTTTTCTGATATTTGGCATGGAGAGCTTGAAAGTGATGGTTTTAACCGTTTAGTGCTGCGTTCTGGTTTGTCTGGTAGAGAAATTACCATATTGCGCAGTTATGCTCGTTATATGCGACAAGTTGGCTTTCCATTTAGCCAGCAGTATATAGAAGAGACATTGTCTAATCATTGTCAGCTAGCTTGTTATTTGGTGTCGTTGTTTAAATTACGCTTTGATCCCAAAGCGAAATATAGTGAGAAAGCAGAACAGTTATTGATCAAAAAGATCGTAGAGCGATTAGAGAATGTCGAGAGTTTAGATGACGACAGGATCATTCGTCGTTATATGGATATGATCTTAGCAACCCTCAGAACGAACTTTTATCAAAAAACAGATACCGGTAAGCCAAAAGCATGGCTATCACTCAAACTCAATCCATCATCTATCCCTGAAATTCCAGCTCCAATTCCTCGTTACGAGATATTTGTTTATGCCCCCGATGTGGAAGGTGTCCATTTGCGCGGGGGAAAAGTTGCGCGTGGTGGCTTACGTTGGTCAGACAGGCAAGAAGATTACCGCACAGAAATATTAGGACTAGTCAAAGCACAACAGGTTAAAAATACGGTAATTGTGCCTGTTGGTGCGAAAGGTGGCTTTATTTGCAAACGGCAGCCTCAATTAACAACACGTGAAGAGATAGCTGCAGAGGGATTACATTGTTATCAACGTTTTATCTGTGGGCTGCTTGATGTAACAGACAATATCTTAGAGGGTAAACGGTATCCACCAGCAAATGTCGTTTGTCATGATGAAGATGATCCTTATTTAGTGGTTGCGGCGGATAAAGGCACGGCAACATTTTCAGATATCGCCAATTCATTGGCTGCTGATTATGATTTTTGGCTAGGTGATGCTTTTGCTTCTGGCGGATCTAATGGTTATGACCATAAACAAATGGGAATAACAGCGAAAGGGGCTTGGGAGTCAGTTAAGCGGCATTTTAGAGAGATAGGTATAGATTGCCAAACAACAGATTTTAGCTGTGTCGGCATTGGTGATATGGCGGGTGATGTGTTTGGTAACGGGATGTTGTTATCAAAACATATTCGTTTATTAGCGGCCTTTAATCATCAGCATATCTTTATTGATCCAGATCCGGATCCTGCCGCAAGTTGGTTAGAACGCAAACGTCTTTTTGAACTTAAACGATCGAGTTGGGAAGATTATGATCGTGAAGTTTTATCTGAAGGTGGGGCGATATTTTCACGTAAAAGTAAAGCGATTAAGCTTGTACCTATTGTGCAAACTTTACTGCAAACGCGTAAGCAAAGTTGCACACCTAATGAGTTGATACATCTTATATTACAAATGCAGGTCGATTTATTGTGGAATGGTGGTATAGGAACATACATAAAATCGACTAAAGAGACTCACACCGATGTTGGTGATCGCACCAATGATGCTGTTAGGGTTAATGGTTCTCAACTTGCAGCAAAAATTGTAGGTGAAGGGGGAAACTTAGGCTTAACCCAGTTAGGTCGAGTTGAATTTGCGAAAGCTGGTGGTCGAGTGAATACCGATTTTATCGATAATGTTGGTGGGGTTGATTGCTCAGATAATGAAGTGAACATCAAAATTTTACTCAATAGCCTAGTGACCGCTGATGAGCTGACATTTAAACAGCGTAATAGTATTTTAGAAAAGATGGAAGATGAGGTTGCTGACATTGTATTAGATGATGCCTATCGCCAAAGTGAATCTATTTCAGTAACAGAGCAACAGCAAGTACAACTATTAAAGGAACAAACGCGGTTTATTCATTTACTGGAACGACAGGGCAAATTGGATCGAAGCCTGGAATGTTTACCTGATGATGAAACATTAGTAGAGCGTGAAAAGGCAGGGATTGGCTTAACACGACCAGAAATTGCTGTGCTGGTGGCTTACGGTAAAATGGTGTTAAAAGAAAAACTCGTTAATCACGATATAGCCAGTGATCCTTATCATTCCCGTCTTTTACCTGCTTACTTCCCTCAATTTTTACAAGATAACTACAGATCACAAATGGAAAACCATCCATTACGACGTGAATTAATCGCAACATCATTAGCTAATTTGATGTCGAATGAAATGGGATGCAATTTTGTCACTCGGCTGCAAGAAGAAACGGGGGCAACGATAAATGAAATTTCAGCCTCTTACTCAATAGGGCGTGAGATCTTTAAGTTTGACCAGATTTTTAGTGAAATTAGAGCATTAGATAATCAAGTTTCAGCACAAACGCAATATGACATGCTTTATCGTTCAAGGCGTATGTTGCGTCGGGTCACACGATGGTTCCTACGCAATAGAGAGCACAAGTTAGGTATAGAACAACAAATAGTGTTCTATCAACCCTTTGTTGAGCAGTTACGAAATGAATTAGATAGTTACCTTGTAACTGAAGAAGTGGTAGAGCATGAAGAGCAAGCGAATGAAATGATCCGCAAAGGGGTACCTGAGCGGTTGGCCAAAAACATTTCACGCTTAACCAGTTTATATTCAGCCATGGATATAGCGCAAATTGCAAAAGAAATGGACGTTAACATATCGCATATTGCAAGAGTGTACTTTGTACTAGGAGCGCAACTATCACTTCATTGGTTCTTAAAGCAAATTCAAAACCAAGCTGTTGAGAATAATTGGCAAGCATTAGCAAGAGCTTCATTTCGTGAAGATCTAGATTGGCAACAAAGACAATTAACAACAGCGGTTATAATGACAAGTACTGCTAAGCCAGAAGAAAGTATATCACTATGGATGGAACAACATAAAAAAGCGGTTGATCGATGGGAGAGTGTACTGGCTGAATTTAAAGTCGGTAATGCGCATGAGTTTGCAAAGTTCTCTGTCGCTTTACGTGAATTAACCATTCTAAATCTCAACTCAAGGCCGATACAGTAGTCAGTGTACTTTATAGTCACCGCCTAATAAGATGGTATAAGCTACGGTGTAACATATATGGTGACAATGTAACTTTTTTACGATGTTATTATGTTACATTGTCACTATTTAAGTATTAACAATAAGGTTATAAAAATAATACGTTACTTTTTTCAGAGCAAAAAAGAAAACGATTGCTTTTATGTGTAATAATTTGTGAAACTACGAAACTATAACTTATTGTTAAACAAAGGTTTAATTTCTAAGTTACTGTTTTATTAACAATAATCAAAAAAATAACGATTGAAGTTAACAGAATAACTGTGAATAATACCATCCCGTTTATTCGGGACTTATTTTGGAGTTACAATGTTATACCGCATCGCACGTTCTGCTATTTTTCAGTTGGATGCTGAAAAAGCACACGACCTCGCTATTGAGAACTTTTCTCGCTTTACTGGCACTCCATTAGAACTTTTCTACCGACAAAATCTTCCTGCACGTCCTGTCGAAGTTATGGGGCTTACATTCAAAAACCCTGTTGGCTTAGCGGCTGGTCTTGATAAAAACGGCGAATGTATTGATGCATTTGGTGAAATGGGTTTCGGCTTTGTTGAAGTAGGGACCGTGACACCTCGTCCACAGCCTGGTAATGATAAACCTCGTCTTTTCCGTTTGATCCCAGCAGAAGGCATTATCAACCGTTTTGGTTTTAATAACCTTGGTGTTGATAATCTTGTTGAGAATGTAAAGAAAGCAAAATTTGACGGCATCATTGGTATTAATATCGGTAAAAATAAAGATACACCGATAGAAAAGGGTGTTGAAGATTACATTATTTGTATGGAAAAAGTTTATCAATATGCTGGTTATATTGCTGTAAATATTTCGTCACCGAATACACCGGGATTACGTAGCTTACAATATGGTGAAGCTTTAGATGATCTGCTTTCCCAGCTTAAAGCTAAACAAGCTGAATTAGCGAAACAACATGATAAGTATGTTCCTCTAGCACTTAAGATCGCTCCCGATCTTGATGATCATGAGATTCAACAGGTATGTGATTCTTTGATCCGTAATAATATAGATGGTGTGATTGGAACAAATACCACATTGGATCGCTCTTTGGTTCAAGGGATGGAACATTGTGATGAAGCGGGGGGCTTAAGCGGTCGTCCTTTGCAAAACAAGAGTACTGAAGTTATTCGAAAAATGTCAGAAGCATTAAATGGCGCAGTACCAATCATTGGTGTCGGTGGTATTGACTCTGCAATGGCTGCTCGCGAGAAGATGATGGTTGGTGCAAGCCTAGTACAGGTTTATTCTGGCTTTATTTATCATGGCCCACGTTTAGTTAAAGATATTGTAAACGGTCTTTAACTGTTGGCTATCGCTCTCGTACTGAAGTATTAAATTTAAATATCTTCTGACATACGAAAACCCAGCTTAGTGAATACTAGGCTGGGTTTTTAATTATGTACTTAGTCTATTTGTATCAAATATACATCTGATTTACTCGTGATAGAACCGCTATTTTCCCCTTTTATTTTATGAATACGCGAGTAGAATTAAGCTAAAATTTAAACATATGATCACAGATACAAAATAAATCACTGTCTTTCAGGAGTAAGAACGTGTTAAAGCCAGATAATTCATGGAAATGGTATTTTGACGCTGAAATGAATTCACTCATGCTTGAGTTGAATGACGATATGCTTTTCCGTGTATCGTTACCAAGTAAGCTGCTTACCCCAGAAGCCAAAATAAGTGATATTTTTAATGTTGATGATATTGAAGCCTATCAAAACTTCCAAGAGCAGATTGCTCATCTGCCAATTTCTGCAGCTAGAAAATGTGAATTAGCATTAAATGCTACAGCCGCACGACGTTTCCATAAGCCTATGATGCCAAAAAGTTGGTATTTCGCACCTCAACAAGGTGTAGAGCCATTACAGGGACAAGTTATTACTTTAATGACGGCTTCTTGTACTGCCAATTACGTTGTGATTGAAAACAGTGGGGTCGCGAGTCTCTGTATGCTTGCTGATGTTGCTACTGTTGATTTAGACGGCCTTAAAAGCATGGAGTTCTGCGAAACGATTAAAGTTATGAATGATCGAATGGCTCCCTGTTTTGTAGAAACTGAACAGCGACATTTTGCGCTTGTCGGTTAGTCGTTTCTTCATCTCATATTTTTGTCGTATATCCTTATCAGTCTCCCGGTAGATAGCAGTATTTGTTATCTTTTGTAGTAAAAGCCCATTAAATTTAGGCTAATTTGCTATCTTTCTTATGCTGTCCAGTACGGCCTCCCTTAGTATATTTGCATGCTTTTCTCTATTAGATGGTGAGAAAGATATCACCTTTTATTGAGATAGTTATCGTCCAAATCTCTCATTTTTATATCCATTTTCTTTGTAACTAACGATAACAACATAACTACTGTTATCTACATACCGCATCATCAATTTCTGTAATGCGTGATAGTTACGCTTCCTTGTAGGTATTCAAGATAGGCTAGAGCGTATATTTGTATTCGTTAACTGACTTCATTGCTACTCAGCAAGGTATATCCACCATTTTTCTGGTTAAAAATTACACTAAAAATATGTCATAGATCTCAAAATTCTTATATATAGCCAGACAATTCTTACTGCTTTATTTAAGTAAAACCTGATGGATTATGACGTTAATTTCTTTGTTACATTACGTTTGATTGACAATCCCTTCCTCTTTTTCCTGCGTTAACAGTGAAGTAGTGGTTGTGTAATAGCGTTGGAATAATTTATTCCACCAAAGGGCGGGTGATAATATTGAATAGGGGTATTTAGCGTAAAAAAATTTTAATTTCTTGAATGTTAAAGATAAATCAAATGTCACTCAGGGTGAGAAATTGTTTTGAGGGTGGTTTTCATTATTCCAGATTAATGATTTGTTCTTTGTTTGATGAGAATCGTTAAATATGACTTTTAGCGTTGTATTGGTCGCAAGTTTTGCAGGTAAGTGAAGATGTTTGTTGTTACATCCTCTTTGATTGAGAACGTACTGATTGAAGAATGAATTTTTTTTCCTAAATGAGCCATTTCATTATGGTTTTGACGAGGCATTTTTTGTGATTTCAGTTATAATTCCTCGCAATATTAGTGTGAAAAGAACTCCATGAATCAATATCTAGCGATTACTTCCCGCGGCCTTGAAAATTTGCTTGCGGATGAATTAGAACAATTAGGTGCACAGAACATTCAAGTTGTGCATGCCGGTGTCCGTTTCAAAGCAGAACAAGCAACAGCTTACCGTTGTTGTCTATGGACACGAATCTCATCACGTATCATTCAAGTACTGAGTGAATTTAACGTTCGTGATGATATGGACTTGTACTTAGGTGCAACAGCTATCAACTGGATGAACTATTTTGATAGCAATACACGTATTGTGGTCGATTTTAATGGTACTAACCGCGAAATCCGTAATAGCCAATACGGTGCAATGAAAATTAAAGATGCGATTGTAGACCGATTTACAAAAGCGGATTTACGTCGTCCTAATATCGACCGTGAGCGTCCTGATCTACGTATTCATATGCGTCTATCTGGTGAGAAAGGTATTCTTGGTCTTGATATGGCAGGTAGCGGTTTACACCAACGTGGTTACCGTAGTGAAGCGGGTAAAGCACCACTGCGTGAAACCCATGCTGCTGCACTTGTTATGAAAAGTGGCTGGACACCAGAACAAGCATTGTTAGATCCAATGTGTGGTTCAGGTACTTTAGTGATTGAAGCTGCGATGATAGCCGCTGAAATTGCACCAGGTCTTAAACGTAAGTGTTGGGGCTTTGAATCAATCAAAGACTTTGACCAAGAAGCTTGGTTAGAGATCCATGCAGAAGCAACGGTTAAATCTCGTCGTGGTCCTGCAAAAGTCACGACCAAGTTCTTTGGTCGTGAAATGGATCGTCGTGTATTAGCGATTGCTCGTGATAATGCGGGTCGTGCTGGTGTTAAAGATCTGATTGATTTTGAATATGGCGATGCCACACAGCTTGTTCGCCCTGAAGGGTTCGAAACAGGCATTATTCTTTGTAACCCTCCATATGGTGAACGTTTAGGTACAACCCCTGAACTTATTGCATTGTACAAAGAATTTGGTAACCGTTTAAAACTCGCTTTTGCGGGTTCTGTTGCTGCCATTTATTCAGGTTCGAACGAATTGTTAAGTTGTATGCGTATGCGTGCAGACAAGCAATTTAAGCTTCGTAACGGCGCATTAGATTGTGTACTTAAAACTTATTTGATCACTGCAGGTAGTGTTCAGAAAGAAGAAGGGCAATCTGAGGGTGTCATCGTTCAAGAAGAGGTCGCGCCTGATTTCGCGAACCGTCTTAAAAAGAACATTACTAAGTTAGATAAATGGGCAAAACGTGAAGGTATCGAATGTTACCGTATCTACGATGCTGATTTACCTAACTACAATGCCGCGATTGATAAGTACAAAGATTACTTAATTATCCAAGAATATGCAGCGCCTAAATCTGTTTCTGAAGAAACAGCACGTCGTCGTATTATGGATGTGTTGCGTGCGACAATTGAAGTAACGGGTGTAGAAAGCAATAAAGTTATTCTTAAAGTCCGTGAGCGTCAAAAAGGTAAGAACCAATACCAGAAGCTATCAAGTGCAGAGCGCCACATGATTGTTGAAGAGTACGGTGTTGAACTTAAAGTGAATCTTTATGATTACTTAGATACAGGTTTGTTCCTTGATCACCGTATTACGCGTCGTATGCTTGGCCAAATGGCAACAGGTAAGGATTTCCTTAACTTGTTCTCTTATACAGGATCTGCAACTGTTCATGCTGCTGTCGGTGGTGCAAAGACAACAACTACCGTTGATATGTCGAATACTTACCTTCGTTGGGCTCAAGAGAATATGGAGCTTAATAATCAGGTAGGCCCACAACATGAATATGTTCAGGCTGACTGTTTACAGTGGCTACAAGAAGTTGATGATACTTTCGACCTGATTTTTATCGATCCACCAACGTTCTCTAACTCTAAGCGTATGAAGCAGACGTTTGATATTCAACGTGATCACATCATGTTAATGGAAAACCTAAAGCGCATGCTACGTCCTGATGGTCAAATTGTTTTCTCAAACAATAAACGTCAGTTCAAGATGGATTTAGATAAGATTAATGAACTTGGCTTACAGGCGAAGAATATCTCAAATAAAACATTGCCAATGGACTTTGCTAAGAATAAGCAAATCCATAACTGTTGGATTATTACTCACAAGGAAGACGAGTGTTAATCACACTTTATAGCACGGAAGGCTGCCACCTTTGCGAGCAGGCATACCGTCTGCTCGTAGAGGTTGGACTTAAAGATAAAGTTGATATTGTTGATATCGCATTTGATGACGCACTGTTTTCTCGTTACGGTGTAACTATACCTGTACTCTCTATTCAAAATCATGATCGTAATGTTCCTGAATTGGGCTGGCCCTTTGATACAGATTCATTAAAAACATGGTTAATAACAAATAAGCTTGGTTAATTACGATGGCACTTATAAAAATTAGTAACGCTCAACTAGCGTATGGCGATCATGCTTTACTCGATAAAGCAGAATTTCTTCTTCAGCCACATGAGCGTGTTTGTCTTGTTGGCCGTAACGGCGCTGGTAAATCAACATTAATGAAAGTGATTGCTGGTGACGTATTACTCGATGACGGTAGTATTCAACGTCAAAATGAGCTGGTGGTTTCTCGTTTAGAGCAAGATCCACCGCGTAATGCGGAAGGGTCTGTATTTGATTATGTAGCGGAAGGTCTTGCTGATGCAGGTCGTGTTCTGCGTGAGTACCATCACCAATTGGACCTTGTCACCGCCGATCCTAGTGAAGCAAACATTAATAAACTATCGCGTATTCAGGAGCAAGTTGATCACCATAACGGTTGGCAGTTAGATACGCGTATTGCAGCAGTACTTGAAAGCTTGAAGCTTGAACCGAATACACTTCTTACTGATTTGTCTGGTGGTTGGCAACGTAAAGCAGCACTTGCTCGTGCGCTAGTGTGTGATCCTGATATTTTGTTACTTGATGAGCCAACAAACCACCTTGATGTAACAACGATTGAATGGTTAGAAGGTTTTCTAAAAGACTTCCGTGGTTCAATTATCTTTATTTCGCACGACCGTGCATTTATTCGTTCTATGGCGACTCGTATCGTTGATTTAGATCGTGGCCAATTAGTGTCTTTCCCTGGTGACTATGAAGGTTACCTAGAGGCAAAAGTTGAGTTATTGCGTGTAGAAGAAGAACAAAACGCATTATTTGACAAAAAACTAGCACAAGAAGAAGTGTGGATAAGGCAAGGTATTAAAGCGCGTCGTACTCGTAACGAAGGTCGTGTTCGTGCACTTAAAGCATTGCGCAATGAACGTGCAGAGCGTCGTGATGTTGTAGGTAAAGCGGATATGCAGCTACAAGACGCGAACCGTTCAGGTAAGATTGTCTTTGAAGCGAAGAATATCGGTTATAGCTATGGCGATAAGCAAATCGTTAAAGATTTCAGCTTTAATGTTATGCGTGGCGATCGTATTGCCTTAATTGGTCCTAATGGTTGTGGTAAGAGTACCTTAATTAAACTGATGCTGGATAAACTGCAAGCAACTGAGGGTGACTTCCACTGTGGTACTAAGCTAGAAGTGGCTTATTTTGACCAGTACCGTGAAATTCTCGATCCAGAGAAAACCGTAATGGATAACCTTGCTGATGGTAAGCAAGAAGTGACAATTAACGGTAAAACTCGTCATGCGCTAGGTTATTTACAAGATTTCCTATTTCACCCTCGTCGTGCTCGTACGCCAGTTAAAGCGCTGTCTGGTGGTGAGAAGAACCGACTATTGTTGGCGAAATTGTTCCTAAAACCAAATAATTTGCTGGTTCTTGATGAACCAACGAACGATTTAGATATCGAAACATTGGAACTTTTAGAAGATATACTTGCCAATTATCAAGGTACGTTACTTTTAGTGAGTCACGATCGTCAATTCGTTGATAATACTGTGACTACAAGCTGGATTTTTGAAGGTGAGGGCGTTGTTAACGAATACGTTGGCGGTTACCATGATGCACAATCTCAGCGTGCGAATTCTTATGCCAATCAAGCAAGAGAGCAGGCTGCAAAAATCGAATTAGAGAAGAGCAAGAAAGCTGCTCAAGAACAAAAGCAAAAAGATGTTACACCTAAACGCGCAGGTAAGAAGCTATCTTTTACTCTTCAACATGAGTTAGCTGGCTTGCCGCAAAAAATTGAAGACTTGGAAAATGAAATCGCGAAAATTCAGGAACAAATTAATGATCCTGCATTTTTCTCCGATCCGAAAAATGACACACAAGCCATCCTTACAGGTTTAGCTAAGCTTGAAGAAGAGTTTGAAGTTGCCTTTGAACGATGGGAAGAATTGGAAGCGATGCAAAAGGAATCCTAATGCCAC
Source organism: Photobacterium sp. GB-1 (assembly GCF_003026165.1). Lineage (NCBI taxonomy): Bacteria > Pseudomonadati > Pseudomonadota > Gammaproteobacteria > Vibrionales > Vibrionaceae > Photobacterium > Photobacterium sp. GB-1. The sequence goes on along the minus strand of NZ_PYOB01000004.1, from coordinate 164,484 downwards.
ATAAGATGTTAAAACTATCAACACTTGCAATCCTCGTTGCTGGTGCCTCTCAAGCTAGCGCTGCTGTTTATGATATTGTCCCTGTTTCAACTGCAGGATCAGATCAACTTGCAGCTCAAGCATATTTCCCGAGTGCACAGGCAAATGCAGATAGTACACCTGTTTCAGCTTTTACTACGGGTATTAAACCATCTGCTGAAGGCGACAATTGCTTTACAGGTAACAACTGTAATGCTGATTCATATGATGTTGCGGGAACCGTTCGACGTGGTACTCAAGGTACGCCGTTATCTGATACCACAGCATATAATGAGAATCGTCAGTTCATCGATGATTGGAATGGGTTATATAGTTACTGTCGTGATAACTTAGGCTACAACATCTGTAATGTTTGGGCTGATAATGAGTATTACGGTTATGACTACAATATTGATGATGTTCAAGACGGTCAAGGTTTAGGTGGTCTACAACATATTCAACAGACATGGTTAAATGGTTACCATTCAAATGCTCTTGCACTTAAAAATGGGGCAGCTGTTACAACCAAAGCTGATGAAGCTAGTGGTTATACTTCAATTGATAAAACACTAGGTGATATCGAAGCAAATACTACTGATGCCGTTCTTGAAGGTATCGTGGGTAATTACAGTTTTGGTACGTCAACTTCAGCCGTATTTAAGAATGGTTCGGTAAATCCTCGTGCTTTTGCTAAACGTGGTTTTGTAAATAATGATGGTACCCCAGTATCATTATTAGCGCCTGTATCGGGCGATGCATTTGTTAAAAATATGGGGCAGACGACAGCGAATGGGGCAGTAGAAACGACTGACGGTAATTTGTTAGTTGTGGGTTCATCTTCTTTTGGTCAAACATTTACTCAAAATCTTGATTCGCGAGAGCCAAATACAGATAACATTAATATAGGTTTAGGTTTCAACAAAGATACCTTCGCTAAATGTGTGAATAATCCTTCTAATCTGTACAGTACGTTTGAGTGCCAGTTTAGTACTTTTGCTAATGCAGCTGCTTTCTGGGTTGTTGATAATACAGGTAATCTTGTTAAATCAGGTGTTATTAGTTCAAATTTAGCAGCTGTTGACCCTGATCATGATGATGTTTCTTCACAGGCATCTGCTAATGCGGTTGCTATGGTCAATAACGCTCCTGTTGCTGTAGGCTATGCATCTCGCGATACCAATAGTAATGATTCTTATGTTATGCAAGCCGCATACTTTGAACCTAGTGCTGATTTAACGAAATGGACACAAACTTTTGTTCCTGGGTTAAATATTTCAACTGGCGATGATCGTAATTATCAATACACAATGGCTAACGACATCAACTCGAGCTTTAAAGTTGTTGGTATTGCAAAGAGTCATAATGCTGAAAACCGTTCGATTCCACAAAAAATGTTTATCTTTGATAAAGCAACGAACCAGACTAAGTTCCTTGATACATCTATAAGCCCATTATTCTTCCGTGGTTCAAATGGTGATGCAACAGCAATTAATGATAATGATCAGATTGTAGGTTGGGTTGATTCAGAAACGAAGAACCAAATTGATGGCTCTGAGCGTCGTCATCGTGCATTTACCTACATTGCAGGCTCTGCAGCGCAAGGGCCGCTAAAGGCTGGTAGTGTATGGATGCTAGATGACTTAACCAATGATGGCGGTGCAGCGAATACGGTTGCAAACTCTTACCGTATTATTTCTGCAACCGATATTAACGACGCAGGTGTTATTTCAGCAACAGCAAATTACTGTGCTGGTGGTTATCAAAACTTAACTAAAGAAGCGCAGTGTTCTGTGACTGAAAAGCAGGTTGCGATTAAGCTTGTTCCTAAGGCAAATGCGACGGATAAAGATATTATTGTTCGTAAAACAGAAGACGAGGAGCCAGTAAAACGTTCTGGTGGATCGCTTGGCATTTTGGCTTTGACAGCGTTAGGCTTTATTGGTTTCAGACGCCGTAAGTAATTTTTAAAATAAATTATGTTATACCAACAAGCTCACATTTTGTGGGCTTGTTTCGTTTTTAAATTTGATAAATTGTTCGAAATAACCCATTTTTATAAGTGGAGACATAAAAACTCCATCATTATGTAATGATAATGAAAAGTAATATACAGATAAGGATGAGGACCGAACTATGAAGAGACAAAAGCGGGATCGTTTAGAACGTGCGCAGGCTCGAGGTTATCAAGCCGGATTAAATGGCCGTTCTACAGATGCATGTCCGTACCAAGGTACAGATGCCCGTACTAACTGGCTAGGTGGTTGGCGAGACGCTAGAGAAGAGTTACAACAAGGTCTCTACAAATAATAACCTCCCTCATGGTTAACCCTATTCTGCAGCCCCTTAGGAGAAGGGGCTTTTTTATGCATAATAAGAAATGATAGCATTCTTGATTTATCTACTTAAGACACATTACAGAGACTGCAATCAAATGAGTATTAATGGCTATTTTCTTGTTTTTGTGATTGCAAAATAAAGAGTGTTATTATTTTTAATTCGTTGATTTGTCAGAGTCATGTAACGGATAAGTACGTAGAAGAGATACAAGGTTATTATGCTGGTGGATAAAAAAAGCCCCGAGACATAAATGCCTCAGGGCTGAGTATTTAGATTCGCCACACTGATTAGAAATTGTCAGTATCTTTAAAAAGACCCACTTTTAAATCTTTAGCAACGTAGATTTCTTTACCGTCTACCAGTACACGGCCATCAGCAACACCCATGATTAGCTTACGGTTGATAACACGCTTAAACTGAATTTCATAAGTTACTTTTTTGGCTGTCGGGAGAATTTGACCTGTAAATTTAACTTCACCCACACCCAGTGCTCGACCTTTGCCTTCACCGCCAGACCAACCAAGGAAGAAGCCTACTAGTTGCCACATTGCATCAAGACCAAGGCAACCAGGCATTACAGGATCACCTTTAAAGTGACAGTTAAAAAACCATAAGTCAGGATTGATATCTAATTCGGCGACAATAAAACCTTTGCCGTGATCACCATCTTTATCGGTGATATTTACGATACGGTCAATCATTAGCATGTTATCTGATGGTAATGATGGGAAGTCAGGACCGTATAGTTCGCTGTTGCCACAAGCGACAAGTTCTTCGTGTGTATAAGAATGCTGGCGTGTCATTAGAATCAATTACTCCTTCAAATGTATGGGAGCAATTTAGCTTACACGTGTAAGCTAAACAACTCGGATCAGTTCTGGACAAACCAGTTAGATATACGTAAACGTAGGCGATTTAACAGACCAATCTCATTTGAAAGGTCACCATGGTGGAAATAATCAATTCTTTCTTCAATCAAAGATAAAATCGTTTCATCTTCATCATTCTCGCTACGGAATGGCTTATCCGTTAAAAGAGGGATCGCTTCATCAACGTTCTCTATTGCCCAGATGTGGAACTGCTTCGCTTTTATTGCTTCAATGACTTCATCATTTAAACAAAGGTTACTCAAGTTAGTCTTTGGTAATATAACACCCTGATTACCAGTTAACCCTCGATGAACACACACTTTATAGAAGCCTTCGATTTTTTCATTAATCCCACCTACAGCTTGTACACGGCCAAACTGATCAACAGCACCGGTTACCGCTATTTGCTGATTAATAGGCTGTGAAGATAATGCAGACATTAATGCACAGAGTTCTGCAAGAGAGGCACTGTCACCATCGACTTCAGAGTATGACTGTTCAAAAACAATGGACGCTGAGTAAGGCAGGGCTTGATCTAAATCTAGCGCTGTTGCAACAAACGCTTGCATGATCATCATGCCTTTCGCGTGAATATTTCCGCCCAGTTCAACTTTACGTTCGACATCAGAAATATCGCCGTCACCAAAGTGAACCACACAAGAAATACGAGCAGGCTCGCCATAGGCTGTTGGGTGTCCAGGCATTTCAACCACGGTTAAACCATTAACCTGACCCACTTCTTTACCTTCACTAGCAATCAGGACTTGGCCATGGTGAATATCAGCAATAGCGCGTTCTGGCAAATAAGACTCACGATATTCTTTAGCGCGAAGTGATGCTTTAATATTCGTTGCCGTTAAAACTTTGCCGTCTGTCTCTATACTTGCTTCAGACAATAGATTTAGGTGCCAAAGCAAACAAAGTGGTAAGCGTGTTTGATCTTCAGCATAACGCGCACCTGCACATAGCAGTGCAGTTACAGCGTCCGTATCAGCCAAGTCTGGCAGTTTATGATGAGTAATAATCGCCTTTATATAACGAAGATACTCTTCAAGATTGGATTCGTTTAATAAGAGATCTTGTTCAAATTCACCGTACATAGCAAAACCAGCGGCAAGATCAGGCTCAGCATGATCAAGTTCTGCCATTAAATGACGATCACCAATGATTACCAGTTTTACATTTACCTTCTCAGGCGCAGGTAAGGGGCATAGTACTTTTTTGTTAGCGGCCTCCCAATCTAGCATGCCGTCCATTAGTACGCTTTTTAAACGCGGCCATAACGATGGATTACTGAGAAGGGCGGTGATTGATAAAATCAAATATCCATTATTTGCTTGGTGTAATAAACCATGCTTAACGCTTGGTTTTGCTAAACTATTTGACTCTAGAGCAGGATAGACGGCACCAAATAGTTTTTCAGCAGTAATATCATCACCCGCGATGATGATCGGTTGCTCATTTTCACTCGTTTGTGAGCTAGATGTATTATTACTACTTTGATATTGGTATTTTTTTATGAGTTCAATAATATAGTCACGATACAACGTGTTATCAGGCGCCGTAATACGTAGAATACGAGGCTGTAAATTAAGCGCGCTGAAGCGGCGTACGGCATCTGATAGTCGAGGTTGAAGAGTACCAACTGTCGCGGGTTCAAGATTACTATAATGTTCTAGAGTTGTTTGGTACTGGCTATAATCAGGAAACATTGTACGCCAAGATTCTTCATGCATAAATTTAGCTTTCTATTGTTACTGTGAAAAGGTAAGCAGTATAAAACAATCAAAGAGCTCATAATAGAAACTTATGAGCTATATTTATGTTTCATAAAAACAATCGGTTATTCTATATAGGTGATTGTTATTTAAGAATGTCAGAGTTACACTGTAACGCGTTTTTCGTTGACGATGAGAAAATTGTAATTTTATGAAATATCAGCAGCTTGAAAATCTTGAATCCGGTTGGAAATGGGCTTATTTAGTAAAAAAACACAAGGAAGGCGAATCAATTACACGCTTTATTGATCGCAGTGAAGCAGAAGCTGCTGTTGAGGCTCTTTTCGATATTGAACACGAACCAACAAAAGTGATTGAATGGATTGGTTCAAATATGTCTCCTGCGCTTGAAAATAAATTAAAACAAGCGATTCGAGCAAAAAGAAAGCGCCATTTTAATGCAGAACAAGTACATACACGAAAAAAATCAATCGATTTAGATTTCCGTGTTTGGGAAAAGTTGGCAGAAAAATCGCAAGAGTTAGGTTCTACATTATCCGATACTATCGAATATTTGATCAGTGAAAGTAACCGAACAGAGCGAGCTAACAAACAGGTTAGTGATATCAAGAATAACCTGACAGAACTACTGAACATTGAATCCTTTGATAAATAACGTTTTTTGGTGGTTGCTGTTCTTTTAAAGGTTACGTTTAAGGAGTAAGCAAATGGAATATGTACTTGTTTTAGCAGTAGTTGTTATTTTTATCGTCTTTAAAGATCGTCCTATTATGGTTTTGAAATTTGAAAATGGCGAACTGATAAAAACGAAAGGGAGTGTACCGACTGGCTTTCAAACAGCGTGTAAAGAAATCGCACATAAAACACCTTTTAGTGGTCATATCAAAGTTTATAAAAATCGATTCACTACAAAAATTGATTTTTCAAAGGATATTCCAAGTAAAACAAAGCAACGTATTCGTAATGTTTTCCCTCATAGCTCTCATTCAACTAAAAAGGGCAAACGTGCTTAATTGGAAGTAAGTGTAATAAAACGTTTATTACACTTACTATTTAAAAGAGTCAATTGTGATTATTCCATACGCGTTTCGATTAACCCAAGGTAAAGATCTTAAAAAGAGTATTCTGCACTTTGTACAAGACAATAAGATCCAAGCCGGAAGTTTACTTTCAGGCATTGGTTGTTTGTCTAAAGTGATTATACGATTGGCTGATGAATCTAAGACAATAGAGGTTTCTGGCCCTCTGGAAATTCTTACATTATCAGGAACATTAACACCACAGCATGTCCATCTTCATATTTCGGTAGCTGATAAAAAAGGGCAGGTAATAGGTGGCCATCTTGTTGATGGAAGTATTGTTTCTTATACTGCAGAAGTTTGTATTGCGAGTTATACAAATTTATCATTTAACCGAGAGTATGACGAATCAACACGATTTGATGAGCTGAAAATTTGTGCAAAGTGAAGCGAATAATAACAAGTTAAAGATAAGTTTAACTTGTTATTAAATCTACTTTAATGCATCTAATAACTCTTCTTTACTTTTGATATAAGATGAAAACTTTTGCTTTAATTCCTGAAGTTCACTCTCTGCTTTTATTCTTTTTAGTCGTTCATCTTCTAATTGTTGACCTAAATCTACGGCTAAATAGCCACCTTTTATCAGCGCTTTGGTTGTAACATTACTATTCGTTAATGATTTAAGAGACGCAATCATATAATAATGCTTATCGATATCACGGATTGTTATTGCCATTAGATACTCCTTAACTCTCTATAATATATCAATTTTTAATCAAAACGTCACCACCCTAACGCACTATAACTTAGCGTTGCTAGCTAAAAATAAACCGGCAAACACCGGCTTATTTTTAGCGTATCTTTTGACCTAATAGTAGGCTACTTAGGTAAATAGACTTACCTGAAGCTAGCTCTAGAATACCTCTGTCATCGGATATATAAACAGCTTCTTTTGTTCGAAGATAATCAATATAGAAGTTACTAAAAGTGAAATCGACTTCACGACTTTTATTTAATTGCTTAACACCAAAAGTGTAATAATGATTTTGAATTTTTAAAAATACACCACTAAATAAAGATGATGAAATAACTCGATTTTCTTTATCTTTTCTAATTGTATTAATCTTAATTCGCCCATCATTTAGGTCAACCTTTATAATTTCAGAGCCAAAAGCAGGGTATTCCTTAGTAAATAAATATGCCGACTGTGTGCTGACAGCATTAAAAATCGCTTGGACAATAATAAACAATAGAGCTAGGAATATGCCAAGGAAAGCTTTTTTAAGCATCGCACTGCTCCTGGTTCACCTGTGAAGTTAAGTCAATATAGTGCTCATTATGCACACCTATTAATTTATAACGCTCACACAATCCACCGATAGGGAATGCATACCATTGACTTATATCGCCTGCTTTATAATCAATGATTGCCTGTGTAACAGGATTTGGTAATTCAACGCCATTATAATTAACAGATATACCATCAACATCTGTTGTATTAACAAAAAATAAGTACTGGTAACAGACAAATAAAGTAGCTAAAAAGAAAAAGCAAACAATCAGAAAATCAAATAGGCTGAATGTATTTAATTTATTGAGTAAGCTGAATTTTTTTTTCTTCTCAGTAATTACTGGTTTATCAATAATGCTTTCTTGATGCTCTTCTAATTCTAACTTTTCTGCAATTTCATGAGCTTCTATATGTTTACTAATATCTTCAGACAGAGGCGGATGAGAACCATCATCAAGCAGAGAGGTTTCTCTAATTGAGTAACCAAGTTTTGGCTCAGTTGTGATGATATTATGCTCACCGATTTTACTAAATGAAGTGCGAAGGTTTTTTATCGCTACAGTTAACGAATTATTCGTTACTACTTTTCCTTGCCAGCACTCTTTTAGTAATGTTTCTCTATGTACAGTATTGTTTGCGGTGTTTGCTAATAAAGCAAAGATATGAGTCTCTGAGCGTGAGACTTTTAAAACAGCATTATCACTTATACGGGTGATCGTTCTTCGCGAATAATCAACATCAAAACGACCAAAACGTTCTATTCCGTTGTTTACTTCATCGTTCATTATTTACTTATCAATAATAGAGTTGTCAAAGGGGATAACTACTCAAAAAGAGAGGCTATTTTATACAAAAAAGGTATCGAATTCTATATTGATGCAACCATCTGCTTGTCATATCATTATATGTTTATAAATTTTTCGGTTTTTCAATCAATTCAATGTTTAAGTCATGCAATACACGACCAAACTGAGTCACACGGTTGGTTTCTGCATCCCGTTTACTTACGCATGGCGATCACTGTAAAAAGCAGTGGGTTTGCCATGATGTTCAACATATGCATGCGTGGCAACTATGTAATCAAACGCAGATTCTGTTTCGCTAAAACGTAAGCTCATCAGTTTGCCGGTGGCACCCAAAGGCCATCAGCGATCATCCATTGGCGTAAGGTTTCTAATCCAATTCGTGGCGTTCAATCAATTTTTCACGTGCCAATGTGGGTCCGAAGTCTGCGTAATATTCGTGGAGCAGGTTTAAACATTGATGGCGTATATCAGTATTAATTTTGTTGCCTGGCGATTGTCCACGACGTTGATGCACTAAACCAACAGCACCAAGATCTCGATAGCGTGTTATTAATCGTTGAACCTGACGAACAATGACATTAAGAAGCTGAGCAGCACAACATATTTTGTTTAACTCACATTGATCAGCAGATACTGATCACTATAGAAAAACAGGACATTTTAGCTTTGCAGAAAAGAGACACTTTACCTTGGGGCCTATAATCTAAGTGCGCATTATGTATATTATGTTAAATAAGGTGTCGAGGTAACTATGTATGATCTTGTTTTTCCTACTTTGTATCTAATATCTCTACTCTGCTTGTGGGTTGATTATTGTATTTAACAGTATTGGCTATTTACCATAAAATAGGTAATTAACATCAATTTTAAATACTGCTGCAAATGTTCAGTTTGCCTTGTACTTAAAGCTTGCTGTTAATTACTAGAGATTCGATTAATACGAATCTCTAAATCGTACTTTCTGATTGCTGGTTTTCTTTAAGTTCTTGGTATTTTTCCAGCAACGCATCTAGCTCGTTTGAACAGATTGGTTTTGCTAAAAAGCCATCCATACCAATATCATGATAAATTTTCTGGTCACTTTGCATCGCGTTCGCGGTTAATGCGACGATTGGAATACTAATTTTTCTCTGTCTAAGTTGTTTTGTTGCTTCTAAGCCATCTAAAATAGGCATAGAAATATCCATTAGCACTAAATCAAACTTATTGTGACCCTGTAACAGTACATTTATCGCTTCCTTTCCGTTGTTAGTTATCGCAACTTTATGTCCTCGCCGCTCTAACATCAACTTAGCAACCAACTGATTGGTGTTACTATCTTCTGCTAATAAAATATTTAAAGAGCAATCCGATTTATTTTTAAATTTAGTGTCAGCTTCACAACTCTTCAATGATGGATAAATAATAGGAATAGAAATTTTAAAACAACTTCCCGTTCCTAATTCACTTTCAAGTGATATTGTTCCGTTCATCTTTTCGATCAAATGCTGGCTAATCGCCAAGCCCAAACCTGTGCCGCCATAACGACGTGTGATACTTCCATCCGCTTGATGAAATGGATTAAAGATATTTGCTTGTGCATCTTTAGCAATACCAATACCGGTATCGATGACTGCTATTTCAATGTTATCGTCAACTTTACGAGCAACAACGCGAACCGAACCAATACTCGTAAATTTAACGGCATTGCCGATTAAATTAAATAACACTTGAGCAATTCGATTTTTGTCACCGTAGATTTGTTTAGGGATCGCATCGTCAATTTCACATTGAAATTGAACATTATTCTTAGTTGCTTGTGGTGCTAATTGATCAGAGACAAGCCTTATACTTTCCACAACATTAATATCACTATTGAAAAGCCTAAAACTCCCCGATTCTATTCTTGATAAGTCTAAGATGTCATTGATAATCGTCAGCAATAAATGTGCTGACTGGTCCATCTGTGACAACCAAAGATTTTGTTTAGTATTCAAGCCAGATAAAGATAGCGATTCCATTAAACCTAACACCGCATTAAGTGGTGTTCGTATCTCATGACTCATCATTGCGATAAATTGAGATTTAGCTTTGTTGGCTGTTTCTGCTTGCTTTTGCGCTTCCTGTAAGTCAAATAAACGTTTTTTTCTGCTCGTTATGTTTTTAGCTGTTCCGCGAAATCCTTGTAGTTTTCCATACTTATCAAAATAAGGGGTGCCACTAAAGCTGTACCACTGCTCAGTATTATCAACGCTAAGATTCCATTCTACGTCTTCAAAGACAACTTGCTGCGAGAGCTTATTCGTCATTTTTTGTTGGAACAGTGGGTAGTTATTAAAGAATTCTATAAAGTTATCACAGGCAATTTGTGTATTAGCGACTTGAGGTTCTGAAATATAGGTAAAGTTATAATCAACATCAATTTCCCAAAACCAATCACCTGCTGTTTTGGCAAAATCTTTAAATCGTTGCTGACTAAATGTCAGTTGTTGAGTTCGGGCTGCCACTAAAGATTGCAGCCGTTCTCGATAATCTATATCGATGATCGCACGTGCAAGTAATGGTCTAAATCTATTAAGCACTCGCCTGCATCTTGGTGTGAACTGACTTTTATCGTGGCTCATTAAAATCATAACAGCATCACTTGAGCTTACTTTAACCCCCGTTAATAATGCCGAACTGTAGTCATTTAATGCTTCAATCGATTGCGTACTAAATTCAACAATATCTTTAGGAGAATATAGTGCAATACATTCACCATTGATCGCTCGTCTAAATGTACTTTCCATAAGCCAAGAGTTTGTACTAAAACGATTATCAGTACTGACCAGCACATCAAGCAGCTCTTGCTCGTCTTCTCTAGTAAGAACTAGTGCTTGATCAAAACCAATAAACTTGCGTAGGACTTCTAATAAGCTATTGAATACTTGACGTTTATCATTCGCACCCGCCATTGCCGAGATGCCTTCTAAGATGGCTTCATTCTCATCTTGTAATTGGCTTTCTCGTTCTTGACTGCGTAATAAATCAATGACTGTTTCTTGTAGCTTTTCAGATTCAGAACTTATCATAGTATTAACAACCTACCCTTTATGAAAAATAGCTGCTGAAATCATTAAGTTACCGTGCGCATTTTCACCACTGATGAATTGCCCCTGCTCACCAAAGGTAAATGGAGAAACATAAGGCTTATTTAACATTGCAATATTTACACCGCTAGCAACATCATCCATACGATTTTTTATTTTTAACATGCATCCGGCACAAAAAATCGTAATGCCACCTATTGGATTAAGCTTATTACCATTTGATGCTTTAACTACCCGACTTGCTCTAGAAATCAGTCGTTCATCCGTGCCGTTCATAAAGTACAAGCGATCCCCTTGCTTTACTTCAGCAAACATTTCGATGCCCTTGCGTTGTGTAATATGTGCAGGATGAGCTAATTTAAAATAAGGTAAATCAAAATATTCTCCAGCAAAACGCCCTAAAGGATTTAAACTGCTTTCACTTATTATGTTGCTGTTGGTATCAAATGGAATCTTCATCCATTGTTGATAGACATCCGCTGCGGGTTTATTATCGAGCTCTATAACTTCTCTATGTTCAACTTTAGTGGCTATTGCTGATAAGCCTGTACTAGCATAACCTGAATGAAATGAAAGGCTTACTTCGCAGGTCGGATAAAAAACAGCGATACCAATCCCCTGACCTGTTTGTTGTTCAACATTAAATATTTGCCATTTCTCTGCAATGAAATCGTCAGCAGCTGAGCCGCCAATAATAGGAACGGTACAGCCCAACTCTTTTTCTATTCCTTGAATAATTTGTTCTTCGTAACCTGGTGTTGCATGTAATAAAATGAGTGATGGCAACTCGCCAACTCGACCGCTATTATGAATCGCTTTTAATGTTGCTTGCCTTGCCATTTCATAAGGCGTCTCAAAATTCGAAATAATGGCCGTGCCATATGCTCCGTGATAATCATTAATTGCCCATAATGCTAAACCTGTTCCACTAAAATAGCCTTCATTTGTCATAAAGCCCTGACATGACGTACAACCTAAAATAGCGGTATGGGGAAATGACTTTTTGAGTTCGGCTTGGAAAATATTGATGTCATAATTTTCAGAATAATAGATAAGCAGCAAAGAAGGCGTTGCAATTTTTAGATTTAGCTTATCAATAGCCTCATTAATAGCTTCGAAAGATGAAGATTGTATTGAGTAACTTGTTGTTATATCCATATCAATAGACTCATCCTTGAATTAACTCATGATTAATATTATCAGTTATTTGCACATTTTAAGTCAGAATTTTACCTACCTCTTATTAGATTAGCTTATCTTATCGTATCATGATGCAAATATTTGTAAGCTAAGGATTATTAAAGTGGATTTAAGCTTAAATAAAATCGTTATTGTCACCGGTGGTGCTAATGGTATCGGCAAAGGGATTTGTAAATATTTGGCACAAAAAAACGTTATCGTTATCGCATTAGATATCAATGAGCAAGCCGGATATGATTTAGTCAATGAAGAACCACGTATTCGGTTTCGTTTAACGGACGTTACTCAAATATCGGATATTAAAAACACGTTAGATTGGGTGAAATGTCAATTTGGAAGACTAGATGGTCTCATCAATAATGCTGCTATTTCCAACCCTTACAATACTCCCTTACACCAATTACCGTTAGATGAATGGCACCATATTTTAAATGTTAACTTAACATCCCCTTTAGCCATGAGTCAGCAGTGCCTACCTTTACTTACTGAAAGTAAAGGACATATTATTAATATGAGCTCAACAAGATATCTACAGTCTGAACCAAACACCGAAGCTTACGCTGCAAGTAAAGGTGGATTGGTATCATTAACTCATGCACTCGCTGTGAGTTTATCTCCTAATATAAAAGTAAACTGTATTTCACCGGGTTGGATTCATACAGATACGAGTCAATTACGAGGTATCGATCATCAGCAGCACTTGTCTGGAAGAGTTGGAAATGTCAATGATATTGCTGAAATGGTTGATTTTTTACTTTGTAGCCAAGGTTTCATAACGGGGCAAAATTTTGTTGTGGATGGCGGGATGACAAAGAAAATGATTTATTGCGAGTAAATAGCACTTCAGTAAATGTTCATATTAAGAAGTGCTATTTCTAATATTATTTAGTAACGGTAAATTGGGAAATCATTGTCGTGTTTTTAGCCGTTATATCTATTTCCCAAACCATTGAGTTATGTGTACATGCTGGAACGGTAAACTCTCCCACCCAAGTGTTCTTATTATGCTGCGTAAACATAATGGGTACCGTTCCCATATTCATTGAAACACCTGAAGCAGTAGCTGACGGTTTAACATCCATGTTGGTTATTTGTAATAGAATTGGTGCTTGTGCAGATATTTTTTTTGTTAAAAGCTGTACATCAACGTTCTTATCATCTAACAAATACTGACAATTTGTTGTGTCTAATTGACATATTTTCACTCCATCTTTAAGACTATCTTCACCTTCGGGAGATGTATATGTCACTGTTCTCCAAAAAAAAGCTGAAATCAATATAGTCATTAACACTATTATTTGGATTAAACGACCACGGGTTAGTTTTTCTGCTGCCATATTTTACAAATATTCCTGTGTTACAGAGCTCAAAATTCTCACATACTGTTACTTAAGCGTAAATGTAATGTGGTCACCCCACTCTGAAAAATGTGTTAGCTCAAGTATTATGAGAAATGAAAATGCCACTTCTACAAAAAAATAGCAATTTGAATCTTGTTTTGATGAGTAATCAGAGGAGCAAGGTCGAATGTCACCATTTTTGGGGATATGGATTACTATTATTAATGTAGTTCGTTCTCGTTTTCGGGAGGTTGATACTTTAAATATTAATGCGAATATACGAATTATTCCGGATAAAGATATTAGCCAAATGATCATGACCTACGTAAAAGGTACTTATCACACCGGAATCTTTAATTGGCCCATGGTTAGTTGATATTGAACCTTTTAAAAGTGATTGGAGTTTACAAGGACGTGTAGACGTACCATCACCTTCTCCGACTTCGTTGTACGGGCAGAGTAAGGAATGACAATAGAAAAACATGTTCATGATGAGTGCTACCACTGCGGTGATCCTGTTCCTAGTGGTTGCCAATTTGAAGTCGAAATATTAGGCCAACTTCGATCTATGTGTTGTCCTGGCTGTGAAGCCGTTGCAACAACGATTGTTAAAAGTGGCCTTACTTCGTATTACGAGTACCGAACTGAGCCTGCCGAAAAAGCCGATTTAGTCCCCGAACAGTTTAAGTCTCTCTCCCTTTATGATCATGCAGATATTCAGCAAGATTTCGTACGAACGACAGATCAAAATTTCAGTGAGGTGTCCCTTTCTGTTGAAGGTGTCTCTTGTGCTGCTTGCGCATGGTTAATTGAAAAGCAATTAGTACGCGAAGATGGTGTTATTTCCATTCGTGTAAATACTACGACCAATCGTGCATTGCTCGTTTGGGATACTGAAAAAGTACAACTCAGCCATTTATTGACGGTTATCCATAATATTGGCTATCAAGCATCACCCTTTGAAGCTGATGCTCAAGAGCTACAATACCACAACATAATGAAGCAATATTTGTATAAGCTAGGTATTGCGGGCATTGCTACCATGCAGGTGATGATGCTTGCATTTGCGCTCTATTTTGAAGTCTTTGGCGATCTAGATACTGAATTTAAAAACTACCTCCGTTGGGTAAGCCTAATTTTTGCCACCCCCGTTTTACTCTACTCAGCACTCCCTTTTTATATTAATGCATGGAGAAGCCTAAAAGCCTTCACATTAGGGATGGATGCACCTGTTTCAATCGCTTTATTGTTTGCTTACGGTGCAAGTTTATACGCAACTGTTATGGATAAAGGCGAAGTATTCTTTGAATCCATTTCAATGTTTACGTTCTTTTTACTATTGGGTCGATTCTTAGAAATGCGTGCCCGTCGACAAGCAGCGGCCGCCAGTGCAAATTTGTTAAAACTCATACCAAATATGGCTACGCTTGCTAATGGTGAACAAGTTGCAGCAAAAACGCTTAAAATAGGTGACGTTGTCACTATATTGCCTGGGGAGCATTTCCCTGCAGATGGTGAAATAAATAAAGGATTAACAACCGTTAATGAATCCATGTTAACGGGAGAGTCAGTGCCTGTCACTCGCGCGATTGGAGATAAGGTGTATGCAGGGACGATTAACGGTGATGCCAATGTCACAATGACAGTTACAGTCAATAGAAATGACTCACTTATTTCTAATATCGTACGCTTGCAAGATGAAGCTCAACTCTCAAAACCTAAAGTGGCAGAGTTAGCCGATAATGTAGCTCGCTATTTTGTTGCTGCAATACTGATTATCGCAGCTAGCACTTGGTATTATTGGCATCAAAATCAACCTGATGATGCATTATGGATCACATTAGCTGTCTTAGTTGCCACCTGTCCGTGTGCCCTATCATTAGCCACACCAACGGCTATTACCTGTTCAACGTCTACACTTAGTAAATTAGGGATATTGCTTCGTCAAGGGCATGTATTAGAAACGCTATGTAACGTTAATCGACTGGTATTAGACAAAACAGGCACCTTAACTGAAGGTAACATTCGCTTAGTTGAAACGCGTACATTCGGAAACATAGAGCAAGACAAAACGTTGATGATTGCTGCTGAATTAGAGCGTTTCGCCAATCACCCTATTGCTCAAGCTTTTAGCCAATATCGCCTACAAAGCGTACTTTTTGATAAGGTCGAGAATGTGATTGGTTGTGGTTTGAAAGCAACGCTGAATGGTGATGAGTGGCGCATTGGTAAATATATTTTTGCTCTTGATATTGAAAATAATCAATCGTTTAAAAATAGTAATGAATTCTCGGTATGGTTAACTTGCAATCAGCAACCTATTGCAGCATTTAAATTAGACGACCCAATCCGTCAAGAAAGCGCTCTTTTAGTTAAACAATGTCAGCAACATGGTATTAACGTAACAATGTTAACGGGTGATAATACTGTTCATGCCAATAACGTTGCTAAACAACTGAATATTGATGAGGTTATAGCTAACCAAACACCACAAGGAAAGTTGGCGTATTTGAACGAATTATTATCAGATGACGTAGTATTAATGATAGGTGATGGTGTCAATGACGCCCCTGTTCTCGCAGGTGCTCACCTTTCTGTTGCTATGGGTGGTGGAACAGATATAGCTAAATCTTCAGCAGATATGGTACTAGTTGGCGATAAATTAGAACGTATCTTAGAAGCCCGTACTTTAGCATTGAAAACTCGAAAAATTATTCGAGAAAATTTATCTTGGGCGCTTGGCTATAACTTGATAATCCTACCTCTGGCTATTTCAGGACTGGTGGCGCCCTATTTTGCCGTTGTCGGTATGTCAGCAAGCTCGATCATTGTTGTATCAAATTCTTTAAGGTTATTAAAATAAATGGAAAGTCTTTACATATTAATACCTATCGCTATTGTTTTTGTCTGTATTGCTATCGGTATATTTTTATGGGCAGTGAAAAGTGAGCAATTTGATGATTTAGAGCGTCGTGGATATGATATTTTGTTCGACGAAGATGATACTAAACATAAAAACACAGTTTCCAATTCTGAATTAATAGAAAAAAATCCAAGTAACGATCAAGATAGCAATAATGGTTAATTTAGATTTTTATGCTGCCTTTTTAATCGGCTTAATGGGCGCTGGCCATTGCATTGGTATGTGTGGTGGTGTTGCTGCTGCGATCACAATCGGTATGCCAGAAAACACAAAAAACAGTAAACGTTGGATTTATCTATTAAATTATAATTTTGGAAGATTAGTCGCTTATACAGTTGCGGGGGCAATTATAGGCGCAATGCTTGCGAGTATTGCTACCATTAATGGATCTAATAGCCCATTGATATTCATGCGCTTTTTAGCAGCAATTATGATGATTATTTTAGCGTTATATATTGGCCAATGGTGGTTTGGGTTAAACAAAATTGAACGTGTTGGGCAAGTGGTATGGCGATATATCTCACCACTAGCCTCATCATTTCTTCCCCTTAAATCACCGATAAAAGCTTTGCCATTTGGTTTTCTCTGGGGCTGGCTACCTTGCGGTTTAGTTTATTCAACTTTAACATGGGCAGCTGTTTCTGGAAGTGCTCTAAATGGTGCAATAGTAATGCTTGCTTTCGGGTTAGGTACATTACCTGCAATGTTAGCGGTTGGCGGTTTTGCGACACAGTTAAAAATATGTCTAAAGAACCTCTATTTTAGGCGTGTTAGTGCATTATTATTAATGGTTTATGGCATTCAAACTGGTTATATAGCAATCAAACAAATATTGTGACCTTTTTATTACTCGTAATAATGCTTCATAATATGTTAAAATATTGACCTACATCAAATTGGTTAGACAGGCATATGATTTCAGACAAGCTTACAACAAAACGTATCCAATCAGGTGGGTGTGCAATTCACTGCCAAGATTGCAGTATTAGTCAGTTATGCATTCCTTTCACGCTGAATGAGTCTGAGCTAGACCAACTGGATCAAATCATAGAACGAAAAAAACCGATCCAAAAAGGTCAGGAGCTATTTAAAGCAGGTGACGAACTAAAATCGTTATATGCTATTCGTTCTGGCACCATTAAGAGCTACACCATTACCGAACAAGGTGACGAGCAAATTACTGCCTTCCATCTTGCAGGTGATTTAGTAGGTTTTGATGCGATCAATGAAATGCAGCATCCAAGTTTTGCTCAATCACTTGAAACATCAATGGTGTGTGAAATCCCATTTGAAATCCTTGATGATCTTTCTGGTAAAATGCCAAAGCTTCGTCAACAAATCATGCGCTTAATGAGCAATGAGATTAAAGGCGATCAGGAAATGATCTTGCTGCTTTCTAAAAAGAATGCTGAAGAACGTCTTGCCGCTTTCTTATATAACTTATCACTACGTTTTTCTCAGCGCGGTTTTTCTCCACGTGAATTCCGTTTAACAATGACACGCGGTGATATTGGTAACTACTTAGGCTTAACGGTTGAGACTATCAGTCGTTTATTAGGGCGTTTCCAGAAATCTGAGATGTTAAGTGTAAAAGGTAAATACATTACAATTATTGATCACGATGAGTTAGCTCGTCTTGCTGGTGTGGCTAAAAGTAACACATTACCTCCACAATAATCGTTTTAGCCCTATCCTTTTTAAATTTTAAAGCATCGTTTATACGGTGCTTTTTTATTTCGCTAATCCGCTATTTCTTATATTTATTTGTCCAGCGTATCAAAGTTTACATAATTTTCTCTATTATCGTTCCCATATCTTTCTATTCTAGGTTACAGTATTTATAAGGATTTATTTAATCTTTTGATATCTAAGTACATAGCCGTTGTTATACCTGTTTTAAATTCAACTTATCAAGAGATTGCCTACACAGTTGTGTAAAGGAGGCATTATGCAAAAGTATAAAAATATCTTAGTCGTCGCTGATCCTGAAAAAGAACAACAACCAGCGATCTCGCGCGCTGTTCATCTTGCTAAAATGAGCAAAGATGTAAAAATTATTATTTTCTTAGCTATTTATGATTTCTCTTATGAAATGACGTCAATGTTATCATCAGACGAACGTGATGCTATGCGTCGCGGTGTGGTAATGCAGCGAGAAGAGTGGTTAAAGGAAATCATTCAGCCTTACTTAGAAAAAGACGTTGATATAGAAATTAAAGTGGTTTGGCATAATCGTCCTTATGAGGCCATCATTGCTGATGTATATAGCCAAGACATTGATTTACTTATCAAAGCTACTCATGAACATGATCGTTTAGGCTCTGTGATTTTCACACCAACAGATTGGCATCTGCTTCGTAAATGCCCTATTCCTGTACTTTTAGTTAAAGGTAATAACTGGCCTGAGCACGGCAAAGTATTAGGTTGCGTCAATATCTCTACCGATGATGAAACTCACGAGGAGCTTAACGAAAAAATCGTCAAAGAATCATTTGCGTTTGCTTCTATCGCTAATGCCGAAGTTAATTTAGTTAATGCTTACCCTGCAACACCGGTAAATATTACGATTGAATTACCTGAATTTGATCCTGCTAGTTATACCGATGCTGTACGTGGGTATCACCTAACGACGATGAAAGCACTCCGTCAAAAATTTGGAATTAGTGAAGAGCAAACTCATGTGCTTGAAGGTTTACCTGAAGATATTATTCCTCAAGTTGCTGAAGATATAAAAGCAGAACTTGTTATATTAGGAACAACAGGTCGGACTGGATTATCGGCTGTATTTATAGGAAATACCGCTGAAAATACGATTGATAGTTTAAATTGTGATTTATTAGCTTTAAAACCTGATGGGTACGTTAGTCCATTAGCACCTAATATCGATTAAGTAAGAAAGGCCTCTATTGAGGCCTTTCTCTTATAGAATGCGATTTATTTCTTCTCAGATTCTTGTAGCGTTAGCCATTTGGCAAATTTGGTAAGATACCACTCATTGGCTTTTTCTTTACAATATGCTCGACTTAACTTGCGACGACTCCATTCAGAAGCAATAGCTGATCGAGTCTGATTTGACGTCCGTTCTTTTAAATAAATGCTGCACAATTGAGCATTTGTCATATTTTGCGCATAGCCATTAACTTGCCCACCACCTAGCCCCAATTCTTGTGCTTGATGAGAGCTACAACCCATCATGAATACAAGGCTCGTTGTGATTAAAATACTGCGTAACATGCATGTCTCTATCGTCGAAATATTTCCAATCATGTTATCAGCTTAAAAACACAAAGAATATTGTTAGGTATGTGTTGTGCCACTGACAATGTCTTATTTTTGATAAAAATGACTTCTTATTGATAATCTACTCTTAAAAACACACCGTTTTAGGCTGGTTAACGTCATGAATAGTTATCATTTTTTAAGTCGTTATATATGCTGTCTCACCCTGTTGTTTTCAGCTTCTGCTTTTTCATTAGGCATTAATGATAGTAAATACATTGAATTAGGAGGAAGTTTAGATCCAAGTGTCGTCAATAATGTTAGTAACGTATTAGAACAAAATGCGAATGTTGAACAATTTCGCTCCGTCGGTTTAGTGATTGGTAGCGGATATTGTTCAGGTACATGGCTTGGGAGTGATGAATCTCATAGCTATGTACTAACGGCTGCACACTGTTTATCAGGCTCTGATTCTTCAGAATATTCAGGTCAATATGTCTCGTTTAAACAACAAGATGGGACGATTATTGCTGCAGGTATTTCTACTAACTATTTTCGTACCTTTACTGGCTGCAGTGATGACATAGCGGTCGCAAAAATCCCGAAAGTCTCCGATCCCCTAGATGCAAATGGTGATGTCATTAAGCAACCGTTTGTCGACAATAATTTAAATACTGATTTGCTACTTAACCCTACTACCTTCACAGGATTTGGTATCTTCGGTTCACGTTCATTAGGTCAACTTGGCTATATTGGTAAGCGACATGGTGAAGGACATATTCGTTATTATTACCAAGACTGTTTAATAAATCAGGCCATTGAGAATACAGACGCATGGGCATTTGCAAGCCCAGGTGATAGTGGCTCTGCGATTTGGCAACAACGTAATGAACACCCTGTTGCTGTCGGTATTTCGTCATGGTGGTATGGCTGGCAATATGGGTATTCAGGTCACGTCCCTATTGCTTTACATATTGATTGGTTAAAAGGTGTCGTTCCTGTATTAAAAACCGTAGATGATATTGAAGATGAGCCGCCAGTTGAGGAACCTGCATGGTTATTAACCCATGAAGCACCGATAGAAACCGATCCTTTAGAGCAAAGTGTACGAGGCTCTGTTTATTATGTTAAGGGCGACAATGTTGTTTCTGGACCTGAACGATTTGTTTGGCGTTATCCACGAAAAATGACCAAATTTTCCGTTGCATTAACCCAAAAAGAAAACAATACAGAACATGAAGTCTGGTTGCGAGGTCAACGTAAAACACATTGTGGCTGGGGACGTATTAATAACAGTGCATGGTGTTACCCTGCGCCAAACTTAGGTCAACTTAAACTAGAATTTATTCAAGCAGATAATCCGACATTGCCTATCGGTACTTACAGTGGTGATTTTAGTTTAATGGTAAAAAGTCTCTATAACCGCTCTTACTCAGATGAAGTAACCGTTGCAACAAATATCGAGATTACTTCTGCACTTCCAAGTGACGGAGTCATTACTGATTCAACACCTTACGTTTCTCCTCGTTATGAAAAAGATGTTTATGGCAGCGTATATTATCTATCTGATAATAAAATGAACCGTAATCGTGTGGTTTGGCGTCGCTATAACCGAGGTTATAGTCGTTTGAAAGTAAATGTAACGAATACAGAAACCGGAGAACAACAAACTATTATGTTGCGCGGAGAACGCTATATGGGTTGTGGGTGGACAATAATGAACAATGCCGCCTATTGTCGTTATATGCGCCCTGTTTATGGTGAGTTACGTGTGAGCTTTATCGCTGATGACAATAAAGATTTACCTATTGGTGAATATTCTGGATCTTTATCCGTTAACGTGAAGGGCTTACATAAGCGTGGGTTCACTAAAGACTTACACCTTGATATTAAATTAAATATTACCGAGTAATGTATGAAAAGAGTGATCCAATATACTGGTTTAGCGCTGATTGTTGGGTTGCTCTGTGTCTTTATTTTTAAACCCGACAAAACAGCTAACGAAATAAAAACACCTGAAATTGTAAGTGATACATCACGTACAATAAATAAGAATCAATTAACAAAAAACCTTTATGAGGTTGCTGAAGCGCCCAAAGATTTTAAAATATTAAGTATGGAAGAAGAAATAATCATTGATGATCCTTCTTATGTCGCTGAAGAAGATCTAGAAGGTAACCCACAACTTCATAGTTATGATCATCAAGTAGCGACAACAATTGATACACCGATTAATCTATTAACAGGCGAAGATCTCTGGCTTTACCGCCCCAATTTACTAGACAAAGTGAAACAAGAACAAGGAATATCAATACTACCGATTGAAAGTATTGTGGAAATAAATGATGAGTTACTCAGTATTTTAACTATTGGTGATAGCTTAGTTTTCACCATGCCAAATGGTGCTGAACAACAAATAATAGTCTCAAAGATAAATACAATAAGTGACAAGGTAACATCATGGGATCTTCAAAACACACAACGCCAAGATATAGGGAAGATTACACAAATAAGTAACTTAACAGAAGGTTCGTTTATTACTGACAATAATGACGAATACCACTTAAGAACCGTGAATAATAAAGGATGGATAACCAGTAAAAGTCAGTTGATGAGTAACAACGATAATGCAGTAAAAAGAAACAGTGAGGCGTTTTCTGAGCTTCTTAAATAAAGGGCTAAATTCTTTGTCGCATTTGGCAAAGTTTATTAGCCCATTATTTTAACAACGTAGTGACTAAACGTTAGTCACATCAATAAACATCGACTCATCAATGTTTGTTGAAGAAACCGTCGCTTCAGTAAAGGCATACTCAGCCTTCTCACCTTCACGATCTAATGGCAAGTTAACAAAATCAAATAGATTTTTATCAGCTAACTGGCTTGGACTGATGTTTTGGATAGATTTAAAGATAGCGTCTACGCGACCTGGTGTTTTCTTGTCCCAATCAATTAACATCGCTTTAATACTTTGACGTTGTAGATTTTCTTGAGAGCCACACAGGTTACAAGGAATAATTGGGAAGGCTTTATGCTCTGCGTACTTAATTAGATCTTTTTCACGACAGTAACTTAATGGACGAATAACAACATTACGACCATCATCAGAACGTAACTTAGGCGGCATTGCCTTTAAACGAGAGCCGTGGAACATGTTTAAGAATAATGTTTCAACGATATCATCTAAGTGGTGTCCTAGTGCGATCTTAGTTGCACCAATTTTCTCAGCAAAAGAGTACAGCGTACCACGGCGCAAACGAGAGCAAAGACCACACGTTGTTTTACCTTCTTCCACTTTCTCTTTCACTACAGAGTAAGTGTCTTTATCTACGATATAGTATGGGATATTTAAGCTAGAAAAGTACTCTGGCAGAATATGCTCAGGGAAACCTGGTTGCTTTTGATCTAAGTTAACCGCAACAACTTCAAAATTGATCGGTGCTGCTTTTTGCAGGTTCAATAAGATATCCAGCATCGCAAATGAGTCCTTGCCGCCACTGATACATGCCATCACAACATCATTTTCTTCAATCATGTTGTAGTCAATAATGGCGTTACCGACATTACGACGTAGACGCTTTTGCAGCTTATTAAATTCAAGTACTTCTTTACGATTATCTGTCTGATTCATTACTACTTCTCTCACCATCGGTAATCCCGACAGTAGAATTGCTGGATAAGAATTTATAGGGCGTGAATTATACGGATTTTAGACTCAACAGGAAATAGTAAACTACGGAAAACCATCATTGGATAAATAGACACAAAAAAGCTCGGCTAAAACCGAGCTTCTTTGTATACGAGTCTTTAACCTTAAAAAGCGATTAAATTAACTAAATAATCCAGCAAAGAACTTTTTAACATGATCAACAAGGCGGCTGAAAATACTGCCTTGTTCAACTGAATCTAATGCCACAAGTGGTTGAGACGCAACTTCTTTACCATCAACAGAGTAAAGAACCTTACCGACGACTTCACCTTTCTCGATCGGTGCATCAAGTTCACCATTAAGCTCAACGCTTGCTGTCAATTTTTTGGTGTCGTTACGTGACAATGTCACATAACTTGAACTATCAACACCTAACTCAACGTTCTCTTTATTAC
The DNA here is from genome assembly GCF_003026165.1 of Photobacterium sp. GB-1. Taxonomy (NCBI): domain Bacteria; kingdom Pseudomonadati; phylum Pseudomonadota; class Gammaproteobacteria; order Vibrionales; family Vibrionaceae; genus Photobacterium; species Photobacterium sp. GB-1. The sequence goes on along the minus strand of NZ_PYOB01000004.1, from coordinate 140,548 downwards.
CAAACCATACGCGTTCAGATAAGATTTTATCGCCAGCTTTATGTGGCACGACTGTTTCAAAAAATCGGAAACCGTAATTTAGTAAGGCTTTACTTTCTCTTTCACGGGTTTTGGTACTTTTTGTTCCCATCACAACCGCAATTAAACGCATGTCACCTTCAGTTGCAGAACTTGTTAAGCTATATCCTGCACCGCTTGTGTAGCCGGTTTTCATGCCATCAACATTCATGCTTTTATCATATAACAAACCATTTCGGTTACGTTGGGTAATGTTGTTATATGTAAATGATTTCTCACTGTATAGCGGATAAATTGATGGTAAGTCGCGAATTAACGCTTGGCCTAATAATGCAATATCATACGGTGTAGTATAAAGATCACTGTGATCTAAACCATGAGGATTCGCAAAATGTGTAGCATTCATTCCTAGCTTTTTAGCCCATGAGTTCATTAAACCCACAAATGCTTGCTCAGAGCCAGCTACGTGTTCAGCAAGTGCAACACTTGCATCGTTACCTGATTGAATAATCAAACCACGGAACAAGTCCATTAGTGGTACTTCACTCCCTACTTCGATAAACATTTTCGAAGAATCAGGGAAATTACGTGCCCATGCGTTACGGCTAATAACAACAATATCATCTTTACTGATATTGCCTTGTTGCATTTCCTGACCAGCAACATAACTAGTCATTAATTTCGTCAAGCTTGCAGGGTTTAATTTTTCGTTAGCATTCTTCTCGACTAATACTTGGCCTGTATTGTAGTCCATCAATACATAACCCTTTGCACTTAATGTCGGTGCATCTGGAATAACAGAAGGTGCTGCTAATGATGAAAACGACACAGTACAAAGCGCAGTTACACCAACGAGAGAAAAAAGCGGTGATGTCTTTTTCATTTGAGGCAAAATCCCTTAAAAATACGATAAACAATCTAATATAACTATTTACAACATCATAAGTTCGTAAAATAGTTCAAATAGGTATATTAGTTGAGGCTCATTATAGCGTTTGCAATATGAAAAACTTCCTTTTGTAACACTGTTTTACGATTTGCACGCCATCTTTACATTTATAGCGTTAATAAAAAAAAATATAAACGTTTAATACTGCCTCTATCGTGTTTTTTTATTATTGCTCACGTTGTTATAAATTTTTCCCTATTTTAATGAACCTTTCGTACTTTTTTACTGACTATTCAATAAGTAATACATAATATAGTGATGTTTTTAACAGCTAAACATTAGGGATGTGAAATGAGCTATTATCTAAAATTAGAACAGCATGCTCGTAAGTTATCGCGTTTAGGTCATCTAAGCGCAATATGTGGTTGGGATCAAGCTGCAATGATGCCAAGTGGTGGTGCTGAAGCTCGCTCGGAAGCAATGGCTGAACTTGCGGTTATTACACATGAATTATCAACCGCTGATTATCTTGCTGATTGGTTTGAACAAGCAGAAAAAGAGCAATTATCTAATGCTGAACGTATCAGCCTTGCTGCGTTAAAACGTCAATGGATGATGCATAACATTTTACCAGCCGAGCTAGTGGAGCAAAAATCCTTATTAGGCTCACAATGTGAGCATGCTTGGCGTACCCAACGTAAAGAAAATGACTGGGAAGGATTTAAACAAAACCTCGCTCCTGTTGTGAAACTTGCACGTCAAGAAGCGGCTATTCGCTCTAAAGCAACAGGATTAAGTCTATACGATGCCCTGCTCGATCTTTACGAACCAGGAATGACTTCTGAAATTCTTGACGGTATTTTTGCTGATGTAAAATCGTGGTTGCCGCAGCTTATTCAAGATGTGCAAAACAAGCAGAAGAATGACGCCGTATTGCCTTTAACCGGAACATTCCCGATTGCCGAGCAAAACGCACTTAGTCTAGACGTCATGAAACTATTAAACTTCGATTTTAATCATGGGCGGTTAGATATCAGTACTCACCCATTCTGTGGTGGTGTATCAACCGATGTACGTATTACAACGCGTTATGACGAAACTGACTTTACATCAGCCTTAATGGGCGTTATTCATGAAACTGGTCATGCACGTTATGAGCAAGGTTTACCACATCAATGGCGAGATCTGCCTGTAGGCCAAGCTCGTTCAATGGGGATTCATGAAAGTCAGTCGCTGTTTTTTGAAATGCAGCTTTCACGTAATATTGATTTTGCAAGAAAACTGGCGCCATTAGCACAGAAAACATTTAATCGTGAAACCGATAGTGCGCTGACGGCTGAAAACCTCAACACTATTAATACTCGCGTTAAACCGGGTTTTATCCGTGTTGATGCTGACGAAGTAACTTACCCAGCCCACGTAATTCTGCGTTATGAAATTGAACGTGATCTTATTGAAGGTATAATCGAAGTTGACGATATTCCTGAAATTTGGGATCAAAAAATGCAAGCTTATCTTGGTATTGATACGAAAGGTAACTTCAAAGATGGCTGTATGCAGGATATTCACTGGACAGATGGTAGCTTTGGTTATTTTCCATCTTATACGCTGGGTGCTATGTACGCCGCACAATTCATGGCTGCAATGAAGAAAGTAGTAGATGTTGAAGCTGCAATTACATCAGGTGATTTATCCCCTATTTTTACATGGCTTGAAACGAATATCTGGTCAAAAGGATGTACACTTTCAACGGATGAATTAGTAAAACAAGCGACAGGCGAAACATTAAATCCTCGTTTTTTTAAACAGCATTTAATGGCTCGTTATAACCAGTGATGCATTAAATCAGGTTAAATATTAGCCATAGTGTTTTAAGTAGTTAACCATAACTCACTATGGCTTTATAACTCTTTCATTTCTTTATTATTCATATTATCAAGGTGATCCACACTCAGTCATTAGGCGTAAAAAACTTAACGTTTAGAAACCTGAGGTAATATATGGATAATATTCGATTATCAACACGTGATATTCACACAATGGAAAAACGTCAAAGAGTTCAATTAATAAACTCTTTACCTGGTTTTAAAAGCGCCAACCTTATAGGAACGACAGATAAAGATGGAAATGAAAATGTATCCATTGTCAGTTCTGTTATCCATCTTGGATCATCACCTGCATTATTAGGCTTTATATTACGTCCTAACACCGTCGAACGACACACTTATACAAACATCCAGCAAACCGAACAATACACAATTAACGCTGTATCTGAGGAATTCTACCAACGAGCCCATCAAACATCTGCTCGCTATCCTAAAGATGTGTCAGAATTTAATGAAACGCGTCTCACCCCTTTCTATGACAATCATTTTGATGCGCCATTTGTATTAGAGAGTCCAATAAAAATAGGCTTAAGGTTAGTCGAAATCATACCTATTCCATCTAATGGTACATATATGATTATTGGAGAAATTGAGCGAGTGATTTTACCTAAATACGCACTACGAAAAGATGGCTATATCAATATTGAAAGCCTAGACTTAATGACGCTTTCTGGACTCGATAACTACCACGTAACGCAAAGTGTTGGACGTTTAAGTTACGCAAAACCCGATAAACCTATCGTACCACTCGATATTGATGGTAATGCTTTTTTTATTAAAGAGTAAAAGTAGAGCCTCAATGATTGTTAAAACAATATATTGAGGCTTATAACTTTAGATTAAGATGCTGATTATAATATTGTCTTCTTAATAACCGTCATTACACCCTGTTCGTTATTACTCGGCGCTTCAAATCGAGCTAATTTTTTTATCTCAGGATGGGCATTGTCCATTGCATAGCTATGGTAAGTTTCTTTAAGCATTTCTACATCATTGAAGAAATCACCAAAGCTCATACTCTCCTCGAACGTAAAACCGAATTCTTTTTGTAAGTACTTTATTGCGGCGCCTTTTGACGCTGTTTTATGCATTAAATCAAGCCAAATCTTCGCACTTACGACCACTTGATGTGTGCCACCAAATTGCGGTGATAGCACTGGATAAACATGCTCTTCTGTACCATTGAAATTTAAAACCGCGACTTTAATAAACTCATCATCAACAGCCAGTAAATCATCAACTAACTCAAGATTATGGTAATACTTACGAATTTCATCTAAAGCTTGTTCGCTGGTGGCTTCGGTATAGGCTGCATTCTTACCACATAACACAATGTCACAGTCCTGTACTTGCTTAACAGTTTTAAGAATATCGTGAATTTCATTGGTTGGGATAGTTGAGCTATACAACTCTTTTCCTTGATACATTACTAATGTACCGTTCTCAGCAATAAAGATCATATCATCTTTAATTGGAGCAAATGTATTCACTAGGCTTTGATATTGACGCCCTGATGCCGCAGCAAATAGCACATTCTTTTGCTGTAGTTGGTTGAATACATCATAAAAATCCGATGGTAATTGCTTTTTTTCACAAAGCAGCGTGCCATCCATGTCTGTTGCAATAAATTTAATTGAAGCTGTCATATAACCTTTACCACTGAGTGTTTATCACACTATTTTACCTGTTAGAGAGCAATCATTGTAAATGAATAGAAATAATTACTCATGAATCCGGCGGTTCTTATAGTAATACTCTTTATCGTGCTCAGTAATCGGTCTTAATATTCGGCAAGGGTTTCCGACTGCAACCACATTGGCAGGAATATCTTTGGTAACAATACTACCCGCACCAATCACCGTATTCTCACCTATTGTCACACCCGGTAAAACCACCACATGTGCACCTAACCAGACATTATTTCCAATCGTCACTGGAATATTAAATTGGGCCACATCGCGACGAAGATCAGGGTCGATAGGATGACCTGCTGTTGCAATAGTGACATTAGGTCCGATCATGACACTGTCACCAATATAGATATGGGTATCATCAACCAAGGTAAGATTAAAATTAGCGTAAACGTTATTGCCTATATGTGTATTGATTCCCCAATTAGCACGTAGCGGTGGCTCGATGTAGCAATTCTCACCCACAGCAGCAAACAAATCTTTCATGATAGCTTGGCGCTTATCATATTCAGAAGGTCGAGTTTGATTAAAGTCATACAGCACTTCCAAACATTGTACTTGTGCATTTGCTAACGCTTCATCGGTACAAAAGTAGACTTTTTGACTATGAACTTGTTCGAGGGTGTCCATCGTTGCCCTTATTAAGACATTAATAATAACGCTAGAATAATACTGACAATTTGGGTTGGGAAGACTGCTGTAATGAGATTCAAAAGCTCATCACAAATACAGTTAGTCAGAACGAAACGTGAGAATCTAATCCCATTATTTATATTAATAATTGGTTACATTCACTATAAATATTATACTTAGATCACGGTTTAGTATTCTGATTTTCTATATTGTTCTGACATAACTGACTATAAAACAAAGGATAAAGTATGGCTTACCAAGCTAAAGATCTTAACTACCGTGGTGAAAATTGTGGTGTACATAATTGGATCACAGATGGCGGTCAATCTTTTTACTGGCATCCAGACTGGCTTCATATCGCTGAAGAAGAAACCGGCTTATACGGTAAAAAGAAAATTGAAGTTGAGCAAGGTGGTGAAGTCACAAAAGGACACGCCGTTCATACTATTTTGAAAAAGCTAAACGAAATACTTAAAGGCACAGATCACGAATAACAAACCCCCCTAACACGTTTATTATGATTTAAAACATGTTAGGGGCTTTAATTAGCTACAACGCATTAGCTATATTTTTCTGTTGTTTTTTCAACCAGTTTTATAATCACATTTACTGCCTTTTCCATCCCTTCGACAGTAATAAACTCATGAATACCATGAAAATTATATCCGCCAGTAAAGATATTCGGGCATGGTAATCCTTTAAATGATAAACGCGCGCCGTCTGTACCACCTCTAATCGGTTTGATCTCTGGCTGTACGTCGCATTCAATCATTGCTGATTTCGCTAATTCAATGATATGTGGATATGGCTCTACCATTTCACGCATATTGAAATATGAATCGGTTAACACTAACTCTACACGCCCTTTTTCAAGTTGTAGATTTAGTTCATCAACTTTCTGCTGCATAAAGGCTTTACGTTGTTCTTGCCCTTCACGGCTAAAATCACGAATGATATAGCCTAACTCTGTTTTAGCGACAGATGGTTTCATTGATTTTAAATGGTAGAAACCTTCATACCCTTCTGTAGCTTCTGGCGTTTCATTGCTGGGCATCATTAACTGAAACTGCGCGGCAATGTTCATTGAGTTCACCATCTTACCTTTCGCAGTTCCAGGGTGAACATTGGTTCCATGACAAATCACATCAGCAGAGGTTGCATTAAAGTTTTCAAACTCTAATTCACCTATAGGTCCACCATCTATGGTGTAAGCCCATTGTGCATTGAACTTCTCAACATCAAATAGATCAGCCCCACGTCCGATTTCCTCATCAGGTGTAAAACCAATACAAATATCACCATGTTTAATTTCAGGGTGTGCCACAAGATACGCAATGGCAGTCATGATTTCAGCAACCCCGGCCTTATTATCCGCACCTAGCAGTGTTGTACCATCGGTAGTGATAATATTGTGACCGTGTAACTTATTTAAGTCGGGATATTGAATGGGAGATAGCACTTCATCACCAATGCCTAATGCAATATCACCACCTTGATAGTTTTCTACAATTTGTGGTTTAACATTTAGACCTGAAGCATCAGGTGCTGTATCCATGTGAGCAATAAAACCAATAGCTGGAATATCAGCAGAAACATTTGAAGGAAGACGTGCCATTAAATAGCAATGTTCATCTAATGAAATATTAGATAAACCCAACTCTTCCATTTCAGATTTTAGTTGTTGTGCAAGGTTAAATTGCCCTGCAGTACTCGGACATGATGCAACATCACAATCAGATTGTGTTTCGATGCGAACATATCGTAAAAAACGTTCAAGTAACTTATCCATCATTAACCTTACATAGCTTATTTATTTGCGTAATAAATTATGACGGATAAGTTAATTACTATTTTTGCGATGTATCAGTTTTAATATGAATAGACGGGTATTTAGGCCAATATGCCCTATTAAAGCTTTTAAAATGATTGAATCATGATTTTTATTAGTTACTGTTCGTTATTTTATTAATTAAATATAAAGTTATAGTGCGTTAGGGTGTTATTCAAATAATAAAAAAGCCCCTAACCTAGGAGCTTTTTTTTAAACTTATGCTTTACGCATTAAAGACATCTTTATCTATCTTATCAACTGGTGGCTCACCGCCATCTTGTGGAGGTTGCTCATCATCACTTTTTGCCACAGAAGTAACTTGTAATGTTACGCCAAACATATTGCGATAAATAATCCCTTTCACGTTAAAGAAGAAAGGTAATGTCCAAATCAATCCGATACCTGCAGTAGCAATCGAGATAAAGAACATTAGCATGATCACAATATAGATAGCCGTCATTGGCAATACTTTACGGATCGTTGCCATAAAAGAGTATTGAATCGCTTTTATTGGTGATACTTTCTTTTCGCACACTAATAAAATAGCCATGCTTAATGCCATTGTTAGGAACAAGCCAATTAATGGGAAAACACTGCTACCTAGTCCTTGAATAGAAGAAAGCAGTAACATGGTAATTAATGAAACAAGGGTAAAAGAAAACCCTTTAACGATCTGGCTTGGCTTGGTTGGTAAACCAACCGCATGGTTTAATGCCATTAGGCTAACCCCTGCATAGAGTGGCGCAATAAGCACATCAGACCAAAAATTAGCCATAAAGCCCGCTTTTAGTATTTCAGCGGTAAATCCCTGCCCTGTAATGAAAGCATCAAAAAAAACCGTTGGGCTACCTAATTGAACTTCAAGCCCTAAAAGTAATAATGCAACTTGCGCAAGAAACAAGCAAATTACGGCAGGCAAAAAGCTAAAAATGTTCTTCCCTGTGATTTTCCATGCTTCAACTAAAACAGTGACGGGTTGTAGCTCCACTTCCCCCTTCAATGCTTTTTCAATAGACCCACCAATGTGGAAGCTTCGATTAATTGGCTCTTTCATACTCATGTCAGTTATTGGTGTAATGGCGGCATTGTACTTCAGAGAGGGTAAGACAAAAACATTTCTAAGATAAAAAAACAGTCAAGCTGACTAATTTGTGTGTTTTTCATGCAAAAAAGTCAAAAAAGCTGATAATAAAATCGTCTTTCATTTAAAGATCGACTATTAAGACTAAGCTGTAATAAGGTTTTTTATTATAACGATAGTTTTTTGAATAATCATATTACCGACATGTTAGTAAAAGATTGTTTATAAAATCGATAAAGTGACTGACACCATATAAGGGATTTCACTACTTAACGATGAAAAATATTACATCTTTGCATTAAAATTAGTGAAAAAACGCTTTAATTTGAAAGACTACAGGTCTATCATGCGCCCTTTATTTTAAAGCCAAAATGTTGGGATTTAACCAAATAATCCCAGGGTGGAGATAACGTAGAATTGAACGCTGAAAAAACATCTCAGAAACCTGTCATTCAGCTGAAGGGTCTTAGCAAAAGCTTTGACGGTAAGCAGATCATTTCAGGTTTGGACCTAAACGTAAACAATGGTGAGTTTCTAACCATTCTAGGTCCATCAGGCTGTGGTAAAACCACAGTACTTCGTCTAATTGCTGGATTTGAAACTGCCGATGATGGGCAGATCACCATTGATGGCAAAGATGTTACAGACATTCCTGCTGAACAACGTCTAGTAAACACGGTGTTTCAGAGTTACGCACTGTTCCCACATATGACAGTGTTTGAGAACGTCGCGTTTGGTTTACGCATGCAAAAAGTACCCGCGAGTGATATTGAGCCGCGTGTAATGGAAGCATTGCGTATGGTGCAACTTGAAAAGTTTGCCCCTCGTAAACCTCATCAACTGTCCGGTGGTCAGCAACAACGTGTTGCGATTGCTCGTGCGGTTGTAAACAAACCAAAAGTTCTTTTACTTGATGAATCACTGTCTGCACTTGATTACAAATTACGTAAACAGATGCAGCTTGAGTTGAAACAACTACAGCGTAAGTTAGGCATTACCTTTATTTTCGTAACACACGATCAAGAAGAAGCCTTATCTATGTCTGATCGCATCATTGTTATGCGCGATGGTCACGTTGAGCAAGATGGTTCACCTCGTGAAATTTATGAAGAACCAACGAATTTATTTGTTGCCCACTTTATCGGTGAAATCAACGTATTTGATGCAACAGTTAAAGAGCGTTTAGACGAAAAACGTATCATGGCTGATGTTGAAGGTCGCCACTCATTGATCCACTGTGATTTAGATGTGAATGTTGGTGATAAGGTTAAAGTATTACTTCGACCTGAAGACATTCTTATCGAAGAGATCCATAACGGTGACGAAACTAACGGCATCGTGGGTTATGTTCGTGAACGTACCTATAAAGGTATGACATTGGATTCTGTGGTGCAGTTAGAGTCTGGCAAGTCTGTGATGGTTAGCGAATTCTTCAACGAAGATGACCCTGACGTAGACCACTCTCTTGACCAAAAAGTTGCCATTACTTGGATTGAAAGTTGGGAAGTGGTACTCGCTGATGAGCAAGAAGTTTAATTTACAGAATTTCATTATCGCGTTAGTTGTTAGTTGGTTAGTACTGTTTGTATTTGTACCTAACTTAATGATTATAGGAACGAGTTTCCTAACGCGTGATGATGCAAATCTAATCAAAATGGTCTTCACGTTTGATAACTATGAAAGACTGTTTGATCCACTGTACGCAAAAGTACTTTGGCACTCTTTTTACATGGCAATCACAGCAACCATTCTGTGTTTAGTAATTGGTTACCCTTTTGCTTATGCCATTGCAAAAATGCCAGAGAAATGGCGTCCATTTATGCTGTTTTTGGTTATCGTACCATTTTGGACTAACTCTCTAATTCGTACATATGGCCTTAAACTGATGTTGGGTACGCGTGGTATTTTAAATAACACATTAATGTATCTCGATATTATCGATAAGCCACTGCGTATTATGTACACCGAGTACGCAGTAATGATCGGTTTAGTGTATATCTTGCTACCATTTATGGTGCTACCACTCTACTCCGCTATCGAAAAGCTTGATAATAACTACATTGAAGCAGCTCGCGACTTGGGCGCAAATAAGGTTCAAACCTTTATTAAAGTGATCTTCCCACTAACCATGCCTGGTGTTATTGCAGGTTGTTTATTGGTATTACTGCCTGCTTTGGGTATGTTCTACGTTTCCGACCTTTTAGGCGGCGCGAAGAACTTACTGATTGGTAATGTTATTAAGAGTCAGGTTTTAAACGCGCGAGATTGGCCATTTGGTTCTGCAACAAGTATTGCCCTTACGTTAGCAATGGCAATTATGCTGTATGCCTACTACCGTGCAGGTAAGTTGCTGAACAAAAAAGTGGAGCTTGAATAATGGGACGCTTGTTTAAATTTAGCTTTATGTCGGTGGTATATGCATTTTTATATACCCCTATCATTATCCTGATTGTTAACTCATTCAACGAAAGCAAATTCGGTATGAAATGGGGTGGCTTTACCACTAAATGGTATGAGCAACTGGTTAACAATGACAGTTTAATGCAAGCGGCAGGACACTCGATCACTATCGCTGTGTTCTCTGCAACAGCAGCATCCCTAATTGGTAGTTTAACGGCTGTTGCTTTATTTCGTTATAACTTTAAAGGTAAGAAGTTTGTATCAGGTATGCTATTTCTCGTTATGATGTCTCCAGACATCGTAATGGCAATCTCGCTACTTGCACTGTTCTTACTATTGGGTGCGAACTTAGGCTTCTTAACGCTATTGCTTTCTCATATCACATTCTGTTTACCTTTTGTTGTTGTAACAGTTTACAGCCGATTAAAAGGCTTTGATGTGAAAATGCTTGAAGCAGCACGTGACTTGGGCGCTAGTGAGTGGGTTATCTTAAAGCAGATTATCCTACCATTGGCTAAACCCGCAGTTGCTGCAGGTTGGCTATTAAGCTTCACCCTATCGCTAGATGATGTAATTGTAAGCTCGTTCGTAACGGGTCCAACTTACGAAATCTTACCATTGAAGATTTACTCAATGGTTAAAGTCGGTATTTCACCTGAGGTGAACGCCCTAGCGACAGTGATGTTGATAGTTTCTCTTGTTCTGGTTATTTGCTCACAATTACTGGCTCGAGACAAAATAAAGTAAGCATCAACAACAGCTAATGCTAAATGGCTAACTGTATTCAGTTAGCCATTTTTTTTACATATTATTCAATGACCTTTAAATATATTCTCCTGTAACATTTTCAAACACTTTTTTGCTATCTAAAAACGGAAACTTGCTCTAAATTTCGGCCACTTTTTATCGCATTCACTACGAAGACACTCGAATGAAAAAATGGTCATCTCTTGTTATTAGTACAGCCCTACTTTCAGCAAGTTTTAATGCTTTTGCTTCAGAAGAAGAGAAAGACAAACAGTTAGTATTTATGAACTGGGGGCCGTATATCTCTACTGAGCTTCGTGAACAATTCACGAAAGAGACAGGTATTAAAGTGATCTACTCGACTTACGAGTCGAATGAAACCATGTATGCAAAACTTCGTGCCCACCCTACAGGTTACGATCTGGTTGTGCCATCAACTTACTTTGTTGCGAAAATGCGCGACGAAGGTATGTTGCAAAAAATTGATAAATCAAAGCTATCGAACTTTACTGAGCTTGATAAGAACTACTTAGATAAACCTTTTGATCCAAATAACGATTACTCAATTCCACACGTAATCGCAATGACAGGTCTTGCGGTTAATACTGATATGTACGACCCAGAAGATTTCGACAGCTGGGCAGACTTATGGGATCCTGACCTTAAAGGTCAATTAATGCTAATGGACGACACCCGTGAAGTCTTCCATATTGCATTACGTAAGCTAGGTTACTCTGGCAACACTACCAACCCAAAAGAAATTGACGAAGCGAAAGCAGAGCTTGAGAAACTCATGCCAAACGTACTGGTATTTAACTCAGATAACCCTGCAGCGCCTTACCTAGCGGGTGATGTGGGTCTAGGTATGTTGTGGAATGGCTCGGCAGCAGCAGCACAAAAAGAAGGTTTACCAATTAAACTTGTTTGGCCAAAAGAAGGCGGTATTTTCTGGGTTGATAGTTTAGCAATAGCTAGAAACGCGAAGAATGTAGAAGCAGCACATAAGATGATCGACTTCCTACTACGCCCAGATATTGCCGCTCAAATTTCAGAGCAAACCGGCTACCTCACGGCAGTAGAAAAATCTAACGCTAAATATAAAGATGACCCAACTCTATTCCCACCACAAGAAGATCTTGATCGTGGTGAGTGGCAAGATTCAGTTGGTGACATGAATATCCGCTACGAAAATTATTTCCTTGAATTAAAAGCGGATCAATAAGTAAAACAAAAGCTGCCAATGGCAGCTTTTTTTATATTTGTTATTTATTAATAAACATGGTTAGTTGTGTTATTTTCTAAGGTTTTACTTATCATGTTTGTTATTTATCAATATGATAGCGGAATTTAACAGACAAATTACTCTTGTTTTGTGATGCGCTCGACGAATAATCTCTGCTATAATAACTCTGTTTTATAATCAACATCTGTTTCTGCATGTATCATGCGTCGACAACCAATTAGGAGAAGCGGTCAATACCGCTAGAGAACACTCTCGATATCCTGTTTAGTTAGGAGCTAACACAATGAAAAAATGGTCTTTATTAATGGCCGGTGCTGCATGTGCAATGTCAATGTTTTCGAACGTTGCGACTGCCGATGATAGCAATAAATCTAATGAGCTGTACTTTTACAACTGGTCTGAATACATCCCATCAGATGTTTTAGAAGAGTTCACAAAAGAAACAGGCATTAAAGTTATTTATTCGACTTACGAGTCGAATGAGACGATGTACGCCAAGCTAAAGACCTACGATAAAGGTTACGACCTTGTTGTTCCTTCTACTTATTATGTAGCTAAAATGCGTAATGAAGGTATGCTTCAAAAAATCGACCATTCTAAAATTCCAAACTTCGCAGGTCTAGATCCTAACTTTTTAAATAAACCTTTTGATCCTAACAACGACTACTCTATTCCATACATTTGGGGAGCAACGGGTATCGGTGTTAACACAGACATGATCGACAAGTCTAAAATCACTAGCTGGGCAGACCTATGGGATCCTAAATGGCAAGGTCAGCTAATGATGATGGATGATGCACGTGAAGTATTCCACGTAGCGCTTCGTAAACTTGGTTACTCTGGTAACACTGAAGATCCTAAGCAAATCAAAGCAGCATATGAAGAGTTGAAGAAACTAATGCCAAACGTATTAGTATTTAACTCAGACTACCCTGCTAACCCATACATGGCTGGTGAAACATCACTCGGTATGCTTTGGAATGGTTCTGCTTACATGGCACGTAAAGATGGCGCTCCAATCGACATCGTATGGCCAAAAGAAGGCGCAATCTTCTGGATGGATAACATCTCTATTCCTAAGAATGCGAAGAACATCGACAATGCATACAAGATGATCAACTTCCTACTTCGTCCAGACATCGCTGCGAAGATCGCACTACAAATTGGTTACCCAACACCAGTTGCTGCCGCTAAGAAACTGCTTCCAGCAGATTTCGTTAACGATCCAAGCATCTACCCACCACAATCTGTAATGGATGCAGGTGAATGGCAGAACAGCGTTGGTCCTATGACTGAAGTTTACGAAGAATACTTCCAAAAACTAAAAGCTGGTGAATAATAGCCACTCATCGTTAAATGCAAAAAAACCGAGCTAAATACTCGGTTTTTTTATTTGAGTCAGACGGTTATCTATAACCTAATAAAATCATATAACCATTCAATAATTATGACAATTTACTCATACAGTTTTGATTCAGAATTTCTATATAAGCTATAACAACCATTTTAGATGTAAGTTATAAGGTTATAATGTCTACAAAATTTAAAGCGCTAATCCCCGTTTTATTCGTTTCAACCCTTTCGGCTTGTAGCGCCCCGATGACACCAGTCGATAAAGAACTCGTCGTTGACATGAATGGTGTTGATACTGCTCAATATCAAAAAGATTATGATTACTGCAACCATTTTGCTGATAGTGTTTCAACACCTGAAATGACGTCAGCAACAAAAAAGAGAGATGTAGTAATTGGCACTCTAGCAGGTGCTACAGCGTTTGGTGCAGGCGCTTACGATTCGGATAATTACGATACGATAAAACATCCAGGAGTTGTAACTGCATTAGGTGCTGTTGTTGGTGCAGCTGGCGGATACGTAGCCGGCTCTAATGAAGCATCTAAAGATGAAAAACATAAAAAGTCATCCGTTCTTCGCCAATGCTTATTACAAAAAGGTTATCACGTTTACGATATATCTTAATTAATCGAAAAACATGCTCACCTTTTGTTCTTATAATAAAAAAGCCTCAAACTTGAGGCTTTTTTATTAAGCAGATAATATTTCGTCTACATAAGCAGGTACTAATTCAGAAGCTTTACCATAACGTTTTTCTTCAAATTCATTTTCTACGTTACTTGGTTCAAGATTTAATTCAATCGTATGAGCGCCCTGTAAAGCAGCTTCATGTACAAATCCAGCTGCTGGATATACATTGCCAGAAGTACCAATAGAAATGAATAAATCCGCCTTCACAATGGCATCATGAATTCTATCCATTCCAATTGGCATCTCACCGAACCATACAATATCAGGACGCATCGGTGCAGGAATTTGACAACAATGACAATGATCACAGGTCGTTAAGTCACCATGCCATTCAATTGTTTGTCCTGATTCACAGCATCGTGCTTTTAATAACTCTCCATGCATATGAATGACATTTTTACTTCCTGCTCTCTCATGCAAATTATCAATGTTTTGCGTAACAATAGTCACGTTACCATCTAATTCTTGTTCAAGTTTAGCAAGTGCAATATGTGCAGCATTAGGCGCTACAGAGCCATTCTCGATTTGGGCTCGACGCGCATTATAAAAGCGTTGCACAAGCTCAGGGTCACGTAAATAGCCTTCTGGTGTTGCAACATCTTCAACACGATGTTCTTCCCATAAACCATCAGCGGCACGGAAAGTTCGGATGCCCGATTCAGCCGAGATACCTGCACCCGTAAGTACAACGATATTTTTATAGGGAAAAAGCATATGAACATCCTTTATTTCAGTATTTATACTGCCTTTATAGCACTGAAATACAAAGAATTTAACCCTAACAATCTAGGTTCTTAATTATGCGTGATTTCACCCTACAAAACCGTGTAAATAAACTTTTCAGTATCACAGTTAGATCAGCAACCTGAATCAATAATTGTAATAATAGGTTCGCCCCCAGTGTTATTTTCTTTGTAACTTAAATAACAATTGGTCGCTTTGATTTTATTAACATCATCTTTGTCTTTTCTATCCAGTTTTTTGAGAAAAGTCGCAACAAAAACACGCTCACCACCATTATGTGAATTAGAACCCGTCTTATCTTGGTTAAATGCCCAGTTTTTATTAAAATCCACAATCGTTAAACCAATACCGACGTATATTGCTTTCGGGTAACCATTCCAGATAGCGATCCCCTCTACCTTTTTACGGCCGGTAATATCATTTTCATCGCCTTGTATTACAGCTTTTCCGTAGATAATCCGAGATATTTCAGTCATATATCCTTTAAGCTCATGTAGCTTGGCGCGATACGTATCTGAAGAAATATTGAGGAATTTAGGAGCCGCAGTAACAGCAAGGATACCGAGAATGACGATAACAATAACAACTTCAATCAGGGTAAATCCTGCTTTATTCCTCATCAATTAATCCTTTTTAATGTTTTATTATTGATATTATTGGCAGTAGTATTTTACTTTATTGTACAAAAACTTAACAGGATGAATGAATAGCTATAAGTAACAAAAAAAACATTAAGCTCGAATTTTAGGTATAAAAAAACCGACACGAATGTCGGTTTTAAAAATCACTAACTATGATTATGCATTAGACGAAGGTTTACTCTTCGCTTCATGCTGCTGTGATTCACTGTATCCTGGTTGGTTTTCAGGCAGATCTTTTACTTCTTCAAACCATTCGCTGTGGTGTTCACGCGCCCACGTTTCATCCACTTCACCAGTTACCATGCCGTCAAGACCCGCTTCCATACCGAACAAACCAATATAGATGTGGAAAATAAAGCCACAGATCAGAATAAGTGCTGAAATCATGTGTACGAGATTTGATAATTCCATGTGTCGACGCGTTTGGTCGAAAATTGGAAAATCTAAAACAAAACCACTCACTACAATGAAGACACCAAAGAAGGCAAGTAGCCAGAACAGTGCTTTTTCACCACCATTTGAGAAACCAGCTTTAGGGTGTGAGCCTTTATGTTTGCCCACCATACCACCCATTTTTTTAAACCAATCAATATCAACTTTATTGAAGATACTCTTACGCCACCATTTAACGACCACTAAAAGAAGAATGATTGCGAATAATGGCCCCATATAGTTATGGTATTGTTTCGCGGCATAAATGATCCAGCCCCACACTTCTGTTGGGACGATAGGTTTAATAAAATGTTTACCGTAAACAAGAGCTAAACCGCTAAAACCTAACGTTAAAAATGTGAATGCCAAACTCCAGTGTAAAGCACGATCCATCCGGCTCCAACGCTGAATTTTACGACCTGTTTTAGGCTTACTTAATTTAAGAGGGCCTACCACAAAGTAGGCTAGTGTTACCATCACAAGGCTGCCAAAAATAGCCATCGCGCCAAGTGGTGACATCCACTTTTCTTTTAAGATATACCATGTTTGACCAGGCACACTGATCAACACATCATGCTCAGGCCAACCCGATGTGGTATACCCTTTTTCGCCATCCTTGACCGCTCGCCAATAATCAGCACCCGCAAAACCTATGACTTCTTTTTTTACCATAGATTCGCCAAGTTGCTCGCTACTGGTTGTTGTAGTGGCTTCATTTGCCATCACTTGGACAGAAAACGCAACCATTAATGCGGTAACGAATACCGTTAACCAGCGTTGAATTCGCTTAGTCATTAAAGCTCCTGCCTGCTCAATTTGAACAGAAATTTTGTTACATCCGAGATCTAATATTTGGGCTCAACGCCTATGTTAAGCCCAAATAAAGACAATTACGCTTTACGTACTTTTGCTGCGTCGTACGCTAGATCTTCAGTACTTGCCCAACCTGCATCTTTTGCACCACGAGCAACAACGCGCTTGCTGAAGATTTCAGAAATCTTCTCAGCATCACCTGCAAGTAGTGATTTAGTCGAACACATAGATGCACACATTGGTAACTTACCTTCTGCAATACGGTTTGCGCCGTAAAGTACACGCTCTTTTTCTGAACCAGGTTCAGTATTTGGACCGCCAGAACAGTAAGTACATTTATCCATTTTGCCACGCTCTGCGAACGCTTCCTGTTTAGGGAACTGAGGCGCTCCAAACGGACAAGCAAATAGACAGTAACCACAACCAATACAAAGATCTTTATCGTGCTGAACGATACCGTCTTCTGTTTGACTGAAACAATCTGCTGGACAAACCGCCATACAAGGCGCATCACTACAGTGCATACAAGCAACAGAAATAGATGTTTCACCTGGAAGACCGTCGTTTAGTGTCACAACGCGACGACGTTGAATACCCCAGCCTACTGCTTCTGAGTTAGCATTTTTACAAGCTGTCACACAACCGTTGCATTCAATACAACGCTTAGAGTCACAAAGAAATTTCATACGTGCCATTTGATGACTCCTTACGCTTTAGTGATGTTACAAAGGGTGACTTTTGTTTCTTGCATCTGAGTTACTGGATCGTAACCGTATGTCGTTGCTGTGTTAGCAGCTTCGCCAGAAACATAAGGAGCACAACCTTCTGGGTAATGACTACGTAGGCTTTCACCTTCGAATTCACCACCGAAGTGGAATGGTAAGAATGCTAAGCCTTCACGAACACGTGGGGTTACCATCGCTTTCACTTTAATACGGCCTTTTTCTGCACCTTCAACCCAAACCATCTCGCCATCTTTAATGCCACGATCGTTTGCATCTTTTAAGTTAAGTTCTACAAACATTTCCTGTTGTAGCTCTGCAAGCCATGGGTTTGAACGCGTTTCTTCACCACCACCTTCGTACTCAACCAGACGACCAGACGTTAGAATAATTGGGTATTCTTTCGACATATCTTTGTCTTGAATTGACTTGTAAAGTGTTGGTAAACGGAACAAGTGCGCCTTATCATCCCAAGTTTGGTACTCAGGAAGAAGATCACGACGTGGTGTATATAGTGGCTCACGGTGAATAGGCACTGCATCTGGGAATGTCCAAACCACAGTACGTGCTTTGGCGTTACCGTATGGAATACAACCGTGTTTAATCGCTACACGCTGAATACCACCAGAAAGATCAGTTTTCCAGTTTTTGCCTTCAGCAGCCACTTTCTCTTCTGCTGTTAGATCGTCCCACCAACCAAGTTGCTTTAACATCTTAGCGGTAAACTCTGGGTAACCATCTTCTAGCTCACAACCTAATGAGTAGCTATCGTCAGCCAATAGGCTTACACCATTGTGCTCAACACCAAAACGTGCACGGAAGTTACCGCCACCCTGTGCCACCGTCTTAGATGTATCATAAAGAATGTGTGTACCTGGGTGTTTCATCTCAGGCGTACCCCAACAAGGCCAAGGTAGACCGTAAGTTTCACCGTTCACTGGGCCACCAATCGCTTCAAGAGAAGTACGGTTGAATGTATGCCAGTTTTGTTGGTGCTCTTTTAGACGCTCAGGGCTTTGACCTGTGTAACCAATCGTCCACATACCTTTGTTGAATTCACGTGTAATGTCTTCAATGTGTGGGCGGTTATTTTCAACTTTAATGTTTTTAAATAATTGATCTGCAAAACCAAGACGCTTAGAAAGCAAGTACATGATTTCGTGATCAGGTTTCGATTCAAATAGCGGTTCGATAACTTGATCACGCCATTGAATAGAACGGTTAGTTGCTGTTACTGAGCCGTATGTTTCAAACTGTGTAGTCGCTGGGAATAGGTATACATTGTCTGTACGACCATTCATTACAGCGGCAACACCTGGGTATGGGTCAACGATGACCATCATATCCAGTTTTTCCATCGCAGTTTTCATTTCAGGACCACGAGTCTGTGAGTTTACAGCATGGCCCCAGTAGAACATGGCGCGGATGTTATCGCGCTGTTCAATCTTATCTTTGTTTTCTAACACACCGTCGATCCAACGAGAGACAGGAATACCCGCACTGTTCATTGGTTTTTTGCCGTTGTAAGTGTTTTGGTCGAAACGACCTTGTAGCCATGAGTAGTCTACATCCCACACTTGTGCCCAGTGTTTCCAAGCTCCTTCAGATAGGCCGTAGTAACCAGGCAGGTTGTCAGAAAGCACGCCAAAGTCTGTTGCGCCCTGTACGTTATCGTGACCACGGAAGATGTTTGCACCGCCGCCTGATTTACCCATATTGCCAAGTGCAAGTTCAAGGATACAGTAAGCACGTGTGTTGTTGTTACCTGTTGTATGCTGAGTACCACCCATACACCAAACAACACAGCCAGGACGGTTTTCAGACAGCATTTTCGCTGTTTGATAAACTTGATCTTCTGGCACGCCAGATACACGCTCAACTTCTTTTGGATTCCATTTCGCCACTTCTGCGCGAACTTCGTCCATACCGTATACACGTTGACGGATGAATTCTTTATCTTCCCAGCCATTGTTGAAGATGTGGTATAGCACACCCCATACAAAAGCAACGTCAGTACCTGGACGAAGTGAAACGTAGTGATCTGCTTTTGCCGCAGTTCGTGTACGGCGTGGATCGACAACCACAATCTTACAGCTGTTCGTTTCTTTCGCGATAAGGATGTGCTGCATTGCTACTGGGTGAGCTTCAGCTGGGTTTGAACCAATGAATAACATCGACTTACAGTTATGCATGTCGTTTAACGAGTTAGTCATTGCACCGTAACCCCAAGTGTTCGCTACACCTGCCACTGTTGTTGAGTGACAAATACGCGCTTGGTGGTCAACGTTGTTCGAGCCCCACATAGAAACCATTTTGCGGAACATGTAAGCTTGTTCGTTGTTATGTTTTGCAGAACCAAGGAAGTAAACAGAATCTGGGCCTGATTCTTCACGGATCTTAAGCACTTGCTGGCTAACTTCATCTAACGCCTGTTCCCAGCTCAGTTTCTTCCACTTGCCATTAACAAGTTTCATTGGGTATTTTACGCGACGTGCACCGTGACCATGTTCACGAAGTGCTGCGCCTTTCGCACAGTGTCCACCAGCATTAAAAGGGTGATCAAAAGCGGGTTCCTGGTGAGTCCAGACACCATCTTGCGTCTCTGCGTAAATACCACAACCCACTGAACAGTGTGAGCAAATAGTACGTTTAACCACTTTAGGCGCGTCGTACACATCTTCTGATGCAGCTTCTGCTTTTTTCATCAGACCTGGTGCAAACATGCTTGCACCTGCAACGCCACCAGCCGCAGCTAGAGATGTATTACGAATAAAAGAACGACGAGAAATACCCAGTTGGTTTTCTGCTTTGCTCACTTTATCGGAACGTTTAGTAAGTTTCATTTAGAGCTCCGCCTTACAAAGTGTTGTAGTAATCACGAATGTGTTGGGTCTCGTGATAACCTTTAGTTGTTTTTGTTTTTTTCTCTTCTGACTTTTCAACAGCTTGAACTGCTGTTGTCGTTCCAGCAGCAACAGCACCAGCAGCCACTGTTAAGCCAATGTTTTTCAACAATTGACGACGGCTTTCATTGGTTTTTTGCTCACTCATAAAGTTTGCTCCTTTATCGTCACTAAAATAAGTTACGATGGGTTTTTGCCTTAGTTTTATTGCTTTGAATCAAACCGTTGCAAGCAACGTATAGGGATTATTTTGATTCTAAAAAGCGTGTTTTCTCTACAGTTAAGAACTGCAAAGCGAGCTCACCAACAGCGGTATAAAAAACAGCACTGTTAGCAGCTTTAACATCGGTACAGAACTTTTCACACCACTCAGCTAAGTGACGATTAAAGAACGTTTTTTGAAGGTGCTCATCGCCGCCTTCAACTAGCATTGCCATCACTTCAAGCAAAGCCGCAATATGATCTTCCGGTTCTTTCACTGACTCATCACGTTCAAATCCTAATTGCTTAAGATCTCGTCGAAGATAAGCCAGAGGCATTTCCATTAATGAACCTGTTAAATACCATGATCCAAAAGGCACAACTTCACCGCGACCAATACCAATAAAGACATCTTGATATTCTTCTTCAACTGCAAGTGGCATGCTCTTTTGTGCTGCAAGTTTCAGTAAAGGCCAAGCAGCAGACATCGTAGATTGTTGAGGTTTATTAGCCGTATCAACATCTATATCAGCCAAAAAATTCAATACATTTTGATCAGGCGCTTGACGAAATAAATGTGCAAGCATGTTATAAATTTCAATACGAAGTACTGCGTCTTCATTCAATGACGTTTGAGCTGGGCTCATAGCAATTGTTTCCATCTTCGTTCCTTAAACTCGAGCCTGACTTTCTGGATCTTTTTCCATTTGTTCGAAAATATCGCGAACACGACAATCTTCACACATGGATAAACGACGAATAGCATCACCTTGGAAGTGAGAATGTCCTTGAAGTTTTTCAGTTAACATTTTCACCATAGATGCTGGCGCAAATGCATTTCCACAACTGATACAACAAGCCGCAGGCTCTTCATGAACAAGACGCGCTTCTTTACGAGCATGCCAATCCCAATTAAAACGAGGTTCTAATGAAATGACTTTTTCAGGACATGCTTTTTCACACATACCACATTGAACACAGTCCTCTTCAATAAATAGCAGTCCTGGACGATCACCAATGGCATGTAAAGCGCGAGTTGGACAAACTGCCACACAACTCATACATAACGTACAATCCGTTGTGTCACATGAAACAGAACCATAAGGCGCTTTTTCTACAACGGAAGATTGTTCTGGTTTTGTACTCGCTTCGGTGTAAAGCATTTCAAGTGAAGTAAATAGTTTTTCACGTTTAGAGCCAGTTAAAGCCTCTGTAACAGGAGAAACTAGTGCATCGCCATAAGAAACAAAGTTTTCAACATCACTAAAATCAAACAGACAAATACGATCAGCGTCATAACCCATTTCGGTTAAGAAACGTTGAGCCATTGCAAGCTCATTCGATAAAACACGATCAATCGTGGCAGGAATATATTTTGTGTTAGTCGCAAGAAGAACTTGATGCGCACCATAAACCAATGCACTAAACCATGTATCAACACCAACAGTTGCAAGCTCTTCTAATGCAATCGCAATAACTGAACTTGGAAACGTTGCTAATGCAGCAGTCACCGCTTTCTCATCACGATTGCCGTACAAAAGTAATGTTGGTTTCTCACCGCCCTCTTGCTTATAACGAGTAAGAACACGATGAACAAAGTTTTGTGTATTTTGAGGATCAGGTAATGCGTATGTGATCGCCTCTGTTGGACAAGCTGTAGCACACGTGCCAACACCCTGACAAAGGTAAGGATCAATCGCAATTTCTACCCCATCACTGCTTAGCGCACCAGCAGGACATGCATCTAAACAACGATCACAACCTGAAACACCACGCGATGAATGCGCACAAAGATCAGGATTTAGGCGAAAGTATTTAGGTTTATCAAAAGTCCCCATCATAGCCGGTAAATCTTCCACCAGCTGAGCCAGTTTATCTTTACGACTACCTACCGCGTAATAACCCGGCGCAGGAATTTCTAACGACATAATGCCGTTTTCTGTCATATCTAAGATCAAATCAAAGCAATCACGACCGATAGCCACTTTTGCTAAATTCGCTTTGGTCAATTGACCTGCAACCTGACAAGTTACTTCAAACGCGCCAAGATAACCTTTTGCTGATACGTCATGGCTAAAGTAAAGATTAGACAAGCTTGATTTTTCGCCTGTTGCATCCGTTGACAGCAAGGTGACGCTATTAAGTTCTGAAAACTGTTCAGCAAGTGCAATGATGTTTTTCTGAGTACCCACGATCAACAAATCCCCACGGCTCTCATAGGTAACCGTAGGTGGAATTAAATTTGTTAGCTCTACTGTGCCATTAATGGCAGCAGCACGCGCTTTACCGTTTGTATCAGAAAATGCTTCTAGTGTACTTTTTAACATTCTTATTCCTGTTTGCCCGTCACCGCTAGTCAGTGCCGATTGAAGAAGTAACGAAGTTATGTCTTAAAGTTTTTCTACAATAAAATCTGACTTTCGTTTTTGGCTTCTTCCACTCTATATAGAGCAATAACCGATCCAACTTTTCACGGAATAAAATGACTTAAAAGGAACTAAAGTCGGAGGTGGATAATTACACCCACCAGCATTGAGACATTTTGTCCTAGCGCAAAAGACCCATCGCGCCAAAATGTCCCAACATTTAATAAGGTTTTAGTTCCCTTTTTGTCTCACTCTATAAACTTAAATCTCTTGTGCTGAATTTTTCTCTGGAGAAACCGTTGTAGGGTTAGTTTCATCCTCAGCACCATTATCCGTAGATGAAGATATTGTTGACTGGAGAGTATCTTGAGAAGTTAAGGATGTTTGCTCTGTTGCTGTTAGCGCTAATTCAGACTGTTCAGCCTTATTATCTAACTCAGAGTTGTACATCGTTTCACTGCTTAAATCTTCAACCATATCAGTTACTTTCTCTACCGCTTGATTTACCCAACCACGCATTTGAGAAGCGATGGCAGGATCTAACGTTGGGATGTTGCTAAAGTCTTCAGTGCAATCATCCATGTCACTGATATAATTAAATTCTTCTGAATGAAATAACTTACGTAATGCTGCTTTCTTAACTGATTTCTCAACCGACTCTTTCATAAATGATGCAACGCCAGAATCGTAAGTCACGGTTGATACATCATCATGCGTCAGTGCAATATCAGGGGTGTCATCAGCGACTAAATCAGTTTTATCTAATTGATTATCTAATGTTTTGTCCGTTTCAATAGATTCAGAAATATCTGTATGAATAGCCGTATTTTCGGTAACAACCACATCTTGCTCAGGAGCCGTTTCAGTACTTTCGAGAGTTAATGTCTCACCTACAGATTTATCTTCTGTTTTGGTTAATTTTCTTTGAGACCAACGTTGAAAAAAATCAGTTGCCACTTGAACGCCCTTTTTGCTTTTTACCTTTACCGCCGCCTCGACGTTTACACTCTTCTAATTCACCGTGTCGTCCAAGATACGCTTCCATCCAGACTTGAATAGGCAATGGGATTTGAATGTGAAGAACAACATAATCTCCATCCATATAACGGGCTGCAACCCCTTGAGCTGCCGTCATTAATACAGGTTTAAGTTGTTCATCTTCTTCAGCACAAACAAAAAATAAATGCGGATCTTGTGCGTTTAAGTTAAAGCGATATTCCATACGTTCATCACGAAATAATTCTAGCGGCAGCATGTAATTACCAGCACCGATTTCTGCAAGTGCTACGTTTGAGTCTTGTTCACCATTCAAACAAAGATCTTCAATCGTCCATGCGTATGTCGTCCAACGCCCAACTTGTTTCTCTTCTGCTTGAAGTCGAAAATAAATAGGCCAAATACTTTCATCTTTCTTTATTTCTAGCTTTACTTGTTCTGGCACAATGACTCCTTACATCTTGCTTTTTACACACTCGCTTATCGCGGTATGTTGAGAATATTCGTCCGTAATAAGCAAAATTTAGACCAAGTGCGAAATATAAATCAAAATATCGCCAATAATGGCAACCAGTAGCCTCTTTCAATCCGTAAATGGAATTTATGGAACAATATTTGCTTTAATGCGTTAGAGATAAACTTATTTGCCTTAATACATGCCATTTAATGCTACTTATTGAGCTTAGTATCATTGTGTGTATTTTGACGGACTTATTTGAAATCTCGATACGTTTCTTGTAACCACTGGATATCCTAATGAGCCAACTCCCTAAAATTATAAAAACTAAATCCGCCGTTAAGCAGACAATGTCTGTGGAAATCATGGATGAGTACGGTGATCTTCAAACCAAAGAAATTGCGTGTGAGCATCCCCTAACGGTTTATTTGAATTGGATTGAGATCGTTACCCTGATGACCCTAGGTGAACGACCTTCTGCACTTGTGCTCGGTTATCTAAAGAACCAAGGCTTTATCGAAGATATTGATGCCATTGAATCTGTGATTATTGATTGGGATACCAATTCAGCGGCGGTGATCACCCGTGAAAATACCCATGGCTTAGAAAAGAAATTAGAGAAAAAAACCGTTACCTCTGGCTGTGGTCAAGGCACTATGTTTGGTAACGTAATGAAAAAGCTAGAAAACGTGACACTACCGCAAGTACAAATAAAACAATCTATGTTGTATGGGCTGCTTGAAGCGCTAACTCACCACAATGAAACGTACAAGGCTGCAGGTGCCGTTCATGGTTGTGCCGTTTGCCGTAATACAGAAATCTTATCGTTTGTCGAAGATGTAGGTCGCCATAACGCTGTTGATACCCTAGCCGGTGAAATGTGGCTAAAAGGCGAAACGGGCGAAGATAAGATTTTCTACACCACAGGCCGCTTAACCTCAGAGATGGTAATTAAAGTCGCACAGATGGGTATTCCCGTACTTCTATCCCGCTCTGGTGCAACACAAATGGGCTATGAGTTAGCGCAGAAGCTCGGTATTACTATGATAGCCCGCGCTAAAGGTCATCGCTTCCAAGTTTATAATGGCGGTCAGAATCTTATTCTTGATGTGAAAGGTGCTGATACCTCTCAGCAATCGAAGAAAACAGAGCAACCTTCTTCTAATAAAGAGCAAAATTAATGGCTGACTTTCCTGAATTCATGAACGCGAAACTTGTCGCAGAATATTTAGATCTTAATGAGAAGAAAGTCTATGCCCTTGCTAACGATGGCTTACTTCCAGCAACAAAAGTGACAGGGAAATGGTTATTTCCTAAAGCAATGTTGGATAAATGGCTATTAGAGTCTTGCCATAACGGTGTGTTAACCGATCGATTATTAATTGCCGGCTCAGACGATCCACTATTACAAATGGTGGTAGGTAAGATGGCTAACCAATTAGGCAGTACCGCATTAGTTGGTTATACCTCAACGGGTACACGACAAGGTTTAGCCATGTTAAGTAAAGGCCACGTTGATATGTGCGCCATTCACTGGGGAAATGCAGAAGAAGCTAGCCTGCGTCACCCTGCACTATTACAACAATACCAAGGGCATAAAAACTGGGTATTAGTCCATGCCTTTGAACGTGAACAAGGCTTAGTGGTCAGTAAAGAATTAGCAGAAGCGGTAAATTCAAAATCTATCCAACTGCCTGAATTACTATCTTCTCGCTGGCGCTGGGCACTACGTCAAGAAGGTGCAGGTAGCATGCGTGCGTTAGATGAATGGTTACACGGTCACGCTTATAATCTTTCTATGCTTAATCAATCAGATGTGTGTAACAGTGAACGTGAACTTGCCTCGTCTGTTGCTCGTGGTAAGGCTGATGTGGGCTGCGCTAGCCAAAGTACGGCGGGTGAATTTGGCTTAGGCTTTATTCCGCTATGTACCGAAGCGTTTGAATTGGTGATCCCAAAGAACATTTACTTTAGAACACTACAGCAACAATTGCTGCAAGCGATTTCAGAGGAAGATGTTCAAGCTCACGGTAAAGCACTCGGTGGTTATAACTTTGCACGTACAGGTAAACAGGTATGGAGTGCTAACTAAGTCAGCTAATAGCTAACAACATACCCTGAAAGTCGCTGGATAATAAAAAGCCCTGATAATGCATGATGATTATCAGGGCTTTTTCCATTCAGTTTAAAACCGCATCACTATTAGTTAAAAAGAATTAATAAGAACGAGTAAGCAAACCAATAATAGAAGCGTCTGTTTCACCAAAATACAAGGTCACTGACTTTGTTTCACCTTGTGCAAATTTTCCCTTTTGCTCAATTCGTGTCGGTTCAACATAGGTATTATTGCTGAAATACGCTTTGACCTGCTTAGGTTTAAGTGTAATACCGCCGCCGGAATGGTTTGTGATTACCGCTTGGATCATACGCTTTCCACCTTGACTACTATAAATGTCATAAGAGACGATTTCATAGTAACTATAAGCTGGTTTATCTTCATTATGTTTAGGCATAGGTACAGGGATCGAGCCCGATACAGTCCGAACGTAATGCATTGTATCTTGTGACTTTTCAATACTGTTTTTAATATCATTTAAATCTGAATCGTCAATTGATGCGTTAGATGATAACGACATCAGTGATACAGAAGCGATAAGTAAACAACGAGCAAGCATAGTAAGTCCAATGAATAGAATTTAATTGAAAGACCCTAACTAATTGACCGCTATTTCTCACCTTTCGTTTGTTAATTTTATGTCAATAGATATTTATATTCGTAATAGATCACATTATATCGACTCTTTATCTAGTCTAGAAATATCTGTGTTTCTTTAAGTCCTTCACACGATTGTTCAAACTTACACTTCAGACAATCTACTTAATGACTTAATCATAATTATCCTATGTTTAATTCGTATCTACTTTTTAAATAGTCACAAAAATGCAATCAAAACACCATAACCCACGAAATACGCCCTCAGAATTAAACCATTAAAATGATAAAAATTAATGAGCAGCAACAATAGTATGCAATCATAAATTAAGATTTGCTCACTCAAAACTGATAGCCATTGCCTTGTTTACAACGATCTCCTGTATTACTCAGTCACTTTTTATTTTATTGAATAATGTTTCATTACAAATATTCACTCATTGATAATTTTTGGTGCGAATAAATGGCCTATTTACATAAACATGACTTGCCTAACAGTACAGGTTAAGTCGACAATAGCGACATTAACAATACTGTTATTATTTCCCTTTGCATTTTCAAGGAGCCGTTGTGCGTAACGCTTTTATTCTGTTTTTTACTCTTGCTAGTATAAGCTTCTCTTCCGTGGCTAGCATCAACACCAGTAAGCTGGATCCTAATAAGTTACAAACGGCATCAGTCAGTAATTATGTGATAGACCTCAGTACAGGAAAGACACTGTACAAAAAAAATTCAAATGTAAAAATGCCAATTGCTTCATTAACTAAGTTAATGACAGCGATGGTAACACTGGATGCAAAACTCCCACTTAACGAAAAACTAACGTTTACTCCTACTGATAAAGAGCACATGTACAATACATATACACGTATTCGTATGGGCTCTACCCTAAGCCGTGGTGAGACAATTCATATTGCTTTAATGTCATCTGAGAACCTAGCAGCAGCAACACTTGCAGGAAACTACCCTGGCGGCTACAAGGCATTCATTAAAGCGATGAACCGAAAAGCTAAATCTTTGGGGATGACCAATACGCATTTTGTTGATAGCTCAGGCCTTGACCCTCATAACCACTCGACAGCATCAGATGTCGCTAAGATGGTACGAGCTGCTTACAAATACCCTGAAATTCGTAAGTACAGTACAACACCTGTGCATACCGCTTACTTTGGTAAACCTAATTACAAACTTGGCTACACCAATACAAACGCCTTAGCGCGTGGTAAGAAGTGGACGGTTAACTTAACCAAAACAGGTTACCTAGATGAAGCTGGTCGTTGCTTAGGTATGGTAACAACAATTGATGGTAAGAAAATCCTAATGGTTATGTTAGATTCTCAAGGCAAATTAACACCTATTGGTGATGCAGGCCGTATTAAGCAATGGCTACAAACGGGTAAAAGCAAACCAATTAGTGCTGATGCAAAATACTACCAACAACAGAAACTAAAAGAATTAACGAAATAATCATTACTGTTAATTGATATAAGTAAAAGCCAGCATATATTGCTGGCTTTTTGCATTTAAAACTATCATGAACATAGCATTAAAAACCTTCGATGTTTGTGGTGATGCTGCTTAGCCCGTAATAAGAATTTTCCTTACCAATTACCTAGCCTTTTATTTTTTAACAAAAAACGCACGCCTATAACACTCTTCAACTATGCTTAAGTTAGAGTAAATAAAAGGAGTGTCTATGCAGCATCAAGAAATGATTAATCCCACCCATCTTAGTTTAATAACTCGTATCTCTCTTACCTCTCTAGCCATTCTGGTTATTGGCTTATCGTTTATGTAATTTCTAAATAGACATATAACAAAAAGCCCCTTGGTATTTTCTCTCACTTAAATGAAAAAATACCAAGGGGCTTTTGTTGTAATGAAACTAAGACATCATCAATAAATCTAGATCATTATTTGTTGACGCTTTTTGTCTTAAATAGACAGAGAACGTTGTCCCTTTACCCACCTCAGATTCAACCGTTATCTCTCCACCAATATCTTCAATTAAACTTTGGCTAACAGAGAGACCAAGCCCAGTACCTGAACGACGAGTAGTAAAGAATGGATCAAATATTCGCTCTAAATTTTCTTTCGCAATACCACAGCCATGATCAGTTATACGAACAATTGCACCAATAGACTTCCCCTGCTCATCAATCCAATCTTCAGTTCTAATGATTAATCGCCCCTTATCGTCCATGGCATGAATACCATTCATTTGAAGGTTCACTAGCACTTGCAATAATTGGTGGCGATTAACTTCCACGCTGCATTTCGCATTTAGTTCAACAACAAAAGTAACGGATAGTTTTTTTGTGCCTGAACGTACTAAGGTTAAACTCTCTTCAACAATCTGGTTCAGGTGATGCCATGTCACTTCATTTTGTACGCCACCTTGACGACTGTATTGCAACAAACTTCGAGTAATATTACGTATACGGTCAATTTGTGCATGGATTGCATCTAACTCTTCTTGAACTTGAAGCGTATTATCCCCTAACTCAAATTGGATCAATTCCACATTACCCAAGATAACCCCTAATGGATTATTAATTTCATGGGCGATACCAGCAGTCAGTTCACCCAAGGCGGCTAATTTTTCACTCACCACCAGCTTAGATCTTGCTTGATTCAGCAATTTAATATGTTGCTCTAGTTCTTCAGTTTTATGATGTAAACTATGCGTACGTTGCTCAACCTTTTCTTCTAATTCCACTGCAGCCTGCTTTATCACTTGATTACGCTGTTCAAGCTGATCCAGCATGGTATCAAACTGATTCCCCAAAATTTGCAGTTCGTGATCAGGGTAAACATCTAATTTACCTACTCGACGCTCAAATCCCATCTGTACTAATTTGGCTACCTGATAAATTTTTTCAATCGGTAAAAACAGATCACGAGAGCCCCGATAAACGACAAAACCAGAGATAATCAGCACCAAAATAATACCAATGCCAAGCTCAATAATATTCGTTAAAAAGGTTCTGATCAGTGGCCATTGTAAATAGCCCGCATAAAGCATACCAATCACTTTACCGTTTATATCGCGTAACGGTTCATAAGCAGAAACATACCAACTGTCATAGACATAAGCTCTATCAACCCAGGTTTTTCCAAACGTAATCACTTCACGGCTCACTTCATCTGATACCCGAGTACCAACCGCTCGCCCAACCAGATTTTTACTATCTAATGGTACATTCGTACTAATACGAACATCATTCATAAAAATAGTAACAGTGCCAATACTGCCCGTCGGTAACGTATCAGACGCAAAAACTAAATCACGAATTCGATCAACCAGTTCCGTACTATTATTGAGTAATATACCGCCATCAAGAATCCATTGAAGATGCCCTTTATCATTAAAAATAGGGATCAAACTTCGACTCACTAACCCCTTCTGCTCTATCTTATGTTCTTTGAGCAATGGCACTTGCGCACGAGCAGGTAAATCACTATTCAATGCAGCTAGTGCTCTACGATCTAGTACCTGAAAAAATGTTTGCACTTTTCCTTCGAGTAAAAAACGGCGCTCTTGCTTAGAGAACTCGCCTAATGCTGATGCAGGATGAAGCACGATAAAATCCAGATTATATTGCTGGTTTTCAGTGCGTACCCAGTGACTTAAAGAGGATTCATCAAAACGTAAACGATATTGGAAATCGTAAGAGTCAGCCATTGACTGCAATTTCATACGCTGCTCTTTTTGTAATAATTCCATACTATGATGAGCAACAGCTAAATCCGCTCTTACGTTCATTAACGCATTTTGCCAAGTGTAAGTGACTGTCCAATAAAAAGTTAAGGCAATTAACGCAATTAATGTGATGATAATAGGTACAGACGTTAGGACTAATAGACGATAACGAACCATAGTTCGAAACCGCCTTAGCCATAACAATATAAAAGCTTTAGGATGCATTAATGCTTTGGTTATTCGCATGATGCCGACTCTTCAGCCCATTCTTTATATTTACGCTCTAACGTTTTACGCGCTACACCAAGCTGACGAGCTGCCGCAGACTTATTACCCTCGTTTGAATCTACTACCTGCATAATATGTGCTTTTTCGACATCTTTTAACGTCCAATCTACTGGGTAACAATATTGCTCTTGTTCACCATCGTGACACTGACATGGTCGCTTCTCATCACTCCTCAATACGATCGACGTTTTCTCGGGCGATGGTATTACAGGTACATCCCCATTTAATTCCTGCCAATATTCAGAAGGTGATTTACCCAATAAAATACAACGTTCCATCATATTACGTAATTCACGAATATTACCCGGCCATTGATAAGCTTGCATTGCTAGAATATCTTCATGTGCCCAATTAATTGGCTTCATTCCTAAATCTTTCGAAAGCTGCTGTGTAAAGTGGTGAGCTAACGCTGGAATATCTTCTATACGTTCACGTAATGCGGGTAATTCAATGGTGAGCACATTTAAGCGATAGTACAAATCTTGACGAAAGCGCCCTTCTTCTACTTCTTTTTTCAAATTCCTATTCGTTGCTGCCACAATACGCACATCAACATTCACTTCTCGCTCAGCACCTACAGGTCGTATTGCTTTTTGCTCAAGCGCGCGTAATAACGAAGATTGCATGGATAACGGCATTTCACCAATTTCATCTAAAAACAGTGTGCCGTTATTTGCTACCCGAAATAGACCATCACGCCCTTTTTTAGCACCTGTGAATGCACCAGAAACATGACCAAACAGTTCACTTTCCAGTAAATCAGGTGCAATCGCGCCACAGTTAAGAGGTACAAATGGTCCGGTACGTTTACTTAACTGATGAAGGGCACGCGCCACCAGCTCTTTACCGGTTCCAGATTCCCCTTCAACCAATACCGCGGCAATTGATGGTGCTAATTGAGTGATCAGTTTTTTCATTTTTTGCGTGCTTGCTGCATCCCCGATAATATCAACGGGATAACTGCGCTCTACATCGCGTTGGAGTGCAAAGTTTTGACGTTCGACTAATCGACGTTCAATACAACGGCTTACTGACTGCATCATTTGTTCTAAATTGAACGGCTTTAAGATGAAATCTGACGCCCCCGCGCGTAGTGCTTGAATCGCCATGTCTAAATCTGCATAGCCTGTCATAAAGATAACATCGCTACGGCGTGTATTTGGATCAAACGCTTCATGCCATTCAATGCCTGAACGCCCTGGTAGATTTATATCTACTATTAATAAATCAAAGTGGCAGCGTTTTCTTATTTCTTCCGCTTCTTCAATACTGCCTGCAGTATCAACCTGAGCAAACTTTTTACTTAATGCTTTTTTTAAGATGGCACGCATTCCCGGCTCATCATCGACAACCAATACAGAAACAGCAGTCCAAGGTGTATTTAATTCAAGATCAGACATAAAGGGACATTATTACCCATAAAAAAGATGCGACATTTTGTCTCACCATGAAGATAAAAGTCAAAATAGATTTGAAGCAGAATAATGACGCAGCGCAAAAAACAAAAAATAGCAGTTTATAATCAAAGTATTATGAAATAAATATTCACATATTTTAAATCCTATCGCTTCTGGCATTTTATTTGCTTATAGGCGCATAAGCTATTTATTGGGACGAAAGGTCTCAAATTGTCTCTTTTTATTTGACGTTGAATCTGTAAATCAAGGAACCTTATGAATTTTTTTAAAACGAGTTTAGTTGTTTTAAGCTTAGCCGCAGCAAGCCTTAGCCATGCTGCAACCGATAACAAGGAAAACAAAACAATTCGTTTAGCAACGACAACCAGTACTTACCACTCAGGGCTTCTTGACTACCTTTTACCAGCGTTTAAAAAAGACACGGGCTACACTGTTGAAGTTCTAGCTGCGGGTACAGGCAAAGCATTGCGCATGGGCGAAAATGGTGATGTTGATTTAGTCATGACTCACGCCCCTAAAGCAGAGGCCAAATTTGTTGATGGTGGTTTCGGTATCCTTCCTCGCAAGCTAATGCACAACGACTTCGTACTTGTTGGTCCAAAGGCAGATCCTGCAAAGATCAAAGGTGATAAAGACGTTGCTAATGCACTGGTTAACATTGCCGAAACAGATGCTGTGTTTGTTTCTCGTGGTGATGATTCTGGTACCAATAAAAAAGAACTTAACCTTTGGGCACAGACAAAAATGGAACCAAACTTCGGTGGTTACAAAGCGGTTGGTCAAGGTATGGGGCCTACATTAAACATGGCGTCTGAATTACAAGCGTATACTTTAACTGACCGTGGTACATGGCTTGCTTACCAAAATAAACTGCACCTAGAAATCATGGTTCAGGGTGACAAACGTCTATTTAACCCATACCAAGTGATCTTAGTGAACCCTAGCCGTTACCCTGACATTAACTACCAAGGTGCAAAAACATTCAGCGATTGGTTAGTTAACGCTAAAGCACAAAAAATGATTAACGATTACCAACGTCATGGTGAACAACTATTTGTTGCAGATGCGATTACGCAATAAACAATCAACTTTATTTGATTTTATAGCATTTTGCGCCGAACACTTCCTCTTATCTAATTAACACTTCTGTTATAATAAAATAAGGCCATGTTCGGCGTAACCAATTAAATATTAGAAATAAAATAACAATGAATATTTGGCAAACAACGCAACAAGCAATCCAACTTTTGTTTAGTGGAGATAGTTCGCTATGGGGCATTGTTGGTGTTTCTTTTTCAGTTTCTCTGTTAGCCATTGCTATTGTATTAATTCCCTCTTTATTGGTTGCTTTCGCCCTTGCTTATGGCAAATTTCCAGGTCGATGGCTAATCCTTTCTTTTGTTAATACACTGCAATCCGTTCCTACTGTTGTTATTGGCTTATTGTTGTATATGTTGCTATCGCGTTCAGGGCCTTTAGGTGACTGGCAAATGCTGTTTACACAGCGAGCGATGATTCTTGGGCAAATATTAATTTGTTTTCCAATCTTGATATCTATGATGCATGCCGCCTTCCAAAATAGTGACCGTCGCGCATGGGAAACCGCTATTTCATTAGGTGCAAGCTACCCTCGCGCGCTAATGAGCCTTATGTGGGAAAGTCGTTTTCCACTATTAGCTGCCATTGTTGCGTCTTTTAGTCGCATCATCACTGAGGTGGGTTGCTCAATGATGGTGGGTGGCAACATCTTAAATTCAACCAGAAATATTCCGACAGCCATTGCATTGGAAAGCTCTAAAGGTGCGTTTGCACAAGGTGTCGCCTTGGGAATGGTCTTATTACTTCTCGCTCTCGGACTAAACTTTATTTTATCGTTCTCTCGTGGCAAAGCCCACTTGCGTACGAACTAAGCTGAGGGTATTGATATGATGCATATTTCAATTGAGGCAACAGATCTTTCTGTTCGCTTTAAACATCGTCTACTTTTCCATATTCCTCAGTTAAAGTTAGAGCCGCAAGATGCGATTTATCTTACTGGTGATAACGGTGTTGGAAAAACAACGCTATTAAAAGTACTCGCAGGATTACAAAAGCCGACCACTGGAAAAATTAATACTCAACACCATTGGTTAAGTCGTTTGTTTGGAGGCTGTTATCAAAATGGCATTATCTACATGCATCAAACCCCTTATATGTTTGATGGAACAGTGTTTGATAATGTTTGTTATGGCTTAAAATATATTGTTAGAGATCGCCAACAACGCCGTAATGAAGCCATTAATGCCTTAAGAATGGTTGGCTTAGAAACCCTTGCCGATGAACATGTCTCGGTATTATCGGGCGGCGAACGACAACGTGTAGCAATGGCACGTGCATGGGTATTAAAACCAAGTGTATTATTGATGGACGAATCCAGTGCAAGTATGGATAAAGAATCCATCAGCCGACAAGTTGTATTAGCAAAAGATTTATTAGAGCGAGGCTCTAGCCTTGTCATCACTAGCCACCAACATAATGAGCTAACCGACTTATGTCGTCGCCAGTGGACAATCAATGATACAAAATTAATTGAGCGTGCAGATTTGCAGCTTGTTAAAAAAGATAAGGATAACTATGCCTACGCCTGAGCAAACTCAGTGGGTTATTTTGGCTGGTGGACAAGCCAGTCGCATGGGAGGCAATGATAAAGGTTTAATTAAATTGGCTGATAAGCCATTAATTCAACATGTTATCGATACGCTGCGCCCACAAACATCACATGTCACCATCAATGCAAACCGCAACCATGAACGTTATGCTGAATTTGGTGAAGTCTTTGGGGATACCATTAAAGACTACCCCGGCCCTTTGGGGGGGATGCATGCCGCACTTTCTCATATCGATAACGACTGGATCGGTTTTGTGCCTTGTGATTGCCCACAGCTTCCACATGATTTAGTCGCAAGAATGGCAAACGCTTGTACAGAAGAAACCGATATTGCTGTTGCTCATAATGGTGAGCATATTCAACCGGTAGTCACACTTGTTCACCGCCGCATTTTACCTAAGCTTGAAGCCTTTCTCGCTAATGGTGATAGAAAAATCATTCTGCTTTACCGTCAATGTAATATGATCACGGTTGATTTTAGTGATCAAGCCGATGCTTTTGTAAACCTTAATACCCCTGAAGAACTCTCTCAATTTGGAGTGCTACATGAGTCAAATTAACGCTTCTTTACCGCTACTTGGTTTCGCTGCATTTAGCGGTACAGGTAAAACCACTTTACTTGAAGCAATGTTGCCTAAACTTGTAGAGCGAGGACTTCGTGTAGCTGTGGTAAAACACGCTCACCATAATTTTGATATCGACCAAGAAGGCAAAGACAGCTACCGCCTTCGTAAAGCAGGCGCAAGCCAAATGTTGATTTCTTCTCGCTACCGTCGCGCACTGGTGACAGAAACACCAGAAGAAGAAGCACAACTTCCCTATTTACTCAGCCAACTAGATCAAACCCAATTAGATCTCATTTTGGTGGAAGGTTTTAAAAAGCTCGATTTCCCTAAGATTGAATTACACCGCAAAGAAGTCGGCAAACCTTGGCTACACCCAGAAGATAACAACATTATTGCTATCGCTGCGAACATCCCTGCTGAAAGTACACTGCCACAAATGGATATCAATAATCTTGATCAACTGACTGACTTTGTTATTGATTACGTGAAAAACAGTGCGTTCACTGAAGCGCAAACATTAAGCTGTAGCGATATCAATCCAGCAGGTATGTTATCGGTTACTCAAGGTCGAGAAAAAATTCTTGAACAGATTAAGCCATTACATATCAGCGAATCTGTGAGTCTACATCAAGCGCTAGGGCAAATTGTCGCACAAGATATTTTATCGCCAGTCAATGTCCCCCAACATACTAATTCTGCAATGGATGGTTATGCTATTGCTGGTGATGATATAGGGCGTGACAGCTATCAGGTTGTTGGTCAAGTACTTGCTGGTCATAGTTACGATGAGCCACTACATCATGGTGAAGCTGTTCGTATCATGACAGGCGCACCTATTCCGCAAGGTGCGGATACCGTCATTATGCGTGAACAAGCAACCCAAAAAGGTGACACGGTCACGTTTGATAAAGCAATGGGTAACATTAAAGCTGGTCAAAACGTACGTCAAGCAGGTGAAGATCTGGCATTAGGTCAAATTGCCGTTGCTGCAGGAACAACCATCACAGCGCCAGAGCTTGGTATGGTAGCGTCACTGGGTATTGATAAAATCATAATCAACAAACCTATCCGGGTTGCAATTTTTTCTACCGGTGATGAAGTTCAGCAACCGGGTGACGCACAGAAACAAAACTGCATCTATGACTCAAACCGCTATACATTATATGCCCTACTCACTCACTTAGGCTGTGAAGTCGTTGATCTCGGTATTATTGATGATAACGAAGCATCGCTTGAAAAAACGTTAATACAAGCGAGCACGAAAGCTGATTTGATCTTATCTTCTGGTGGTGTATCTGTCGGCGATGCGGACTATATAAAAAGCGTGTTAGAGAAGTTAGGTCGAATTAACTTTTGGCGTATTAATATGCGTCCAGGTCGTCCGCTTGCTTTTGGAACCATTGGTAACGTGCCATTCTTTGGCCTACCGGGTAATCCTGTCGCGGTAATAGTTGCGTTCTTACAATTTGTTGAACCAGCAATTAGAAAACAGCAAGGCATTATCAATTGGCAGCCGAAAACGCATCAAGCTATCGCGATTGAAAAACTTCGCTCTCGTCTAGGACGTACTGAGTATACTCGCGGTATTTCGAGTTTTGATGCTAATGGCCGTTTAGTGGTGAAAAGTACAGGCTCGCAAGGTTCTGGCATACTTCGTTCGATGAGCGAAGCAAATTGCTTAATTGAAATAGCACCAGAGCAAGTAAATGCAGAAATCGGTGATAAGGTTACCATCATTCCATTAGATATACGCATGTAACGTTTCAGCTCTCCATGATAAAAAAGCCAAGCTACTTAAAGTATCTTGGCTTTTTTATTTTTATATGTAGCTTCCATGCTACCTTTTTATTTCCCATCTTCTACACGTTAGAAGTCGACACAAACCTTTCGTTATATGTTAAGTTGTAACAAAAGGTTTCTTTATTCTCTAGATAAATGATAATACCGAATAATTTATCGATATACACGACAATCATAGATTTACTGGGTAAAACATTAAAAAAATAGCGGTTAAGTATATTATGCAATCAAGATTATATGTTTTATTGAAATTTTCATAAAATACTGTAAACATTTCTATATAATTAAACTAGAACAAATATGGCATTGTATACTATTCACAATCATTGAATATCAATGGTGAATAGAAGCACTTGCATTTACACATAAGTTAAGAACAACTCGTTTTTCATCTGGCTAGACCATTACACAACATTTTATGTTGTAGAATAGGCGCAGTCTCTATTTTAGGTATTCATACGTAACATGTTTTTAGATACATACTATTCAGATAAAAGTGGTCAGTTTTCTTTTACTCGTGAACAAGCAAGTGATTTTGCAAAACGAATTGCGGGTGACTTCAACC
This sequence comes from Photobacterium sp. GB-1, assembly GCF_003026165.1. Classification (NCBI taxonomy): domain Bacteria; kingdom Pseudomonadati; phylum Pseudomonadota; class Gammaproteobacteria; order Vibrionales; family Vibrionaceae; genus Photobacterium; species Photobacterium sp. GB-1. The sequence continues at coordinate 102,111 of NZ_PYOB01000004.1, read as the reverse complement.
CTATTCACGATCCAGATAATAAGCGCTTTTGTGTTCCTGGTGATCTACTTTTTTCTGTCTTACTTGCCAATGTTGGTATCAGCCAAAAAATGCGTGTGACGTTTGCAGGTATGATAAATGAGAGTACAGAACTGAGTATTTTAGCCGAATCCGATACCGATTTATCATTAATCGATAGCAAAGGTAAGGAATTTCTTCATCTTGCACGTTCTGGTGAAATTACCCATAACCAAGATTTAATTGCTCAAATAACTAAAAGTTACGTTCAATTTTCAGGAATGAATTTTCCTCATATCATGGTGCCTTTGATGAAATCTAAAGACATGATGATCAACCCTGCTCGACCATTAGTTATTTACGAAAGCATGGAACTTGAGTTCTGCCGACTAGATTTAACAGCACCCCATGTAGAGCTAACAAGTTCAAATATTGATGTTGATGGCAAACGTGGCAGCGTAACGCTGAATTTCTGTTTTAAAGAAAATGGAGAGATTGTGGGTACTGGGCGTAAGCGTATGCTGATGAGTGGCTTAAAGCCTTATTGCCAAGATGGTATCGATGATTTGGTTTCTCGTTTCAACGCAAAAAAAGAACACTACAATAATCTTCAAACAGAAAAAGTTTAAACAGAAGAAATCATATTTTGTATTTCAAAAAGCCCGCCATTAGCGGGCTTTTTCTTAATGATCATTTATTCTATGATCATGTTTTAAAGGAAAATATAATCGTGCTCGTAAACCAGGATTATTATCACTAAACACCAAATCGCCACCATGACGTTTCATCACCGCTTCAACAAGCGATAATCCTAAACCAAAACCTTGATGCGTCCTGCTTTTATCAGCACGGTACATCGGCTCTTTAATGCGTCCTTTATCTTCATCGGATACGCCAATTCCATTATCAATCACTACCACACCAAAATGATCGACGACAACATCAATACTTCCTTCATCAGGTGTATATTTAATCGCGTTTTCAACCACATTATAAATGGCACGAAAGAGTAAACTAGGTTCACCTTTTACATGGTATGGCTCGTCCTCACGAAATGATAAAACTTGTTTCTTTTCATCCGAAATAGGCAATAGAAAATCAACAACATCTTGGCAAACTTGAGATAGACTTACCCATTGCTTATCAATTTTATGTTTCCCCGTGTTGATATGAGAAATTTCCAACATCCCATTGAACATGCTAAGGAGTACTTCCAAATCATCATGGCAAGCTTCTAAGTCTTTGGTAAACGGTGTCGTATCTTTTTCGAGTAAGCTTTCAAGCCGAAGTTTCATTCTTGCAATTGGTGTACGCAAATCGTGCGCCATACCAACCGAGAGTTCCTTTAATGACTCTTCTTTTTTCTCGACTTGTTCAATAAGAAAATTAAGGTGGATAGTCAGTACATCAAATTCATCATCATTTTTACTGACTGGGAGTTTCACCCCTTTTTCGCCAAGGCTAACTCGGTTCATACCATGGTTAACACGCTCTAATTTCCTTAAAATAGAAATTGCAAATAATAGAGCGCCCGCAAGCATCAAAATCACGGGAACCACAATGCCTGAAACTAACATTGGTGTCATGTTTTCTCGGTATGAGCGCATTATTTCAGGATTAACACTAATAATAAGCATCTTATTATTAGGTAAATTTAATGTCTTTTGAAGGTGATTAACACTAAGCTCGGTATCTGATAATACTGCTGGATACGATAGCGTAGTATTCATCTCTGGTCTGTTGATAATCCTATATTCAAGCTCATTTTGGATTTGCTGATGCTCTTTAACAAGATCAGGAATCGCATTAATATGACCTTTTTGAACCATACGCTCAAACAATGTCATTTCAATATTTAACTCTTTTGTTAACTGTTTATTGTAAATAGTTTCTGAATTAACATAAACTTGGTTAATAAACAGTATAAATATAATAGCAACACAACAAATAAAATAGAGTAGAACTTTAAGAATACTCGAACGCGATAACCGATCAGAGCCTGCGTAAGACATAACCTGCACCTCGTACGGTATGGATCAAACTGGGCTCACCACCTTCTTCTAATTTTTTTCGTAAGTTTGCGATATGTACATCGATAACATTGGTTTTAGGATCGAAGTGGTAGCTCCATACCGACTCAAATAAGCTCATACGCGAAACCACACTTTCAGCATGCTCCATTAAATATTGCAGAAGTAAGAACTCTTTTTGCTGCAAATTTAATACGCGAGATCCGCGCCATACCCGATGAGATTTAATATCAAGTCGTAAATCGTCATAGCTATATTCAGATGAAATATTCACACTAGACTGATGGCGCTTCACTAATATATTGGCACGAGCAATTAGCTCAGCTAAAGCAAAAGGTTTCGTTAAATAATCATCACTGCCTGCCGTTAAACCAGCTACACGGTCTTCTACACTATCCATGGCACTTAAGATTAAGATGGGGGTTTCATTTTCTGTTGCTCGTAATGCTGCAAGTACTTTTAAACCATCAAGTATCGGTAACATTCGATCTAAAATAATCAGTTGATACTCACAACTTGTTGCCATCATTAATCCTTGATGACCATCCTCTGCTTCATCAACCACAAAGCCATGCTCTCGCAATCCTTGCGCAATAAATTCACGCGTAGTGACATCATCTTCAATAACGAGAACTTTCATTTAATACCTAATCATTTCTTCTCACCGCTTATTTTCGCATTATATACATAAGAGATATAATTTTCAGGTAACAGGATCATGGCTTTACTTTTTAAAGACAAAAAAACGGCCTACCAAAAGGTAGGCCGCTTAACGTGATCATAGGGGGAATTATGAAATCACGAATTTCTTAATGCTAACGTCTTAAAGTGACTTCATCTGGTTAGCAATAATTTCAGCTTGGGGGCCAAGGATGACTTGAAGGTTATTAGAACCTACATTTACTACACCTTTAGCACCAAGTTGTTTAAGTTTTGTGTCATCGATAACTGAACGATCAACAATACCTAAGCGTAAGCGTGTGATACAAGCTGAAATATCAGTTAAGTTATCTTTACCACCTAATGCTGCTAGGTAAGCTTTTGCTAAATCTGCTTTGCTTGCAGCATCGTCTTCTGGGTTAGAGTTTTCAGCCGGCGTATCTTCACGACCTGGTGTTTTAAGATTAAACATCTTAATTACAGTAACGAAGATTACGAAGTAGATTGCGCCTACCACAAGACCCATTGGGATAATTTCCCATGAGTTGTGCGCAGCAGGTGCGTTGTAGTTCAAGATGTAATCAATTAAGCCTGAAGAGAAGCTAAATGCCATGTGGATATTCAGGTAAGACGCCACAACAATACTCACACCCATTAAAATAGCGTGTACTAGGTATAATGCTGGAGCTAGGAACATGAACATGAATTCGATTGGCTCTGTGATACCAGTTAAGAATGCAGTTAGTGCAACACTTAACAACATACCACCAACCACTTTCTTGTTTTCTTTCTTCGCTGTTACATAGAATGCAAGCGCAGCACTTGGCAAACCAAACATAACAACTGGGAAGAAACCACTTAGGATGCGTCCTGCTGTTGGGTCACCAGCAAAGAAGCGAGAGATTTCACCTGTTACTACATGGCCATCCGCAGCTGTGTAGCTACCGAATACAAACCAAACCATGCTGTTTAAGATATGGTGTAAACCAAGTGGAATTAATAGACGGTTAGCAACACCGTAAACGAACTCACCAGGTACGCCACTTGTTAGGATCCATTGACCAAGATGGTTAATACCATCTTGAATTGGAGGCCAAATAATGCTGAATGCGTAAGCAAGTACTAAAGCAACTAAACCCGTTACTATAGGCACAAAACGCTTTCCGCCAAAGAAGCCTAAGAACTCAGGTAATTTGATTGCATGGAAGCGGTTATATAGAAGACCGGCGCAAACACCAATAATGATACCGCCAGCAACACCTGGATCAACATCTGGGTTTAACGTTTTAAGTGCCGCCATCAGGATGAAATAACCTACGGCAGATGCAATCGCTGCTGCTGCTGAATTATCTTTCGAAAATCCGGCCCCCACACCCATTGCGAAAAGTAATGCAAGATTGGTAAATACAGCCTGACCACCCGCTGCAATAAAAGGAATATTTAATAGATCAGGTTGTCCAATACGCAGCAAAATACCGGCAATCGGTAAAACTGCAATAGGAAACATAATTGCGTTTCCTAGCTTTTGGAAATGTCCGAGAATGCTCATCCTCTTCTCCACGTTAAAAGTTAAAAGTTAAAATTAAAGTAAATTGTTTTAATAACTTAATGATACGCATTGATTCTTAATTGGAATTAAGCAAAAGATTAAGGATTCTTAATGTTTGCTTCTAAAAGCACAATTATGAGTGATAGACATCACAGTTTTATAAATTCTCCAGTTTTTCACGTTTAACATGAAAAGAATCAATAGCAAATAATCATAGCTATATAGCATTACACATTCTCTTTGCCGCAAAATTTGGCCGTCTTTGTGAAAATAAAATATCATTTCTATGGCACTTTCTTTAGAATTTGATGTCAACCTACTCATACCCTATTACTGATTGACTTTAACCATGATGTCTTTTATCTCTCAAAAACTTGTTAACTATCTAGCATTAGCTTTTTTTGCATTAGCACTTTTCATTGCTATCTCTATATTCCCAGTACCTCTGTTAAGCGATCCCATTAATAATGCGGCTGGCTTATCATTTTCTTTATTAACGGATACGGCAGGTAAACCCTTCTTCCTTATCACAACCGTATTGCTGTGTTTATTACCGGTATTTTTCCGTTTACCTAAAAAACAAATCATTAAGTTGTGGATTCAATTTGCTATTTTGTTGGTACTAAGTTTTGGCGCGAAAACAATCTTAAAGCATGAAACCGCGATCCCTCGTCCTTATACCTATGAACTACAGCGTTTAAACTTAGTCACATCACCTGAAAACTTTTATCAGCTGAATAAAAGCGAAAGAAAAAACGTTGTTAAAAAAGCATCTACCTATATTAGTAAATGGCGCATTCGTAGTTGGGAAGCTGAAACAAACTATTCATTTCCATCAGGACACACAATCTTTGCTGCAATTTGCGTTCTGTTTTGGGGCGGCTTTTTACTACGTACTCGCCACTATTTATTAGCTGGTGGACTTGTAACATGGGCCGTGGGTGTGGGTATTAGCCGTTTATGGCTAGGTATGCATTTCCCATCAGACGTAATGGGCTCCATCTTATCTGCAGCAGTGTTATATTTATTTATACCCGAATGGCGAGTAGATTCTGAGAAATAATAAAAAGGGCTCGCAAGAGCCCTCTTTTACATCCACACAATATTAATTTACTGTACAGGTGTCGCTTTGTGTTCGTATTCAACAATCAATTGATTGCCCGAATACGTTACGTTAGTAATTTCACCATCAAAAATAAACGTATTTTTAATAGATGAATTAGCGCTTTGTCCTGAAGCCATTTGCTCTCGCAGTGACGGTAAAATCAAGATAGGGTCAACATTTAATAGACGACAAAACTCATTGACGAACTGTTGCTCAATCGGTTTAGATCCCCGTAAAATATCTGAAAACTCCAACTGGGTTAAGCCTAGCTTTTTAGCCATTTCAATCTGAGTTATACGCATTTTTGCTTTGTAACTCATCCATGTGTCATGCAAAATTTGACGATCTTTTTCTGTATACAACATAATTAGCCCTAACAGCGCATTTTTATTTTAAAATAGAGTCATTTCCTCTAGTTAGAATAGTTTACGCCTAATTACTAGGTATTAATGTCAAAACCGCGTTAAGCTCTGCTTCGATAACACAGCTCGTTACAACCTCGTTATTGTACTTACATGATGTTCATATATACTTGTTAATAATTAATATTTATAAGCTAATGTTATGTAAGGAATGCTGCTTTTATATGATCACGTTGTGTCGTCGTTCAATCCTCACACTCTTTATCATTTTCAGTGTTTTTACTAACGCTGTGATTGCACGCACCATTAGCTTTGATCAAATACCTCAAACACACTGCCTTCAAATGACAACACCATTAAAAGAAGCAGCCCATCCAGATCAATGCTGCGATGAAATTATGCCTATGTTGTCAACGAACATCACGACGCTTTCCTCTTGTGGAATGAGCGATATCGATGATATATCACTGGCTCACAACGATACTGTTAAAGAAAAATCATCATGCTGTAATGACGATGATTGCAAGAGCAAACAAACACAAGCAGCACTGTTAACTTTGTTTGCGTTTTCTGCAGTTGTTAATGACGTGCAATTATATGCAAGTCAAACACACGCACCTATTTATTTTAGTGAAGCACAACTAAGGCCTCCTCTCGTTTAACGAAATAACTAATCGGCATTTGCCACCACTTTATTTTGTTATTTAGCGCGACAATATTCGCGCAACTTGAAGGACTTACAGATGAAAATTTCACATATCTTTGCTGCTACATGCTTATTTGTTACCTCATTGGCTCAAGCAAGTACACCTATTACTGGCACTAACTACCAGTCACCTTACTGTGGTTGTTGTAAAGAATGGGTTAAGCACATGGAAGACAATGGCTTTAAATTAGATATGGTGTACGAAGAAAACTTAACGCCTATTAAAATTAAATTAGGTTTACGTCCTGAATATGCGTCATGCCACACTGCACAAATTGAAGGTTACACTTTTGAAGGACATATTCCAGCAACTGAAATTAAGCGTTTCTTAGAAAGTAAGCCTGAGCGTATGATTGGCCTTGCTGTAGGTGGTATGCCAATGGGTTCACCTGGTATGGAATATGGCGATCAAAAAGACGCCTATGACGTGTTAGCATTTGATAAGGATGGCAACACCATGGTTTGGTCACGCTACAACCAGTAATCGATTTTAGCGATGCATGAAAAGCCCGTACTTGTGACGGGCTTTTTAATGTATCGCATACAGAAACTATACATTCTTACCGTAAGATTCAAATGAATTACTGCATCACAACAGATAACACTATTTTAATTTAACGGCTGTACCAAAAGCCATAATTTCAGATGCGGCATCAGTGACAGAGCTAGTGGTATATCTCACGCCAACAATAGCATCAGCACCAAGTTTATCAGCTTCTGCAATTAGACGCTCTGTCGCAAGCGCGCGTGCTTCCATTAGCATTTCTGTATACCCTTTCAATTCGCCACCCACAATGCTCTTTAAGCTTGCCATAATATCTCTGCCGACATGTTTTGACTGAACAACACTTCCAGTGACCACGCCCAGCAAGGACTCTATTTCACGTCCAGATATTGTTTCCGTTGTTGTGTAAATCATATGGCCTCTGCCGTTGCGTTAGAAACAGTGATAAATGAGAACCTATCACAATAACACCCTCACTCATATGTTATTAAAATGGTAATGATGCATTAGGTGATCAATGCATATGATTAAATCGTAACTCTTTTAATAAGATAACTACACTCAGTTAATATCTACATTGTTGGAGTGATAAATGGAAAGTCAACTTACTATTAAAGAATTTCTTAGAGTATTTGATCATATTCGCTCAATCGGTACCCCCCTAGATAGCAAATACTTGTTGGAAGATATATACGCATGGCATGACTATGACGGTTACACCTGCTGGCTAAATTTTCGAGATGTAACGGTCACATTGATGTTTCATGGTTCGCTAAAAGTTGAATACGAGAAACATGCAAACTATGTAGACTTCACTAAGCGTTGTTTATCACTGATTGCCAATAACACGCAAACGGTCAAATAGGTGTTAGTATGAATTTATTATCTATTATCATCACTATCGCCACGATTATTTCTTCTAAAGCATGGAGTTCAGAATTAAAAATGATGGATTTTACCAGTCCGAAAGAATACGAACGTTGGTCTGCCGTAAACGACAACGTGATGGGTGGTATTTCTACTGGGCAATTCACCTATGATGGCAGCGTAAGTCAATTTACTGGTGAGCTATCATTAGATAACAATGGCGGATTTAGCTCGGTAAATAGAACAGTAGCACCATTAACTAATAACATTAACGCTGTGAATCTGACTTATATTGGTGATGGTAGAACATATCAATTACGGTTTACGACGAGGAAAGATGGTTACCCTATTAACTACAAACATGAATTCGAAACGATTAAAGGGCAACAACAAAGCAAAACTTTTAACTTTAATGACTTTAAAGCTGTGTTTAGAGGAAGGTTACTGATTGGCGCGCCCGAACTTGTCGCACAAGATATCAAACAAATTGGCTTTTTAATTGCTGATAAAACACCACTCCCTTTCGTCTTGAAAGTTCAGAGTATTGAATTTCTTAATTTTAAATAAAACTCACTAACACATAATAATATAGGGATTTTATTAGCCAGTCTTCGCTAAATGGTTTATGAAGATGTTTCACTTGTTCTACTTATAAAGCCTTTACAACCACTTATTTGATTATTAACGGGTAACAACTTATCATTTCGTTTTTTATTCACAATCTTTAAATATTTGTAACAAGTCACGGTATAAGTGCCGTATTTCTCAGATAATATTATTAATACTCAGTATTACTTTCACTATGGAAGATCGATTGTATTTCACGGCTGTATAAATAAAGGTTTGATAACAATGTTTGGACGAAAACGAATAGAAACAGAAAATAAAGCGCTAAAGCAAGAGTTAGCAGACCTTAAAGAAAAGTATCAAGCTGATATCACCGCCTTAGAAGAAAAACTTCAACAAACTCAACAATTAGTTCAATCGGCTAAGCAGGATAACCATAAAAGTGATGAGTTATTGTCGTGCAGTTTAAAAGGTGGCGACATGCTTACAACGATCCGTAATGAGATGGTTGAAAGTGCTCAATCTATGGAACACGAAAACCATCAGCTACAACAACTAGACGAAATGTTTGCACAAACCCATCAGGCACTTTCACGCCTTGATACTCGTGCGGTTAACATCAGCTCTCAGGCCACTCAAAGTACAGACTCTGTAAAAATACTCGATACCACCGCCACTTCTATTTCTCACCTTGTATCAACGATTAAAGAAATTTCTGACCAAACGAATTTGTTAGCCCTCAATGCCGCTATTGAAGCTGCTCGTGCGGGTGAAGCTGGGCGTGGTTTTGCGGTTGTAGCCGATGAAGTTAGAAATTTAGCAGGCAAAGCAAGCGAAGCCAGCGAGCAGATTGACACTCTTGTTAGCCAAGTACTTACGCAAGTGAATGAGATAAAATCATCGATTGATGAAAACCAGTCCTGTGCTGAAGAAGTATCAGCTTCTTCTGCTCAAATCGGTACCATTGTTAATGAAGTGGTTGGCCAATCTGAACATATGCAGCGTGTTATTCATATTGCATCAACGCGTGCTTTTTTAGATACGGTAAAACTTGATCATGCCATCTGGAAAAATAATATTTACAGCTTCCTGCAGCGTGGTGCATTTAATGAAGTTATTAATAGCCACTCGGAGTGTCGTTTAGGTCAATGGTACTACCATGGTGAAGGTAAAGCATTTAGCCATTTAAGAAGCTATGCATTAATGGAAGAGCCTCATAAAGCGGTTCATGAAATGGGTCGTGAAGCGATGTGCCAAGCGAAATCGGGCAATATGTCAGAAGTAGTAACGGCAATAAACGCTATGGAAGAAGCAAGTAAAAAAGTAGTTCTCCAAATCGACAATTTAATGCACGAAATAACACAAAGCTAGTTGATTAGGTTATTTTAATTGCACTCTTGTGTTTATATCGAGTGCTAAAGATCACCTCAAATATAAACGGTGTATAGTTTTTTTACATGCTATACACCGTTGTTCAGATAGGTTTAAGAGCGCAACAATGCCCTCTCACCATTACAGCACTTTGATGGGAAATCATTTACTCAGTTAAGATTCAAATAGCTGCTTATTTGGATCAGAATTAACGACCCACTCAGGATCAATCTCTCGCTGCTCAAGGTAAATCTGTAAGCCATTAAAATACGTAAAGGCTGTTAATTCAGATTCTTTATTAAAATGCTCAAAAAACGCCTCTTCTTGTTCTGCTAATAATTGCAAGGTGGTTGCACCATGCTCTAGCGCCCATTGAATGGCATAAGGTGAAATCATCGTTCGATGTAAGATCAGCTCTTTGATCTCCGAAATAGCGACTTTTTTGTTTTTACAACAAGTACTGCTAGATTCAATCTGCTTGTTGGCTTTTTCTTCCGCTAACAATGCTCGTAAACTCGCTAAACTTGCCGCAATTTCAGCACTTGAATAACCGTAGCTTGTTTTACAAAAACGTAAGGCATACGCCATTTTATCGCGTCCGACTAACTCAATGACCTGTTCCAAATAGGGTTGTGGGATCGCATATGCCGTCGCCAGCTGGATCACGGCATGATTTAAACTTGTATATACAATGCCATCAAATTCAAACTGGAACGCTGTTGTTAGCCCTTCAACAGGAATACCATCAATACTTACCGCCCATCCACGGTAATTGACTCGCTCTTTGGCAATTTCAAACATTGCCCATGCGCTTTCACGAAAACCTTCAAGTGCTTTGCCTTCAAATTCACACTCTTCAAGCTCTTGCTTAGTCCAATTAACACCAATCTGTAAATGCTTTTGATACTTCTTATGCAGTTTCTCTTTTACTTTATCGCGTAAAATATCAAGGCCACTTGCTTTAATTTCTTTCGTAAAACCAAAGCACTCTTGGCAACAAGGCACCATGATAGGTGCAGATTGGCCATCATAATTAGGCTTTGCCATAAACGCATGGCTTTCATAATAAGGTTCGCCACAAAACCAACAGGTATGACGAAACTCAAAAGGCACATCAATCGACACATAATCGGTCGTCATATGGGAGTACTCATTGTTGTGGTAATCGTTGAAGTTGACATGATCTCAACCTTGTATGGCTATTTATACTTAAAGTCGCTGTTTATGGCTAATCTGATTTTATCTTTCATTAGATATAGAGGTGTTAGATATAAAGAAAGGCGTTTACTTGCTCAAAAAGCGATCTATTTTAGCGATCGCTCGTAATACATCATAGGAGGGTGTGTTATGAGTCTTAAACGTTATTTAGATAAGCTATCACCAAAGTTCAAACCTGGTGGACAATACCAAACCTTTTATCCCTTGTTTGAGGCGGTTGAAACTATTTTCTATACCCCTGGACAGGTCAACAAAGGTATTACTCATGTTAGAGATAGCATTGATTTAAAACGCATTATGATCATGGTTTGGTTAGCTGTTTTTCCCGCCATGATTTGGGGTATGTACAACATAGGGCAACAATCTAGTCATGCGTTATTATATGGACTTGATGCGACAGCGGCGCAACAAGCATTGGATTCCTCATGGCGACTTAGCTGGATATGGGGTTCTCTTGACGCCGTTCAGCATTCAAGTTGGATCAGCGATCTCTTAGTTGGTGCTAGCTACTTTTTCCCTGTTTACCTGACTGTATTTATTGTTGGTGGATTCTGGGAAGTATTGTTTGCCATTATTCGGCGGCATGAAGTGAATGAAGGCTTCTTCGTCACCTCAATTTTATTTGCGCTTATTCTTCCTCCGACTATTCCACTTTGGCAAGCGGCGCTAGGTATTACCTTTGGTATTGTTGTCGCAAAAGAGATCTTTGGTGGTACGGGTCGAAACTTCTTAAATCCAGCACTCGCTGGTCGTGCTTTTTTATACTTCGCCTACCCTGCAAATATGTCTGGAGGCGCTGTTTGGGTTGCAGCAGATGGTTATTCAGGGGCGACACCACTCAGTCAGTGGTATGAAGGTGGACAAAATGCACTGACGAATAATATGACGGGGCAACCTATCTCATGGTTTGATGCTTTCATTGGTAATATTCCCGGTTCAATGGGGGAAGTCTCAACCCTATTTATCGCGCTAACAGGCGTCATCTTAATCTTTATGCGAATCGCATCGTGGCGAATTGTACTAGGTGTTTTCATCGGCCTCGCAGGGAGTTCCTTACTACTTAACACCATTGGTTCAAATACTAATTACATGTTCTCAATGCCCTTCTATTGGCACTTTGTTATTGGAGGTGTCGCTTTTGGTACTTTCTTTATGGCAACCGATCCAGTTTCTGCCGCATTTACCAATAAAGGGAAATGGGCATACGGCATTTTAATTGGTGTGATGACCATATTCATTCGCGTGCTAAATCCTGCTTATCCCGAAGGTATCATGCTCGCTATTTTATTTGCCAACTTGTTTGCGCCACTGTTCGATTTTATGACCAAAACAGGAAATATTAAACGCCGTGCTAAACGGGCGGCATTAAAATAGACCCCTTCACTGATACCCTTATCAACTATCTGATTACACGATAATCTTTCGTTTCGTGTAATCAGATAATAAGAAAAATATATCAACAGAAATTATCGTTACAGTATGTTGTTATGATAAAGATTAGGTTCTTAGTATTAATTGTCGTTATTAATAGCCGTTACGCTTGATGTAATAGCAACTAAAGCGGTAAAATACGTGCCCTGTTTTAAATCGTGAGTATGTTGAATGTCTGAACAAAAGCGAAAGGCGCTAAAGAAAATAGCAAAATGCCTTGAGTTAGGTAACTCGGCTAACGTTAATGAAGCCGCGCAAGCTATTCGTATGGCCCATCGCCTCATGCTCAAATATGGTCTTGAGAAAGACGATATTGAATTCATCAAAATGGGCAAAACAAAATCTCAAACCTTACTTCCAACTGATATAAGCGCACAGATATTAAAAATTATCCGTGGTATTAACCGTCGATTTGGCGTGGAATGTGTACTAACTAATTATAAAGGTTTAAAAAAAGCGGAATTCATCGGTATGGCTGAGCGCGCAATTTTCGCTGCTTTTGCTTTTGATGTTGTATATCGTGAAATGAACCAACAAACGGGACAATTTAGAAACAGTTTTGCCGGTTCTGGCACTAGCACACAGGAAGTCACACGACGTGTAAACTCTTTCCTAGCAGGTTGGCTTGAAGGTGCATTGGAAAAACTGCCGGAGTTAACGACAGACGATGACCATGATCAACGTATGGCGAACTACATTGATAAACAATTTGAAAACCTTGATCGTGAAACGTTTAAAAAACAGCTACAAGAAGCAATGAAAGCACTCACCGATGATTATGAAAAAGGCATGAAAAAAGGCCGTTCCATTTCGGTTAGCCGCCCTGTCGGTGGTAAATCAGCACAAGAAGAATTAAAAAGACTTAACTGATTCTATCCTTTTCTCGTAAAAAAGCTGCTAATGTGGCTTTTTTATAACTTTTTAATTTATAAATTACCATAATCGCTAATATAGCTACCATTTCACGCCTATCACAAATCGATGTACATCGCTGATAAATAGCTTAAAAGCATAGTTATTAGCCTCTTTTTATCTAACTTTATTTGACTCGTTTAAAAAAACAGCAAAAGAACAACTATAAACACGATATTTCAAAGAAATGAGATTCCAGTCGCGTTTTTATGTTAGAATAAATCAAAATCCCTTAATTCCATAGCCATCAAGACATGAAATTTCCTGGTCAACGTAAGTCAAAACATTACTTTCCTGTCAATGCCCGCGATCCATTAATTGTTCAAATTCAACAAGACAATCCATTAGCAAAATCACATCTAATTGGTGTAGGTCAAACCATAGTTGATATTGAAGCTCGCGTTGACGATGACTTCTTAGCCAGACATGCTCTTACTAAGGGACAATCTGTCGTTCTTGATGAAGATAAAGCTGAACTGCTTTATAAAGAATTAAAAGATCGTAAGCTTATCAGCCACGAATACCCTGGCGATACCATTGGTAATACATTGCACAACTACTCTGTATTAGCTGATGATAAGTCAATTCTGCTTGGTGTAATGAGCCAAGATCTAAAAATCGGTTCATACGCCTACCGCTATTTATGTAACACCTCTAGCCGTATGGATTTAGATTACCTGCAGCCTGTAAATGGCCCTATCGGTCGTTGTTACACGCTTATCAGTGAAGATGGTGAACGTACTTTCGCGATTAACGAAGGTCAAATGAACCAACTTCGTCCAGAGAGTATTCCTGAATCTGCATTCAAAAAAGCCTCTGCATTGGTGCTATCAACTTACCTTGTTCGTGGTAAGCCAACAGATCCAATGAAAGATGCGGCACTGAAAGCTATCGAATACGCGAAAAAGTATAATGTGCCAGTCGTACTGACGATGGGGACTAAATACGTTATCGAAGATAAGCGCGAATGGTGGATTGAGTTTCTAAAAGAGCACGTCACCTGTGTTGCGATGAACGAAGAAGAAGCTGAAGCACTAACCGGTGAAACAGATCCACTGACGGCTGCCGATAAAGCACTTGATTGGGTTGATATGGTTTTGTGTACTGCCGGTCCTGCGGGTTTATACATGGCGGGTTACACCGAAGATTCATTAAAGCGTGAATCATCACTGCCGCTTCTGCCGGGTAAGATCCCAGAATTCAATAAATACGAATTCAGCCGCCCAATGGCAAAAAGTGCATGTGAAAACCCAATTCGTGTTTACTCTCACATTGCCCCTTACCTTGGTGGCCCTGTTGAGATCAAAAACACAAACGGTGCGGGTGATGCTGCGCTTTCTGCACTTCTACACGATATGTCTGCTAACCGTTTCCATAAGGTTAATGTACCTAATTCTGCGAAACACACTGCGAATTTCTTGTCGTATTCGTCTTTCTCTCAGATTTGCCAGTACTCTAACCGTGTTAGTTATGAAGTATTGATCCAACACGCACCTCGCCTATCTCATGGCCTACCAGAGCGTGAAGACTGTTTAGAAGAAGCATACTGGGAACGTTAATTCCAATTTGTAATAGTTTAAAAAAGGGGCTAATTAGCTCCTTTTTTGTTATTTGTATTTAACTCAATGTGATAAGTGCATCGCAAAATTTTGCCACTTCATTGAAAGTTAATATTTTGTTAATTAGGCTTGAATTTTTCGATTACTTTATAAAGTTGCAGTCTATATTGTTAAGGAAAACAATGAATAAAATATTAATCGTGTCGTTATCGGCTTTATTAAGTGCCCCCACATTCGCAGGAATGCAACCATTCTCAGCAAACAATCTTCCTGAAAATTGGCCGAATTATGAAATCCAAAATTACAACGCCCAAGTTGAAAATGGTTACGACGGCCCACTGAGTAACATTCTTGTTATTTACGATCCAAGCATCAAACCTGAGCAGTTAAATCGATATTTGATGCAGCAAACCGCCATTGCGAATAAAGCTCACGACATCAACAACATCGAATACCGCCGTAACATTGTTGCCGCCATTCCTATGAAATTGGAAGGCGATAATGTGGCAGAAGTTGCTGATAGTTTTTCATTTGGTGATTTTGATGAGATACGCCGCAAATACGGTGCCTCAGTCGTCTCACTTGTAATCAACAGCAACCTTGCTGACCGTCAGTGTGGTGTGCAAACCAGTTACCACACCGTCAGCGTATTTAACGAAGCCTGCTCTCTCCCAACGTTGCTTGCGCACGAGTGGGGACACGTTGACCGTCTAGGTCATGAGTACGAGCACACACAATCACATTTTGAAGATGACAACTACGCATGGCGCTGTAGCGGCAAACCGACCATCATGAGTGCCGACCTCAATTACAATCAGTTTGATTTGAATGAGTTCTATTCGGATCCCAACGTAACAAGAGGTGGCGAAGCGTGTGGTACAGTAACCGCGAACAATGCGAAAGTATTACTCGAAACAATTAGCCAAGTGAGAACGGCAGATTGGGCGCAAGTACCACCTTTAGCAAAAATTGGTAACGTCACTATTGCTCTGGATGAAAACCAATCGTCAGAATTTGAGAAAGTTATCACGGTGACACGTGATGGTGACTTGTCTCAAGCTGCTTCGATTGAGGTTTACTCCGATGCGGTCACCGCTGTGCCAGCAACCGATTATCAAGAGCTGGCAAAGCGTGTTGAGTTTGCACCGAACGAAACCACAAAAACGGTATCTCTACAACTTGTCAATCCAGCACCTACTGATGCGATTTGTGATGATGGTGAAAGAACGTTAAAACTTGGTACACGATGGGGAGAGAAACTTGGCTCATCTAACCAACTCGATTTTACCGTTAAAACGCCTGAAGACACGCTAGCTAGTTGTGCGAAAGACAAAGAGCCAGAACCAACACCGACACCAGCACCAGATAATGGAAATGACGGCGGCGGCGGCGGCGGCGGTAGCACAGGTCTATTGAGTCTATTTGGCCTTGCACTATTGCTCTTCAGACGTCGTAATTAATTTTTTAATTACAACAAGCCGTTCCTAACCATTAGGAACGGCTTGCCACGTATAGACCATAACCATTTACATCAACAAGTTGCTGTTTACTATGCACAAAGACGCCACTACCTCGCCCTATTTCTCTATTTTCGGCATCATAAACCGCCGCTTCAACAATCAACTGAGATTTATTTTGGTTTACCAGCTTCCCCACTGACCGCATTGTCCCTTCTGAAATCAATCGAGTTAAATAAGTCGTAAACGATGTTGTTAATACAAACACTTCGGTTTCTAGTAAGCTTGCGGTAAAAAAAGCATTTTAATAGTGCTTTAATACTATTTGCTTTCATCTATTTTTAATAAATGCTAATAAACCCTTATAAATCGCATTACATATACGCTTATCAGACACTGGATATGGCGTTCCGACAGTAGAAAAATTAATAGAACTTCACGTTATTTTATTTAAAATTAAGAAAACGTCTTTAACTAGATAAACACAGGTGATTTGTATTTCCTGTATTTAATCACTTTAAGTAGTAATATAGTAACCAGTGCTTTCATATGAAAAATATTCTAATTTTTTAACATTTTATATAACTTTTTTACTACTGGTAATCAAAGTTATATTTTAATGTTTAATTTAATAAATAACTTAGCCTTTATAAACGAGATAACAAAATATTAGGGGTAATAATTTAAATTAATTACGAATACTATTTTAAAAACCTTGCCAATTCCAATATTGATGATGCGTAGATATGCCTACACTTTAGCTCGCCATAGCTTGTTTTTTATTTACATTGCGCTCGTTCAACATAAATAAGAGAGGAAAAATAAAAAACACCAATCAATCGACCAATCAACCAATCAACCAATCAACCAATCAACCAATCAACCAATTGAAACCATTTAATAAATGATGAAAGCCTATGAATGATCGCGCAACAGAAAAATAATATTTAGTTTCTTTTTATGATGTTACAACAACGTTTTTTCTTCAGAACAGTCTGAATGCTTTCAATTAGTTGAAAGTCACATACGATGATGATGTTATTGTTTAGAAAAAGAAGCTGTTATACGACAATTTTCTACGTTCTTTTTATCTTACTTTCTTGATACTTCTATTAACCAATTCTAAACTTTATATTAGAGTGCAATTTAAATCATATAATTATTAAATGTGCATTCCTGTATTTTTACTAGACAAACAAAGCAATCGCTTATGATAGAGATCATAAGTTAAATATGAAACAATTCTTATATTTTATTTTTACTTAGAAGTATATATATGAATACATTAATGTCTAATTTATATTTTCAATCTTAGAATCATTATGATTTCTTTACCCTATTAGATCATAACTAGATTATTCGAAAATTTAATTAACAGATAAATCATATAATTACCCGACTGCTTTTTTAAATATTTATTGGCTTGATACTTGTAAATTTTTCAATGATGAAAGGCTCAATTACTTCCATTAATATTTTTAACTGAGTGAGGCAAAGATATGAAGTGTTTAAAACACTCTTTACTAGCATGCTCGTTAGCCTTAGTTTCAACCTCGGCCCACAGCATCATACCGCATGCATTCACTGACAATGGTGGCTGCCCTAGTAATGCTTTTTTGTTTCAAGGTAATCCAACTGTAGTGTACCAAATGGATTTATCTTCTGGATTTTATCGCCCATCGAAAACGATGGCATCTCAAGTTAATGCTGTCGGATTTAACGTAACAGACAGTTATATTTACGGATACGACGTAAATAATGAAGAAATTGTCCGTATAAATCAGCTTTTTGATTTCGAAAGTATTCCCGTCACAGGTATTGACACCACCATGCCCTATCCAACTGGTGACGTTTATAATAATAAATATTATATATACAGACAGGGTGTAGGTATGTACGAGATAGATCTAACGACTTTATCTGTTACTCTCGTCATGACACCCAGTAGTGCCACATTAAACCTTCATGATATGGCTTTTCATCCCGATTCATCTGGAAGACTATTTACTGTTGATAGCGACAATAAAAAGCTTTATGAAATAACTAACTTTACTACACCCAATAGTGCATCGTTTGTTGAAATTGGTGGGATCAATGTTCCAGAAAACGGTGGTTTTGGTGCGCAGTATTTCGATTCAAATGGTTTCCTCTACCTAAGCCGTAACGATGATGGCGCCATTTATAGAATTGATTTAAGTGATTTATCGAGTTTTACATCAAATGCCGTTTTTTATTCTGATGGTCCGACTTCAACGTTGAACGATGGCGCTAGGTGTTCAACGTCTGCCATAGTTGCTGAAAATACAGATTTTGGTGATGCTCCTGATACATACAAAACATCCCTTTCTACTAACGGCGCTCGTCACTACAATATTTCAGGCGTCAATTATTATTTTGGTTCCAACATTGATACAGAAGGCGATGCTTTTGTTTCACCGAATTCAGATGATGCCAATAGTGTTGCTGATGAAGACGGTATTTCGTTTCCGGCAAACTTTAGACAAGGTTCTGACGGTTTAGTTAACGTGACTATTGGTGGCTCAGCAAATGGTTTTATCAATGCATGGTTTGATTGGAATAATAATGGTGTATTTGATGAGGCAACAGAACATGCGATTGATGATGAGTTATTAACCGCTGGAGATGGAACAACACCAGCAAGTCATGTTCTGAAAATTAGAGTGCCTGACGATGCAGCCACTGGACAAATATGGGCTCGTTTTCGTATTTCCAAAAATGCAGGTTTATTATCTTATGGGGGGACCTCTTACGGTGAAGTAGAAGATCACCAAGTAACTATTGATTCCCAACCCGTTACCCATAACTGGTACCCATCCTCAGGCTCTTGGGTAACATTGGCATATGAGGATGACTGGCCGCAAGAAGGCGATTTCGACTTTAATGATGTCGTTATATATTACCGCGTTGATAAAGTAACGAACTCTGTAGGTGAAGTTCTCCGCTATGATATATACGGAAATTTAAGAGCATACGGTGCAGACTTTGCGAATGGTTTCGCTATAAAATTTGATGGTATTCCCGTTTCTGCCGTAGATGCGGACAGAACTAAGTTAGTGATTAATGGATCAACCTTACACCCTAAACAGATATTAGAATCGGGCACAACTGATGCGGTTGCGATTATTTCAAATAATCTCCTTACAGAAATACCGACCCCAACCTGTTCAGGATTCTTAGGAACTTTTTACAGAGTATGGACGGGGTGTAATTCCGATGCCGCTGATTTATTCCAATTTGAAGCAAGCATACCTTTCATAACGCCATTAGCATCATCGAGTGTTCCCAGCATGCCTTTGAACCCATTTCTATTTGGTACGCCAGGTATTGATCATGGCGAAGGTACGCGTGCAACTGATGGCCGTGCAATTGAGATTCATCTGAAAAATACAGACGTTTCAAGTAAGGCAAATACTGCTTATTTTGCAACTGAACATGATGATTCTGCCTATGTTGATAGCGACTGCCCTGGTATTAACTGTGATACCTATCATACTTCAAACGGTATTCCATGGGCTATCGTAGTTGATGGGACATGGGATCACCCTAGCGAAGGGATAAACATACTTGAAGCCTACCCTGATCTTCAAAGTTTCTCTGTATCTGGCGGTAGTACTAATACGGACTGGTATCTTCGTGCGAACTCAGATATTACTAAGCTCTTCGAGTAAATCTATTCGTAAGCGATGAATATAAATAAGCCGACAGTGCTTTCACACTGTCGGCTTTTACTGTAGCTCGTTAATTGTTTATCTGTGGCACTTATTCATCATCTACCGAATAAATATTCCACTTCATATCAATTGTTTTATCTGTGCCTGATACCGCTGCGATAACACGTCTATTTCGCTCTGCAGCAATCTCTGTTTCACTATCATCAATAGGCTTGGTGTAACCATAACCTATTGCTTGTAGACGATTAGGGTCAATAAAGAATGTATCTTTCAACATATCAACCACAGCTTCAGCACGAGCCTGAGACAGTGCCATATTCAACTCATAGCTACCGCTCTTGCTACAATGCCCTTCAATCGTCACAGACGAGTCAGGGTACTGATGCATAAAATTAGCAATAGCCTCTATTTCACGCTGATACACGGGTTTAATAACGGCTGAATTATTAGCAAAATTTAATTTAAGCTCTACACGCTCAGAAATTTCTTTCTCTTTTCCACAGCCAACATTATTAACAAATGAGCCTGGCACACTGTTTGGGCATTGATCGCGTGCTTCAATCACACCATCACCATCTAAGTCACGTAGATCGTATTGCTGTGTCGTTGTTTGTGATTCAGAACCGTCGGATGAAGCACAACCGCTAATCATTGTAGACATAATGACTAACGAACTTAATAGTATGTTTTTTTTCATTATTCACTCTCTCCTTGACGAGTTGCTTCACTGTTCCAGTTCTCAGGCGTTGTTACACGTAGTGATGAGATTAGCTGCCCTGTTGCATGTAATATGCGGTATTGTGAAACAAGCTCATCAAACTCAGCGCGTAAATAACTTTTTCGCGCTTCAAACAATTCGTTTTCAGAATCTAACAAGTCTAATAATGAACGTTGGCCTAATTTAAATTGCTGCTCATACGCTGATTGGGTTTCTTTCGAAGCCTCAACATGTGTACGGATAAAGTCTCGTTGCTTAGCCAAAAAGGTATTAGCATTCCAAGCGAGTGTTGTTCCATCTCTTACATCGCGTGATGTATTTTGATGAACACTTTTTGCTTCATCAATTTTGTATGCGGCTTCACGAACTCGAGACGTGTCTTTGCCACCATTAAAGAGGTTATAACGTAACTGAATCCCTGCCTGTAACTCTTTATCTTCCCCTTCAAGCGCATTTTCATAATCAAACTTTTCATCTGACCATTTACCACCAAGCTCCAAAGTGACTTCAGGATAATAATTAGATTTTAAAGCCTCTCTCTCTGAACGCGCTGCATTAATATCACTGTTGGATGATTTCAATATCGGATTATTTTTTTGTGCTATTTCAATCGCTTGTTCTAATGATGATGGAAGTTTGTCTTGATCGGCCATTGGCACAATTACATTCTCTGGCGATTCATTAACCACTCGAATAAATTCACTTCGTGCATCAGCGAGATTATTTTGTGCTGACATTAAATTAGAATTAGCACGTGCTAAACGCCCTTTACTTTGAGATAAATCAGCGCTTGAACCTAAGCCAGATTCTGTTTTCTCTTTTATTTGGTCAAACAAAAGCTGATGCTTTTCAACATTGTTTTCTGCTAACTTAACTACCTGCTCTTCTACTAAGTAGTTAATGTAGACTTTTGCCACCGAAAGCGCGATATCTTCCGCTGTAGCAAAAAGCTTTAGTTGATCCGCTTTAGCTTCAAAATCTAAACGTGATAATTCATGTCCTGTTAAAAAGCCATTAAATAATACTTGTCGGATACTAATTCCAACTTCTGGTGATTCTGAATCAACCATATCTTCTGTTTGTAATCGACTCTGAGGAGTTGAGCTTTGCTTAAAACCATAACTCGCCGTCAAATCAACAGTCGGTAAATAGTCACCAAACACTTGATTACCTTGCTCCTCTCGGGCTTTAAATTGACTTAAAGCCTGCTGTAACTGAGGGTTAGTATCTAAAGTAACCGCAACAGCTTGCTCTAATGTTTGGCTCATGGCTGACACTGGATATAACGATGAAACAATGGCTGTTGTAATCAAACTCTTCTTAATACAATCGCGTATTCCATAACGCATAAATGAATATCCTTCTCTTATTTTTATGGTTTAGCGCTCTCTAAGCGCCATTTCCTTAGCTCTTAAAATCGGGTTAAGTATGTATTCTAAAACTGTTCTTTTTCCTGTAATTACATCAACAGATGTCAACATACCGGGAATAATTGGCAAAGGTGTCTGATCTGATTTCATTAAATGTGAGTGTGTTGTGCGAACCTTTACTAAGTAATAACTATTGCCCTCTTCATCTTGCGAGGTATCTGCACTAATATTCACAACAGAGCCTTCAAGCCCGCCGTAACGAGTAAAGTCATACGCTGTTACTTTTACAACAGCCGGTAACCCAGGATGTAAAAATGCAATATCTTTAGGCTGGATCTTTGCTTCAATTAATAAGTTATCTTCCGTTGGTACGATATCTAATATGGCTTCACCAGGTTTAACCACGCCACCAATGGTTGTTATATTGATACTTTTAATTGTGCCATTTACGGGTGAATGTAATATCGCTTTATCTACTTTATCCTGCGAGCCAACCTGCGCTTCGGTTAAACGTGAAAGTTTGGCTGTCATTTCATTAAGTTGAGCTCGTACATCTTTTTGATAATTCAACACGGCTTCACGTCGCTTTAAAATAGATTCATCTAAAGCGGCTTTTAGCTTCGGTTGTTCAGCATAAAGTGCCGAAAGTTCACCTTTGGTTTCATTGACTTTACGCTCTAACTGCAACAGTTCAACTTCCGAGACAATGCCCTTTTTCGCTAAAGGCTTTGTCATGACTAATTCTTTATTAATCAGTTTTAAGCTACTTTTCAGGGTGCGAATTCGAGATGATAATGCGTAACTTTCCTGTTGCTGTTGAACAATTTGACGAGCAAGGATCGCCAATTGATTTTGAAGTTCTTCTAACCGCCCTTGATATTCATCCTGCTGGCGAGCGATGAGTTCAGGCTCTTTTTGTGCAAGTTCTTGGGAGAAAACAAGCGGCTCGATATTGATCTTAATCCGTTCTTTCCAGTCTTTAATATCATCATCAATTACAATGCTTTTCAGTTCTTGCCGAAAACGGGCAATATTCGTGTTTAAGCTATCTTCTTCGTCTTCTTGCTGAGCTAAATCAGAACGAAAACGAGTATCATCAATACGTACAAGGGGTTGACCTTTTTTAACTGTCATTCCTTCTTCCACGTATAGCGCTTGCAACAGACCGCCATCGTAACTTTGAATTACTTGTACTTGTGATGATGGAATAACCTTACCAGAGCCTCTAGTGACAAGTTCCAATTGAGCAAAAAAAGCCCAAATAAAGAAACATATCAACATAAAAAACAGTGCCCATACCATATAACGATGCTTTCTTGGCGAATCAATCATCATCGCGTTGTAGACATCATCCATCATCTCTTGATCTTGGTCGGAAAAAGGCTTATTCATTCCGGCCTCCCGATACACCTTGCTGTAACTGTTTCAATACTTTTTCACGTTGATCATCTAAAACGATCTTACCGTTATCAACGACGATAATGCGATCCACAAGCGGTAGTAATGACATTTTATGGGTGATAATTAGCAAGGTTCGATTTATGGCAACATGCTGCATTGAATGCATAAAACGCTTCTCTGCATGTGCATCCATACTTGCTGTTGGCTCATCCATTAATAAAATTGGAGGATCATTTAATATCGCCTGAGCTAGTGCGACTGCTTGACGCTGCCCTCTCGATAATGCGTTTCCTAACTCTCCAACTTGTTTATCTAAACCTTCTGAATCGCTATCCGTAAAGCTGCTAACACCTGAGAGTTGAATTGCACGCAACAACTGATGTTCAGTGACTTGTCTCGTTCCAAACATAATATTGTCACGAATAGTGCCATGAATAAGCGTGATATCTTGTGGCATGTAACCAATATTTCTTCGTAAATCTGCGGGGTGAATTTGTTCACGATCAATGCCATCAAAGCGTAAACTTCCTTCTGTTGGGCAATATAGCCCCGCTAATAACTTCGCTAATGACGTTTTACCTGAACCATTTTTACCAAGAATCGCGATTTTCTCATCCGGTTTAATTGAAAAGTTCGCAGAGTCAATCGTGCATTTTTTCTGATTCGGATACGAAAATTGGACATTTTCTGCCTTAATAGCTCCTTTCATTCTATGGCGACTGATCAAATGTGCTTTGTCTTCAAATTCACTTTCTTCTTGCATCAGTTGATCTAATTGACGCAGAGAACTTGACGTTTGATTGGCTCTTGTTAATAAATTTGCTAACTGAGCCATAGGAGAAACAACACGACTTGATAGCATGACAGCAGCGATAATCCCACCCATGGATATATCGACCGTTGATACACGATAAACGCCTAAAACCACAACACCAATAGCCGTTAACTGAGTAATAAAGGTGGCAAAATACGAAACAGAGTTAGAGATTTTTTTAACTTTTAACTGCCAATTAGCAGTATGTGCGATCATCTGTTGCCAGTGCCGTTGTATCATCCCTTCTGCACTATTTGATTTAATCGCCTCTATCGCCGTTAAACTTTCAATTAAATGTCCATGTTTTAACGCTGAAAACTTATTAGACTCCTCAACGGCTATTTTTAATTTAGGTTGAACCAGTAATGTATAACCAATAATTAATAAGCCCGCAATTAATGGAATAACAGCAAGGTCGCCAGCAACAAAATAAATAACTAATAAAAATAATAAAGCAAAAGGTAAATCAATTAATGTCGTTATCGTTGCTGACGTCAACATGTCACGAATATTATCAAATTCACCTAATTGTTTTGCCATTCCACCAACTGAAGATGGACGTTTTGATAATGGAATTCCAATCACTTTTTCAAATAAACGAGATGAAACAACAATATCAATTTTCTTCCCAGCTAAATCGATTAAATACCCTCTAATATGACGCATTAAAAAATCAAATATAAAAGCAACGACAGCACCGCTGGCTAAAACCCATAATGATTCAAATGCTAAATTAGGTACAATTTTATCGTACACATTCATCATAAATAAGGGAGAGATTAAAGCAAAAACATTCACTAATATCGAAGCAATTAATACGTCTCGATAAATAGGGCTGGCTTCTTTAATCATATTCCATAACCAGTGACCGTAACTAACATGTTGATGAACATCAACACTTTGGTCACCTCGGTATTGCTTCTTAATAAAGAAGCAATACCCCGTATAGCAACTTTCTAGCTCTTCTAATGAAATTTCAGATTCGCCACCATTATCAGAAAATTGAATCACAGCAAGGTTATTTACTTGATCTATTTCCCTTAAAATACATGCTTGCTTATCTTTTAAAAGTAAAACACAAGGCAAAACAAGCGGCGTTATATCTGACAACAATTTACGTAATAATTTTGCGGTTAAACCTGCTCTTGCTGCTGCCTGAGGAAATATATCAGGCGTGACTAAAGCACTTTCAAGAGGAAGCCCTGCAATTAACGCATCTCCAGAACAAGGGTTTCCATAATATTCAGACAAAATAACAAGACTATCCAATAATGGATCATCCGTTGTTTTTAATGAAGCAGGAATACTCCAATATTCCTGCTTATTTTCAGCTGTGGATATCATGAATTATACGTCCTTGTTACTTTTTATTACTACGAACAGGAATATCCATTTTCTCTATTCATATTTAATTATCATCTTGCTGTGGTGGTAATGTCATTGGCTTATCAATCGAAATACTATCAAGCATCTGAGTATTTAAAATGATTTCACCATTATCATTACTTAATAAGTTATTGGTGATAACACCAAGCTTATCTTTCAAGCTGTTTGAATCGATATCTTCAAGAATAATGTTTACTGACTTATCATTCCCAGTTTTGATAGTAATAACGCTATCATCATTATTTTGACTAATCGATAAGAAGTCATCTAACGTTTCTGCGGTTGCATCTTTTAATAAATCGCTGAGGTTTAATTTATCTTCCGCTAAATCAAAATCTCGAATGGTATCTATATCGCTAATAGACTCACTTTTACTCCAAGTAAATGTATCAGCACCGATCCCGCCATTAAGAAGATCATTGCCTTGACCACCAATTAGAAGATCATCGCCCTCACCGCCATTTAATGTATCGTTACCCTCACCACTCGAAAGTTTATCATTACCTAGCAAGCCATTAAGAATATCAATACCGGTACTACCGACAAGGTCATTATCAACATCCGAGCCATTGACAATGTTATTATCAAATAACACGCTATCAGAGCCAGAATTTTCACTGCTACTACTATTTTCTTTACCAGTAGCCGTTACCGTTAACTCAATTGAATCTGCTGATTCTGCTGGTACGGTAATTTGTAAACCAGGAAGTGAAACTTGCGTATCCGTGTTTTGCCATAATCCCGTTAGTTCAATCTCACCAGCAGCATTGGCAATACCGAGAACGGTTGTACCATCCGCGCTAATTACTTTGGTATCTTTAGGTAATCCTGACAATAATATTTGGCTAATTGACTCGCTACCATCTGTATCCGTTAGCATAACGTTAATATCTAACGTATACGTGTAAGTTGGTTGCTCTTTGATCCAGCTATCACCATCCCAGTAGTATGTGCCATCAGCAAATTGAAGGCGTTCAATGTCGTAGAGATCATCTGAGCCTTCTCGTGCATATACATTTTCGCCACTTGTTACTCGTTTATCTGTTACTTCAAAAAATATCGATGATCCTGAGGTTTCGACAGGTTTAGTAATATCGTAATCAGAGAAATTTCCAGCATATACTGCTGTATCAACTCCTGCGGCACCATATAGTGAATCATCCCCTTGCTCACCCATTAAAATATCATTACCGGCACCAGCAGTTAATGTGTCGTTAACTAGACCTGTTATTGGGCTACCATCAATCGTTGAATTACCTATAATCCCATCTTCACCGACCAAAATGTTATCGCCAGTTGATTGAATAACAATATGATCGCTGAGCTCCATTCCTCTATAAGCTAAACTTTCAGTCGATAATGTATTTTCATATGGAGTATCAACCTTCTGTGTTAACGTTCTTGCTTTATCACCGTACTCTTTAACAACTGTTTCCCAATCGACATAGTTCTTTCCACCTTCATATTTACCGCCAGTATTGTAAACAGGAGTACCTAATAAATTCACGGTGACAAGAATTGGATCTGCAATAGCAACAACGTCTAGTTTAACAGTGATGGTATCAGTGCCACCTTTGCCGTCACTGACTTCAACCTTAAAGTTATCTTCACCATGGAAATTAGTCTTAGGTGTGTATTCCCATGAGCCATCCGTATTGACGGTAACTGTGCCATTGGTTGGATTTGTTAGTGAGGTGAACGTTAAGCTATCACCATCAACATCGGTCGCGGACAGTTGACCGCTCACTGCCACTTCTTCATCGGTAGTGACGGTAATGTCACTGCCTAATGGATCATTGTTATCATCAACCAATACTGGCGCATCGTTGATTGGATTAACTTTGATAATCACGGTTATGGTATCGGTGCCACCTTTACCGTCACTGACTTCTACATTAAAGCTATCATCACCGTTAAAGTCACTGTTTGGTGTGTAAGTCCATGTGCCGTCAGTATTAACCGTCACTTGACCATTTGTCGGGTTAGAACTTTGCGTGAACATTAAGCTATCGCCATCAACATCTGTTGCTGACAGTTGACCGCTCACTGCCACTTCTTCATCAGTAGTGACGGTTATGTCACTGCCCAATGGATCATTGTTATCATCAACCAGTACTGGCGCATCATTGATTGGATTCACGGTCACATTTACAGTAATAGTATCTGTACCACCGTTACCGTCACTGACTTCCACCTTAAAGCTATCATCACCATGGAAATTAGTCTTAGGGGTGTATTCCCATGTACCGTCAGTATTCACGACGACGGTGCCATTGGTTGGATTGGTCGATGAAGTGAAGGTTAAGCTATCACCATCAACATCTGTCGCTGACAGTTGACCGCTCACTGCCACTTCTTCATCGGTCGTGACGGTAATATCACTACCTAATGGATCATTGTTATCATCAACCAGTACTGGTGCATCATTGATTGGCTTCACGGTCACATTAACTGTGATGGTGTCAGTGCCGCCGTTGCCGTCACTGACTTCAACGTTAAAGCTATCATCACCATTAAAGTCACTGTTTGGTGTGTAAGTCCATGTGCCATCAGTATTAACCGTCACTTGACCATTTGTCGGGTTAGAACTTTGCGTGAAGGTTAAGCTATCACCATCAACATCTGTCGCGGACAGTTGACCGCTCACTGCGACTTCTTCATCGGTCGTGACGGTAATATCACTGCCTAATGGATCATTGTTGTCATCAACCAGTACTGGCGCATCATTGATTGGCTTCACGGTCACATTAACGGTGATGGTGTCAGTGCCACCGTTGCCGTCACTGACTTCAACCTTAAAGCTATCATCACCATGGAAATTAGTCTTAGGGGTGTATTCCCATGTACCGTCAGTATTCACGACGACGGTGCCATTGGTTGGATTGGTCGATGAAGTGAAGATTAAGCTATCACCATCAACATCTGTCGCGGACAGTTGACCGCTCACAGCGACTTCTTCATCAGTCGTGACAGTAATGTCACTACCCAGTGGATCATTGTTATCATCAACCAATACTGGTGCATCATTGACTGGATTCACAGTCACATTAACAGTGATCGTATCGGTGCCGCCGTTGCCGTCACTGACGATAACATCAAATTTGTCGCTACCATTAAAATCATTGTTTGGTGTGTAAGTCCACGTGCCATCAGTGTTAACCGTCACTGTGCCATTGGTTGGATTCGTCGATGAAGCGAAGGTTAAGCTATCACCATCAACATCGGTCGCGGACAGTTGACCGCTCACGGCGACTTCTTCATCAGTAGTGACGGTTATGTCACTGCCTAATGGATCATTGTTATCATCAACCAATACTGGTGCATCATTGACTGGATTCACGGTTACATTAACAGTGATGGTGTCAGTACCACCCTTGCCGTCACTGACTTCAACCTTAAAGCTATCTTCACCGTTAAAATCATTGTTTGGTGTGTAAGTCCACGTGCCATCCGTATTGACGGTCACTGTGCCATTGGTCGGGTTAGAACTTTGCGTGAAGGTTAAGTTATCACCATCAACATCGGTCGCGGACAGTTGACCGCTCACTGCGACTTCTTCATCAGTCGTAACGGTAATGTCACTGCCCAGTGGATCATTGTTGTCATCAACCAATACTGGCGCATCATTGATTGGATTCACGGTCACATTAACAGTAATAGTATCTGTACCGCCGTTGCCGTCACTGACCTCAACGTTAAAGCTATCATCACCGTTAAAATCATTGTTTGGTGTGTAAGTCCACGTGCCATCAGTGTTAACCGTCACTTGACCATTGGTCGGGTTAGAACTTTGCGTGAAGGTTAAGCTATCACCATCAACATCTGTTGCTGACAGTTTGCCGCTCACTGCCACTTCTTCATCTGTCGTGACGGCAATGTCTGTGCCTAATGGATCATTGTTATCATCAACCAGTACTGGTGCATCATTGATTGGATTCACGGTCACATTTACAGTGATGGTATCGGTGCCACCCTTGCCGTCACTGACGATAACATCAAATTTGTCGCTACCATTAAAGTCGCTGTTTGGTGTGTAAGTCCACGTGCCGTCAGTATTCACGACGACGGTGCCATTGGTTGGGTTGGTCGATGAAGTGAAGGTTAAGCTATCACCATCAACATCGGTCGCGGACAGTTGACCGCTCACGGCGACTTCTTCATCTGTCGTGACAGTAATGTCACTGCCTAATGGATCATTGTTATCATCAACCAATACTGGTGCATCATTGACTGGATTCACGGTTACATTAACTGTGATGGTGTCAGTGCCGCCGTTGCCGTCACTGACTTCAACCTTAAAGCTATCATCACCATTAAAGTCACTGTTTGGTGTGTAAGTCCATGTGCCATCCGTATTGACGGTCACTGTGCCATTGGTTGGATTAGAACTTTGCGTGAAGGTTAAGCTATCACCATCAACATCGGTCGCGGTCAGTTTGCCGCTCACTGCCACTTCTTCATCGGTCGTAACGGTAATGTCACTGCCCAGTGGATCATTGTTATCATCAACCAGTACTGGCGCATCATTGATTGGCTTCACGGTCACATTAACTGTGATGGTGTCAGTGCCGCCGTTGCCGTCACTGACTTCAACCTTAAAGCTATCATCACCATGGAAATTAGTCTTAGGTGTGTAAGTCCACGTACCGTCAGTGTTAACCGTCACTTGACCATTGGTCGGGTTAGAACTTTGCGTGAAGGTTAAGTTATCACCGTCAACATCGGTCGCGGACAGTTGACCGCTCACTGCGACTTCTTCATCTGTCGTGACGGTAATGTCACTGCCCAGTGGATCATTGTTATCATCAACCAATACTGGCGCATCATTGATTGGATTAACTTTGACATTAACGGTGATGGTGTCGGTACCACCTTTACCATCACTGACTTCAACGTTAAAGCTATCATCACCGTTAAAATCATTGTTTGGTGTGTAAGTCCACGTACCGTCAGTGTTAACCGTCACTTGACCATTTGTCGGGTTAGAACTTTGCGTGAAGGTTAAGTTATCGCCGTCAACATCGGTTGCGGACAGTTGACCGCTCACTGCGACTTCTTCATCGGTCGTGACAGTAATGTCACTGCCCAGTGGATCATTGTTATCATCAACCAGTACTGGCGCATCATTGATTGGCTTCACGGTCACATTAACTGTGATGGTGTCAGTGCCGCCGTTGCCGTCACTGACTTCAACCTTAAAGCTATCATCACCATTAAAGTCACTGTTTGGTGTGTAAGTCCATGTGCCATCCGTATTGACGGTCACTGTGCCATTGGTTGGATTAGAACTTTGCGTGAAGGTTAAGCTATCACCATCAACATCGGTCGCGGTCAGTTTGCCGCTCACTGCCACTTCTTCATCGGTCGTAACGGTAATGTCACTGCCCAGTGGATTATTGTTGTCATCAACCAATACTGGCGCATCATTGATTGGATTCACGGTCACATTAACAGTAATAGTATCTGTACCGCCTTTGCCGTCTCTGACGATAACATCAAATTTGTCGCTACCATTAAAGTCGCTGTTTGGTGTGTAAGTCCACGTGCCATCAGTGTTGATAGTAACTGTACCGTTCGTTGGATTCGTCGATGAAGTGAAGGTTAAGCTATCACCATCTGCATCTGCCGCAGACAGTTGACCGCTCACTGCGACTTCTTCATCGGTCGTAACGGTAATGTCACTGCCCAGTGGATTATTGTTGTCATCAACCAATACTGGCGCATCATTGATTGGATTAACTTTGATATTCACGGTGATGGTGTCGGTACCACCTTTACCATCACTGACTTCAACCTTAAAGCTATCATCACCGTGGAAATTAGTCTTAGGTGTGTAAGTCCATGTGCCATCAGTGTTAACCGTCACTTGACCATTTGACGGGTTAGAACTTTGCGTGAAGGTTAAGCTATCGCCATCAACATCGGTCGCGAACAGTTGACCGCTCACTGCGACTTCTTCATCAGTCGTGACGGCAATGTCTGTGCCCAGTGGATCATTGTTATCATCAACCAATACTGGTGCATCATTGACTGGATTCACGGTTACATTAACAGTGATGGTGTCAGTGCCACCTTGGCCGTCACTGACTTCAACCTTAAAGCTATCATCACCATTAAAGTCACTGTTTGGTGTGTAAGTCCATGTGCCGTCAGTATTAACCGTCACTTGACCATTTGTCGGGTTAGAACTTTGCGTGAAGGTTAAGCTATCACCATCAACATCTGTCGCAGACAGTTGACCGCTCACGGCGACTTCTTCATCAGTCGTGACAGTAATGTCACTACCCAGTGGATTATTGTTGTCATCAACCAATACTGGCGCATCATTGATTGGATTAACTTTGACATTAACGGTGATGGTGTCGGTACCACCTTTACCATCACTGACTTCAACCTTAAAGCTATCTTCACCGTGGAAATTAGTCTTAGGGGTGTAAGTCCACGTGCCGTCAATATTAACCGTCACTTGACCATTGGTCGGGTTAGAACTTTGCGAGAAGGTTAAGTTATCGCCATCAACATCTGTCGCAGACAGTTGACCGCTCACTGCGACTTCTTCATCTGTCGTAACAGTAATGTCACTGCCTAATGGATCATTGTTATCATCAACCAATACTGGCGCATCATTGATTGGATTAACTTTGACATTCACGGTGATGGTGTCGGTACCACCTTTACCATCACTGACTTCAACGTTAAAGCTATCATCACCGTTAAAATCATTGTTTGGTGTGTAAGTCCACGTACCGTCAGTGTTAACCGTCACTTGACCATTGGTCGGGTTAGAACTTTGCGTGAAGGTTAAGCTATCACCATCAACATCGGTTGCTGACAGTTGACCACTCACTGCCACTTCTTCATCAGTCTCAACACCAATGTCTGTGCCCAGTGGATCATTGTTATCATCAACCAATACTGGCGCATCATTGATTGGCTTCACGGTCACATTAACAGTAATAGTATCTGTACCGCCGTTGCCGTCACTGACTTCCACCTTAAAGCTATCATCACCGTTAAAGTCATTGTTTGGTGTGTAAGTCCATGTGCCGTCAGTGTTAACCGTCACTTGACCATTGGTCGGGTTAGAACTTTGCGTGAAGGTTAAGCTATCACCATCCGCATCGGTCGCGGACAGTTGACCGCTTACTGCGACTTCTTCATCGGTGCTTACCGTAATACTCTCACCTTCTGGCGCACCGTTTTCATCGACAATAATAGGCTTGCTGTTTATTGATATATTCGATTTACCGTCATCTTGAGGAGATTGCTGCTCTAGTGGTTTTGAAGGACTATAAAAATCATTACCATCATTGTAAGGAGAGGCAGGAGGACGAGGACTGGTATCACGACTATCATATCCAGACTCAGCTATGATTTCTTTTGCGTTTCTTTCAATGCTATTAAAACTAAAACCACCACTATTACTAATGTTTTGAAGACCAGCTGCAGTAGCTTCCGCAATAAGGGTTGGATCCTCTCCAGAAGCAATTAAAGCCTGAAGGTTGGCTATCTCATCAGGAAGATCTTCTTCTACACTATTAGAATTAACATTAGAAAATACGACTTGTGTTCCATCTGACTGCTCCAAACTCACATTTGCATAATTAGGCAATATTAATACATCGCCAACTGACAACATGAGCTGTTCAGTAACAACCTTGTTACCCATTTCATTACTCAATTCAACATTGCCAGAAAATGACAATACTTTACTTTCTTGAACGACCGCAAAAGATTTCATGGAATAAACAATCCTTGTTTAGTTACAAAATCAGATAGATATAGCTCTAGTGGTATTATCACCTGATGGTAATTGGCACAAAAACAATTTAATAAGTTCACACTTATTTTATATATCATATGGTGTCATTTTTTTGTCACCACCTCAACAAATTTGCATGTTAATTATTAATGACATAATAAATACTGTTTTTTATGCATAAAAAAGCCGATAATGTTATGTACATTATCGGCTCTTTATTATTTCGCTATTAACTAAATCAACATTCGTTAATTGCGTTTCGTACACGCTTGTCTGATACAGGGTATGGCGTACCCAACTGCTGAGCAAAGTAACTAACACGTAGCTCTTCAATCATCCATCGGATCTCTTTTACTTTATCAGGTACTGGCTGCCCTTTCGGGATCTTATTCAATAGCTCTTTGTACTCATTAACTACTGATTCAATCTTCAGAATATGCACACGATCTTTGTTTGGATCGATTGGCAGTTTTTCCATTCGACGCTCAATGGCACGCATGTAACGCAGAATATCAGGCAGACGTTTCCACCCACATTCTGTTGCAAAACCTTTGAAGATCAAGCTTTCAATTTGTGCTTTGATATCAGACATCGCAAATGCCATGCTTAAATCAATACGCCCTTTCAAACGCTTACTGATGTTAAATGCTGTGGTTAAGATTTCTTCTACTTGTTTGGCAATATCAACCACGGTGTCACCAAGCTCAGCACGAACAAACTCTTTCAACGCTTCAAATGATTCAGGCTGCCATGCTAATCCGCCTTTCTCTTCAATTAGCTTATCAACACCACAAGCAATACAATCATCAATCAGATCAAGTACACGACCATACGGATTAAAGTACAAACCTAGCTTCGATTTGTTTGGCAAGTTTGAATGAAGGTACTTAATTGGCGATGGTACGTTAAGTAAAATCAAACGACGTTGACCCGCCTGCATCGCATTGTTTTGCTGCTCTTCAGTTTCAAACAGTTTGATACCAACAGAATCTTTGTTATCCACCAGCGCAGGATAAGCTTTTACTTCAAAGCCACCGCGTTTCTGTTGGTAACGTTCAGGTAGCGTACCAAAACTCCAGGTTTTCAAACCATCTTGCTCAATATCATCATCAGCAACTTGTGACAAAGTTTCTTGAACCTTCTCTTTTAAGTTGTCTTTCAGACCATAGATATCTTTGCTCTCACGTAACTTACGATTGCGGTGATCAACAGCACGATAAGTGATCTTCAAGTGATCAGGGATCTGATCTAAATTCCAATCTTCACGCACAATTGTGACGCCACTCATACGCTTCAATTCTTTTTCTAGTGAATCTAGCAATGGTGCTTCCATTGGCTTAACACGTGCTAAGAACGCATCAGCGTAGTTTGGTGCAGGCACAAAGTTACGACGTAACGGTTTTGGTAATGATTTGATTAATGCAACAACCAACTCATGACGTAAACCTGGAATTTGCCAGTCAAAGCCGTCAGGTTGAACTTGGTTTAAGATAGCCAATGGCACGTGAACGGTGACACCATCGTTATCTTCACCCGGTTCAAACTGGTAGCTCAGTTTTAGCTTCAAGTTACCTTGATGCCAGAAGTTTGGATAATCTAGATCAGTGACATGACTTGCATCGCCACGGAATAACATCTCACGCTCAAAGTTCAATAACTCAGGATCTTCTTTCGATGCTTTCTTCCACCATGAATCAAAGTGGCGACCTGACGTTACTTTCAAATCAATACGCTGATCGTAGAAATTAAACAGCTCGTCATCATCGATCAGAATGTCACGACGACGTGATTTATGCTCAAGTTCTTCAACTTCGCGCAATAGCTTACGGTTTTGTTGATAGAACTTATGGCGCGTATCCCAATCCCCTTCAACCAATGCTGAGCGGATAAAGATTTCACGTGATAACGTTGGATCAATATTGCCGTAGTTAACTTTACGTTTGGCAACCACAGGAATGCCATACAGCGTAACTTTTTCAAACGCATGAACGGCAGCTGACTTCTTCTC
This sequence comes from Photobacterium sp. GB-1, assembly GCF_003026165.1. Lineage (NCBI taxonomy): Bacteria > Pseudomonadati > Pseudomonadota > Gammaproteobacteria > Vibrionales > Vibrionaceae > Photobacterium > Photobacterium sp. GB-1. Next base: position 66,664 of record NZ_PYOB01000004.1, on the reverse strand, counting down.
CCAATGCGGTTCGCTATAACTACGTTTAATCAAGTGACCTGCTAATGGTTCAACCCACTCCGGCTGAATTTTTGCGCCAATTCGCCCCCATAAACGTGACGTTTCCACCAGCTCCGCAACCATCACCCACTTTGGCTGTTTCTTGAAAATGCCAGAGCCAGGGAAGATATTAAAGCGAGCGTTACGCGCACCTTGGTATTCATTTTTCTCTTGGTCTTTCATACCAATATGCGAAAGCAATCCGCTTAATAGCGAAATATGAATACTGTCATAGCTTGCTTCGTTGCCATTCATTTTCAACTCAAGCTCTTTAATCACTTGGTTGACTTGGAAATAGATATCTTGCCACTCACGAATGCGTAAGTAGTTTAAGTATTCTTTCTTACATAAACGACGGAATTGATTACTAGAAAGCTCTTTTTGTTGCTCTTGGACGTAATTCCATAAATTAACGAACGCAACAAAGTCAGAATCTTTGTCGTTAAATCGGCGATGTTTCTCATCAGACTGTTGCTGTTTATCTGATGGACGCTCACGTGGATCTTGAATAGATAAAGCCGATGCAATGATCATCACTTCACGTAATGCACCATGCTTAGGCGCTTCAAGTACCATACGAGCTAAACGCGGATCAATAGGAAGACGCGCTAATTGGCGACCCATTGGTGATAAACGTTTACGAGGATCTGTGGCTTTAGAGTTAATCGCACCTAACTCTTCCAATAATCGAATACCGTCTTGAATATTACGATTATCGGGCGCTTCTACAAATGGGAAAGCTTGGATATCACCCAAACCAATCGCGGTCATTTGAAGAATAACTGACGCTAAGTTAGTACGTAGAATTTCAGGATCGGTAAATTCTGGGCGCGATAAAAAATCTTCCTCAGAATATAGACGAATACAGATACCTTCTTGAACACGACCACAACGCCCCATACGCTGATTAGCACTAGCTTGTGATATAGCTTCAATCGGAAGACGCTGTACTTTAGTACGGTAACTATAGCGACTAATTCGGGCTGTACCCGGATCAATAACGTATTTAATACCCGGAACAGTCAGTGAGGTTTCCGCTACGTTTGTTGAAAGTACAATACGGCGACCAGAGTGAGATTGGAATACTCTATTTTGCTCACCCGCCGATAGACGTGCGTACAAAGGTAGAATTTCAGTATGGCGTAATTTACGTTTTTCTAACGCATCTGCAGTATCACGAATTTCACGCTCACCGTTTAAGAAGATCAGGATATCACCCTCACCCTCATCACACAGTTCATCGACCGCATCAAAAATTGCATCTAACTGATCACGATCGGTATCATCACCGTCTTCAACCACAGGGCGGTAGCGAACTTCTACTGGGTACGTACGACCTGACACTTCAATAATAGGTGCGTTATTAAAGTGCTTAGAAAAACGCTCAGGATCGATGGTTGCTGAAGTAATTATGACTTTTAAATCTGGGCGCTTTGGTAATAACTCACGCAAATAACCCATGATGAAATCAATATTTAAGCTACGTTCGTGCGCTTCATCGATAATGATAGTGTCATATTGACTTAAGAAACGATCGTGTTGAATTTCAGCCAGTAAAATACCGTCTGTCATTAACTTTACGTGGCTATGCTCTGAGACCTGATCGTTAAATCGGACTTTATAACCTACGTGAGAGCCCATTTCACATTCCATTTCTTCTGCAATACGAGAAGCAACAGAGCGCGCAGCCAGACGACGAGGCTGAGTGTGGCCGATCATACCGTGGGTACCACGACCGATTTCTAAACAGATTTTAGGTAGCTGAGTAGTTTTACCTGAACCCGTCTCACCCGCCACAATAACCACTTGGTTATTTAAGATCGCTTCAGCGATATCATCTTTCTTCTGGCTTACGGGTAACTGTGCTGGGTATATGATTTTTGGACGCTGAGTACGGCGACGTTCCACCGTTTGCATTGATTTCGCAATCTCTAATGCAATTTCGTCAAATACAGCGTGCTTGGATTTTTCGTTTTTAATTCTTGATGCGCCTTGTACACGTTTGTGTAGACGAAAACGATCGCGCATCATGCAATCTTTAATAGCAGACTTTAATGTTTTTTCGTTATTCAACACGTCTGCTTGAGTTTGATTCGACTGACTCAATTTAATTCCTGTCTTTCAATGACTAATGGATACCGAGAACATCATGATGACAACTCGCTTAGTATCACTTGGCGATTCGAAATTTTTGTTAATTCTATCACAATTAAAGCGGCGTGAGAGCAGGTTAAAAGACAATTACTGGGATGTAATGATGCGATATAGAACATGATGTGTAATGAATAAAAAAATAAAGCCGACTCTAAAGGTCGGCTATTGATTACGCTTTAATTCTAAGTGGATTCTCATTTGATAAATCCAACACTTCCCCTCGCGATGGGAAAACCCTGAAGTGCGTTGTTGGCTCTGTAATTCTGAACATGTGGAAAATTCTAGCCAGTGCCGCCAAACGTAATTTTAAGTTTGATAAATTATCTTTATTCTCATCAAACTCTTCATGAGAACCTGCTTCAGGATCAGCCTCAATATAGTCTTGAGAATAATCATGATTTTCGAGGTTATTGTCGATATCACAACGACCAAAAAGCTCTGCAACAACGCTGTAGCCAACAACCTTATCTAAACCAATGTCTTGTAATGCAAGCTCATCACCGTTTCGAATATGTAGCATTGCATTACAGTAATCTGTAAAAATAGCCTGATTTAATTGCTGACGGCTGTAGTTCATATTGATTAAGTGCTGATTGACGTCTTCAATTGCGTTATTAACACTCACTTGTTCTAGCCCCGCTCCCACCAATAAATCAATAACTTTAGTATCATTGGTATCTGGGTTGATGTTGTCTACAAGCGTTGAAAGTACCGTTCCTGATAAATCATCATCAATCACGCTTAAAACCATTAGCCAATATATTGGAAACGTTGACTGGTAAAGATGGCGCATATCCCAGCCCCAATCATCAGACTTATCATTAACAGTTAAGCAAATCAGGTGTTGATACATTAACTCTCGGTAAGAAGACACCTCAAGCATCGATTTCCAATGTGTATCTAAACCTTTAGCTGTACGCCAGCTTATTTCATTTTCATAATGATTAAATAAAGAATCAAATTCAGGCACATCTTCAATGACTTTGGTTTCTATTTCGAAGTCGTCGGGACCATAACAGGTGATTTTTTTATACGCTGGAATATAAGCAGCTAATGACGGTGCCTGAACATTAACTAAGGTTTGTCCATTACGACCAACATATTTAGCGGTATCGTTAATATGAATATGCCCAGCAAAATGCAGCTTTAAACCACAATCAATGAGCTCTTCAGTAGTTTCTGATGTTGGGACTCGCTTGTGGTTATACGATGAGTCAGCGAACAAATAATAAAAATCGTCAGCGCTGTAGTTTAAATATTCAATAGCAGGGTAATGTGAAAAAACGAGTAATGTTTTTCCTTGCTCATCTGCTCGCTTAATAACATCTTTTAACCAAGTTAATACCTGCGGTTTTTGAACTTTACCATCTTCATACCCTTTTGCATCATGATCCCACTGACTTCCCAGCGGATCCAAAGGTACATGAGTGTTCATGTCTACAGAGCAAATCCAAAAACCTTCTATTGGTTCGACGAGATAACTAGAGTCAGGACATTCTACTGTATAGGCTCCATCAGCAGATATTGCTTGATATACACGATCTTCAAGTTTGTTCGATTTCCATGGCGTTTCATAATAGTGATAATGCGGCTGAGATTGAAAACCAAATCGACCTAATTTTTCCATTAATGGTGTGAAACCTAGAGATTGCATTTTCGGGCTATAGAGTACATCGTCAACTTCATCACTAGGAATAAAGCTTTCAACATCGCCCTGATTGCTGGTTACTTTTACACCAGCACCATCTGATCGTAAGAAGGTCTTATCACAATTTTCACCATAGGGTGTAGTAGGATCGTGATTGCCATGAGTTAAGAAGAACTCCAATCCATATTCGTCACTATATTGTTCAAGTACTTTTTTCAAGCCATCAACATGGGCTTCTTGTCCATCATCAGAAAAATCGCCAACAAGAATAACGAACTTAATGCCCTCTGCAACAATGTCATCTAATGTCGCTTTGAAGACAAAGTAGTTTTCATTAAACATACGAGTAGAACCAACTGAGTCTTGCATCGTTCTAATACAAACTTCGTTATTGTTGAAGTCAAAATCACCATGAATATCATGAAAATGGACATCACCAAGTAAAGCAATTCTATGTGTTTGATCAGTCTGGTTATTATTACTTTGCATTTTACAACCAGGTAATACCGTTGTTGATGTCGCAGCAACACTTGCTGAACTTAATAAAAACTGACGTCTTGATAATTGGTAACTCATATACAACCTTGGTTAATACCCTAAAAAATGGATGGATATTAAGAAGCTGTTATTTCATTTCTATTATTTAAAAATGACAGATTTATTAAATACTTACACGTGGCGATATTCTACCTGCAAATTTTACTTGTGTAATAAGCAACAAAATATATTTAATATTGATATTCTTAGGCGAGTTGATTACAAATAAAAAAAGCTAGACAATCTCTGTCTAACCCTTTTTATGCAAACTTAAATCCATCGCTATGTATTGTTTTATTTTTATGCTGTCATAGAAGAGGATTCTACGTCATCATTAATAAGGTTTTTTAACCACTTACGACCATAAATCCGATAAGTTGTCAGTCCAACTTTCACGACTTCTTCTGCCAATATAGCCACAAGCACCCAATGTAATGGCCAGCCTAAAACAATACCCGTGAGTATGGCTAAAGGAATACCTATTGCCCATTGGCCAAATAAATCAATAAAAATACTGTATTTAATGTCGCCACCGCTACGTAATACCCCTCCAATACCCACCATATTGAACACTTTTAGGAACATACCTAACGCCATCACTAAAGTAACATTCAGCGACATTTCAAGGTTCGGTGCTTGAGCCTTTGCCAACCATTCTCCAACAAGCCCACTCGATAGCCAAATAGACACACCTAACACAAAAGCAATAGACACACTTAAAGCTAGAAAGAACCACGACTGATGAAACGCTCGTTGATAATTTTCAGCGCCTAATTCGTGTCCCAAAATCGTTGATGCGGCAACCGCAAAACCAATAAAGGCAGAAATTAATACCGCTTCTATCGGCGATAATAAGCTAATGATGGCAAGCTCTGTTACACCTAATTTGGCAAAAATAACGCTATAAACCAGTATTCCCATCGCCCATGCACCGTCATGAACAATCATAGGCCAAGCGACATTAAAATAACGTTTCCTTGCTTTGGCGTTACTTGCTGGCTCTATATCTTCCTGTATTGGTAATACTTTTTTATAGGTTTTATAAGTAATAAATAGCAAAATAACTGTTTGTGCACCACGCGAAATCGTTGTCCCCAGCGCGGCACCAGCAACCCCCATTTCAGGAAAACCATATAATCCGAAAATTAATAGCGCATTAAGTACGCCATTAATAATGACAGCCACCAGCCCAACATACGTAGGCATTTTAGCTTCGCCTACTGCACGTAAAGCAGATTCAAGCGGTACGACAATGGCTGTAAAAATAATGCTCCAGCCGCAGACATATAAATAATCTCGTGCATAGTGAATAAAGTCGGCTTGATCATTAACCAAAGAAACAATTTGCTCTGGAAAAACACGGTATGCAACAGCAAAAGGCAATGTTAAAAAGATTGCACATACCCAAGATTGCAATAACGTACGTCTCACCCCTTCCATTTTCCCTGCGCCAAAATATTGAGCCGCGAGAACACCAACAGCTCCACTGACGCCAACAACAAGCAATAAATTAAAGAAAAATATGCGGTTACCAATACCAACAGCGGCAACTTGTGACTCACCGAGTTTAGAGACCATGATGACATCGACTAAACCAAGTAATGAAAACAACATAGATTGCATTGATACTGGCAACGCTAGACGCCATGTTTTTTGCCAAAAAGTTTTATCTGCTGAGTATCGCCAGTGTTGCATGACCGCCACCTAATTAATGTTATCTTACTGTGAAGCTGATCATACCTATGTTTACTCAAACACGTTTATTCTAAGCAATCAAAAAGCTTTGCTAGACTATCATTTTTTAATTTCGGAGCTCTGAATGGGGTATATTGATACTTTTACTATTTCGCCAAAATGCCAATCTATTATTATTGATCAAGTACAATCGATTGAACTTGAAAAGCAAAAAATTCTTCAATGTGGCATCAATTATGGCAAAGAGGCATTCAGTATTTATCGAAGAAACCCAGACATGTATATGCTGCTATACACAACGGGTGGAAAAGGGTTATTGAAAACACCAGACAGTGAATGGGCATTAGAAACCGGCAGTGTTATTTATGTACCGCCCAGTTATGAGAATGGCTTTGTCATCCACCCAGATGATAATCCTGATCTTATTTGGGATGTCGCATGGGTTATGCTTGAAAAACATAAGCGTTGGGATGAGAGCTTACCTCATGATATTACCTATCAAGATTCACAATCAGGCTCATTACTATTTAAGACTATCATTTGCTTAAGCGAATCTTTAAGTTTCAACTATCCATTGGGCGATGCGCTATGTAAAAGTATTACCGAACAGATTTGTTTATTAGTGAATACCCAAACCGCCTCTCACTCTCCTAAAGCACTTACCCGTTTAGAACATGTTTACCAGCAAACGAAAAGTCAGTTACATCACCCATGGCAAGTCTCCGATCTGGCCGCCTTATATCCATGCTCTGAGCCGCATTTTCATCGATTATGTCAACAGTATTACCAACAATCTCCCATTGCCTATTTAACTCAAATTCGAATGGAACATGCTGCTGGGCTACTGACTACCACCAATTGGCCAATTCAACATATTAGTGATTTATGCGGTTATCCAAACCCAACCAATTTTAGTACCCGATTTAAAAATTGGAGTAGTTTTACCCCTCGACAATTTCGAACGCAGTTTCAGCCTCAGCTTTAAAACCCCTATTCCTTTGTCGTGATTAAATAATTTTTCTCTCGAAGGCGATATCAGTTAAGCTAGTAAATAAATAAAGTGATAATAAAGCTTGTTAGATAATATACCTTTAACGATGAAAGGATCACCAGATGCAAAACTGCTTTACATATAGTTATCAACTTGATGCGAGTAATGGCGCTTCGCCTCTCTCACTTGATCAAATAAATAACTGGAGCAGTAATGATGGGCTAATGTGGGTGCATTTAAACTATACCGATGAAGAAGCACTAGCATGGATAAAAAATAGTCATTTGCCAGATGTAGAAAAAGAAGCCCTTACGACTCAGCGTATTCGCCCTCGATTAAATCAAACGAAAGAAGGTTTTTTCCTATCATTACGAGGAATAGATTTAGATTCTGATAATCAGTTTGATCCTCCATCAGAAATGGTCTCTATTCGAGGTTACTATACACACAACACCATTGTTACCACCTCAGATCGTCCTGTCAGAGCACTTGATCGTGTCGCGGCACATATAAATGGCGGCTTTGGGCCCAAAACCATTGGTGCATTCATTCTCTGTCTTTGCGATCACCTTACGAGCCATAAAATAGAAGTAATTGATTCCCTCGATGACAAGTTAACCCAGCTTGAAGATCAGGTGATGAATAATAGTGATGACGACCTCCGTAATAATATTGCACAATTAAGACGAGAGACCGTTTATCTTCGTCGCTATGTCACTCCACAACGTGATGCCATCGCTAAATTACTCACTATTGATACTCCACTGCTCTCACTATCAGACAAACAAAAAATACATGAAGTAAATGAAAAGCTACTCCATGTAATCGATGACTTAAACGCCATTCGTGAACGTGCTAATGTGACACAAGAAGAATTAATGAGCTTACAATCTGAAGCATTAAACCAACGTTTATATTTTCTGTCTTTAATTACCACTATCTTTTTACCACTCGGTTTTTTAACCGGTTTACTGGGTGTTAATTTAGGAGGTATTCCTGGCTCACAAAATCATTGGGCATTTTATATATTCTGTAGCCTGTTATTCGGTGTATTAATACTTCAACTTATCCTTTTTTATCGTAGAAAATGGATATAAAAAACTAAAATAGATAAATTGGTTACATATGTGTAATCCAATATTTTTATTTTTAATGTTGATTTATTATAGGTATTATTAATATTATTAACTTAAACTGAAAAAATAATAAGGACAATAATGTTCAAATCGCTACGTACACTATTTCGACAACTGACGAATGATCCTAATAGTAATAAAGCCGTTGATACTCCAACGCTTCATTTAGCTATGGCTTCTTTATTATGTGAAGTAGCTATTGCCGACCATGAGAAGGATCCAAGAGAAGAGCAAGCTAAAATTCAGCTTCTAATGAAATTACTTGAAGTTGATGAAATCACATCAAAACAACTACTTGATAAAGCTCAACTACAAGCAGAGGCGTCTGTTTCTCTTTATGATTTTACTAATAAATTACGTTCACTTGAGCAACCAGAACGCTATCAATTAGTTGAAGCAATGTGGCAAGTTGCCTACGCTGATGGTGTGATAGACCCACAAGAAGAGGCTGTCATTCGCCAAGTTTCTGATTTAATATATTTAGATCATTCTGCATTTATAAAAGCCAAAATCAGCGCTAAAAATACTGCAAGCTAACCTATTTAAGAGCTATAACTATAGCTCTTTTTTTATTACCCCTTTCTTGATAGTTTTAATATCAAGACCTATCCTATGTATAGAGTGCAAAGTTAAACATATACTAATTTTTATGCACCTTTATATATTTTACTAGACAATTAAAGCAATCATTTAATAGGCAAATTTTAATAACACTATTATGTTATTAACATAGCGGCATTGATGGATAATATAACCATTTATGCTTTTTATTTAGAAAGAAAGACAGGTTTGAATATATAGACACTCCTGCCTAATTTATATTTTTATATTGATACTTATTTTAATAACTTCGCTATATGCAACGTACAATGGAAAAGTTTAAAAAATACTTTCCATTTATAATCATATAGATAGAAACACTGAAATTACTGCCTTATTAAATATTTGTTGGCTTGAAACTTGTACATTTTTTCAATGATGAACAAAACAATGCATGTCCATAAGTATTTTTAACTGAGTGAGGCAAGATATGAAGTGTTTGAAACACTCCCTGCTAGTTAGTTCGCTGGCTTTGTTCGCAAGTCCAGCTTACAGCATCATTCCCCACCCTTTTACAGATGATGGGGGGTGTCCACAAGAAGCCATCTTATTCCAAGGCGATCCAAGTGTCGTTCACAAACTTGATTTGTCGACAGGCTTCTATCAAAACTCTGATCCAATGACAGCGACTATCACTGCATCTGGTTATAACGAATCCGATGACTATGTTTACGGTCATGATAAAACTTCACAGACAGTAGTTAGAATTAATCAACTTTATCAACATGAAAGTTTAGCTGTAACAGGCTTACCAGCGACAACTTACATTACAGGTGATGTGATTAACAACAAATTGTACTTGTACAAAAATGGGGCTGGATTATATGAAATTGATTTAGTCACTTTAGCAGCGACAAATATCATGGCCTCATCGACGGCAACGCTTGGTTTGACTGACATGGCTTTCCACCCAGGTGGGCGTCTGTTTGCTGTGAATAATAGTAACCAACATTTATATGAAATTGTTGACCTCAACACAGGCAACGCAACCTTCAATGATCTCGGTGATATAGGCTTACCATCTGGTACTTATGGAGCTCAATATTTTGATTCAGCTGGCTTTCTCTATCTAAGCACCAACGGAAACGGACATGTTTATCAAATTGATTTGACTGATTTATCCTCTATCAGCCCAACAGCAGTGTTCTACTCTAACGGTCCTTCTACTAATATAAACGATGGTGCACGATGTGTTAGTGCAGCTATTACCTCGGAAAATACAGACTTTGGTGATGCACCGGACACCTATAAAACCTTACTCACTAGTAATGGTGCTCGACACTATAATGTATCAAGTGTTAATTACTTCTTTGGCCCTACTGTAGATACAGAGCCAGATGCCATTCTTTCCCCTAACTCTGATGATGCCGATAACATTGCGGATGAAGACGGTATCTCATTCCCTGCGAACTTTAAGCAAGGATCTGATGGTTTAGTCAATGTAACTATCGGTGGTTCTGCTTCAGGTTTCGTAAATGCATGGTTTGACTGGAATAATAATGGTGTGTTTGACGAAGCAACTGAGCATGCTGTTACTGATGAGGTGCTTATCGGTGGTGATGGTACAACACCTGCCAGCCATGTTCTTAAAGTGAGAGTTCCTGATGATGCTGCGACTGGTCAGATATGGGCTCGTTTCCGTATTTCACGAGATTCGGGAGTTCTCTCATACGGCGGTGCTTCCTATGGTGAAGTAGAGGATCATCAAGTTACTGTCGATTCACAAACTGTTACTCACAATTGGTACCCTTCAGCAGGTTCATGGGTAACACTGGCATTTGAGGATGATTGGCCGCAAGAAGGTGACTTTGACTTCAACGATATAGTAATGTATTACCGTGTAGACAAAGTGACTAATTCGTCTGGCGACATTCTTCGCTATGATATCTACGGAAACCTACGTTCTTACGGTGCAGACTTTGCTAATGGCTTCGCTGTTAAGCTTGATGGTATTGCAGCCACAGCAGTCGATTCAGACAGAACCAAACTTGTCATTAATGGCGCTACTCAACATGCGACACAAGTTCTAGAGTCTGGTACAACAGATGCTGTCGCTATTGCTACGAATAATCTTAAAACGGAAATTCCAGGTCCTACTTGTTCTGGTCCATTAGGGACTTATTATCGAGTATGGGCAGGTTGTACGGATGACGCTGCAGATTTATTCGAATTTGAAATGAGTATTCCGTTCTCGTCACCTATTGCAGCCTCTAGTGCCCCTAGCATGCCACTAAATCCATTCTTATTCGGTACCCCTGGTATTGATCATGGTGACGGTACTCGTGCAACCGACGGTCGTGCAATCGAAATTCATTTGAAAAATGCTGATGTAACAAGTAAGGCAAGTACTGCTTACTTTGCTACAGAACAAGATGCATCGGTTTATGTTGATGCAGATTGCCCTGGACCTAGCTGTAACACTTACCAAACTTCAAACGGTATACCTTGGGCTATTTTAGTTGATGGCACTTGGGATCACCCAAGTGAAGGTATTAATGTACTAACCGCATATCCAGATCTACAAGCATTTTCAACATCAGGTGGTGCAACTAATACAGATTGGTACCTTCGTGCTAACGCTGATGTAACTCAGCTCTTTGAATAATGGTAGGGAGTATTTAACGATGAAAAATTTATATGTGACTCTTTTTACTGCTGCTCTACTATTTGGTTGTGGTGGCGGTGGTGGTGATGATGGCGGCTCAACAAGTGCTGCATCACCAGAAGCATCACCAGAAGCATCTCCAGCAGCACCTGAAGTAAGCGATTCTGTTAGTGGTGCAGCACCAGTAACTGTTTCGAAGTTTGAGGATCTTGTTATTCCAGATAATTATGATTTGATTACTACCTATGATATGCCAATTAAGATAGACCTAAACACTTCTGAACCAATGAGTTTGAGTGTTTACTGTGATTATAATGTTGCTGACGATGGAACACTGACTCCAATTGCAAGTAGTCGCATTATTTCAGGTCAAATCGAAAATGGTGATTTTAATGGCGTTATTGCTGCAACGAGTTCAGTAAAATCTCTACTTATTGAGGCTTGGTATCAAGATACGACTAAAGCACCATTCCAAACTGTAGTTAATGCAGATGTTAACGGAGTTACCATCTCTAATTAATTCAAATAAGGCCAACTTTTACAACGGAGGAAAGTTGGCCATTTTTTTCAAAATGAACGTAAGAAAAACAGCTTTATTATTATTCCTATTTATATTTCTCGCTTGTAAAGGTGATAATGACCAACAAGCTACCACATCGTCATCTGAAAATACTTCAAATCTAATTGAAAGTTCATCAATTCAAGATGAAGTCGTAAATGATATTTATCTTGAAGGCGTCGTAACCGATAATTTTCTCCCTCAAAACACCTCACCATTAAACGATGACGAGATTTTTGAATCTATCGATAATAGTCAAGAAAATGAGATGAATTCGCAAGAAATAGTAAATAATCAAAACACTGAAACATCAACAAATAGTTCAGAAGAAATCCATTCTGTAAATAATATCGTTACATTCAGTACCCATTTTAAACAAGGTTCTGATGCTCTCATTGAAATTCAAACTCAAAAAGATATTAACTTTTTTCTTAATGCTTGGTTTGACTGGAATAACAATGGAATTTATGAAAATAATAATGAATATGTCTTAGTGAATGAACAATTAATATATGAAAAAGATAAGCCTTTTCATAAATTAAAAATTAGAGTACCAGAAAAATCATCTACAGGTCAGATATGGACAAAATTTCAATTATCTGAGCTTCAAAATAACAGCACTATAGATAAAAACACCCCCTCTATAACGGACATAGAAGAAGAGCATAACGTTACTATTGAAGCTCAAAACTTAATACATAATGTTTATCCATCTGAAAATAAATGGGTTACTTTAGCCTTTGAAGATAGTTGGCCATTTATTGGTGATTTCGACTTTAATGATGTCGCTTTACTTTACCGTGTAGACAAAATCACTAATAATCAAGGTGATATTGTACGCTATGATATTTACGGCAGCCTTAAAGCTTATGGCGCTAACTTAGCCAATGGCTTTGCAGTAAAACTTGACGGCATTCCTTCAGAAAAAGTAGATGGCTTGTTAACAAAACTTGTTGTTAATAATACAACCTTACATAATGTCCAAACGTTAGAACAAGGAACCATTGATGCGGTTATTATTATCAGCAATAACCTTAAAGATGAGATAGAACAGCCTACCTGTACAGGAGAACTTGGTGCTTTTTATCGAGTCTGGAAAGGATGTTTTGATGACGCTCCTAACCAATATATTTTCATTGCCAGCATTCCATTTATCACGCCTATTCCCCCTTCTGATGTTCCAAAAATGCCACTTAATCCATTTATTTTCGGTACTCCTGATATAAATCATGGCTCAAATATAAGAGGTATAAACGGTAGAGAAATTGAAATTCATTTAAAAAATCATGATGTCTCATCAAAAGCAAATATATCTTATTTTTCAACGCAAGATGACACATCTATTTTTATTAAAAATAGATGTCCAGGTATTGGTTGCGATACCTATCACAATTCAAGTGGATTACCTTGGGCAATACTCGTTGAATCGATTTGGAATCATCCTAGTGAAGGTTCCAATATATTACAGGCATATCCAGAGCTTACAAACTTCGCAATTTCGGGAGGCGGTGAAAATACTGACTGGTATATAAGAAGTAACGCTAACTTAGAGAAGATTTATGAATAATTCAATATTTTTTGGCACCTAACTTGCGTTAACAAATAACTGAACATATCTCTCTATAATTTTTTGATAATTATTTAAGTCTAATAAATGAAATTATTAATTCTATTAGTTGTAACTTTTCTTTTTGGTTGTAGAAGTGACACTTCTCCTGAAGCTGAGGAAAATATTAGTTACAATGAAGCTTCAGATTTGAGTGTTCAACAAAATATCGATGAACCCAGTGCCCCTCAGAATAATTCATCTATAGACACACAAGTAATTGATAATAGTCCCCCCCAAGATATTCTAAATGACTCTTCAACAACTGGGGCAACTGAGCAAAGTAATCATCAATTGTTAACTCCTTCTTTACCTGATGAAATAAAAGTTGAAAGTGAGCAGCACAGCGAAGAAGCGCCTTCATCGCAAAATGATAGCGGTAATAGTTCAGAGCCTATCTTATTAGGAGAGAATATTTCAGATTTAGAACCAGCAGAACCAGCAGAACCAGCAGAACCAGCAGAACCAGCAGAACCAGCAGAACCAGCAGAACCAGCATCAAATAATGAAAATGATGTAACAGCAAGTGACTTTAGCGAACTTTTCTTTCCTAATGATTTCAATTTAAACAGATCTTATGATATGACAATAAAACTCGATTTCAATACGGTAAAAACGTTAAGAATTAGCATTTACCAAGACTTTAATGTTATGACGAGTGGATCAGTATTGCCAATCTCATCGAGTCTGCTTACTTCCGGTACAATTGTGAATGGTGATTTTAATGGCACAATCCGTGTTACTCATTCTATGGAATTTATACTCATTCAACTTTACGACAGTAATGCCAACCAGCTCTTCTATCAGGCAGTAAAAGAAACATCACCAAGCGGCATTACTATTGTTGAATAGCCATGTATATAAACCAATGTATATAGATACTATGAGTCACCCTCTATTACTTAATATCAATTGTTCGACTGGCTTTTTTATATTGCACTCGCCACCCTTGCCATCGTGGTAATTCCCATCGTTTTGGATCTGGTTTACGGTTGCCAGACTGATAATTTGCAACAACAAGTTTACGATGAATATCATATTCTATAGCCATCACAAGATCAGTGAGTTTAACTTCACGCGGGTAACGCTCATCAAACTCTTGCCGTTCCCATTCAGGGATCCCCTCAAAGGTGAAGTCTGAAGGTTCAAAGAGTTCAAGATCATCAATATGTTCAATCCCTAAATCTTCAATTTGTTGCGATAGCCATTCAATAGCATCAACCTGCTCAGGTGCACGTTTAACAAAATCTGCATTATATAAACCCAATGCGAGATATAAATTCCACTGCGAGATATCTGAGATAATTCGAGGTGCAAGATCTGGCATTACTTCACCTGCAAGTAGCATATCGACAATAGCAGAGCGTGCTGATTGCCCTTCAGGTTCAATCCATTGAGTATCAATAACCCGTCCAGCATAAATCCGCTGGACAGCCGTTTTAAAACTGCCATCCTGTTGCTCGATGGTATCACCTTGAACCAACTCACCTAACTCAGCATTATTTATTTGTGACAAGGTAACGGGAGAGCTACACGTTGCCAAAATGCGGTTTTGTTTAACCCCTCTTCCTGGTAAGGCAAATTGATCAAATACGATCACTGCTTGAGATAATGATCCATCTATCGGCGGGTTATCAATTAATGAATCTTTCGCACTACTGACTTCAATAATACCGTTACTCATTGCCTGCTGACGTTTTTCTCGACGAAGAAAAACCAATTCAGGTACCGCCTTGATTACAGCATCTTGCCATAACTCTCGTTTAAATCGGCTAGCAACAGACAGCTCTGGAAGTTCAAGTAACTCTCGTATTTGAACTGACAACAAACGCGCTTCTGCTAGCATATTGTCATCTACCACAAGCCATTCTGGACACTCATCCATACGCACCATTTTTATTAATGCCGTCGCATCACAAAATACGTTACCCAGCCATCGATACAATTGTTCAATATTTTCTTCTGATCGCGGTGGCTGCCATAACCGTTGCGGAATAGACAATGCAGCAGCAAGATCGACCATTGCTTCTTTATTTGCTCGGGTATCCATCGCTGTTATTAAGTGGGCAAATAAAGTATCGATAGGTAGTTGATATAAACAACGGCCATAATCAGTAATAACTTCATTTTCAGTCATAGCTCCCATCGACAACAAAGCCTGCTGCGCTGCAACAAAGGTTTTTTCAGGTAGAGGATCAATAAACGAAAGTTGGCTGAGTTTTGCGTTACAACATAAAGCAGCCAAATAGGCTTCTACCAATTCTTCGCGTTGCAACTCTGGCGGTGTTAATAACTCTAGCGCTGCGGCTTTACCATACAAGCGAATACAAACACCATCTGTTACGCGCCCTGCACGCCCTTTCCGCTGCTCTGAGCTTGCTTTGGAAATAGCGTGTAATGATAATACTGTTCGACCGTTTCGCTGGTGGGTACGACGTTCTAAACCAGAATCAATGATCAACGTAATCCCTGGGATAGTTACCGAGGTTTCAGCCACATTTGTCGCAACAATAATGCGTTGCTTATCACTTTGTGTTAGAGCCCGCTTTCTTTCATCATCGGTAACTGAAGCGTGTAATGGAATAATATCCATTAATCCTGCTTGTATTTGCTCACTAAACTGTTGCGTTAGTGCATTTTGCGTTGACGCTATCTCTTTTCTTCCGGGTAAAAAGATCAAAATGTCTTGGTGGCTATCAATATGCGTTTGAACCAAGCTAGTTATCCGCTTATCGATATTCATCACATCGGGCATATCTCGACTATCAGAGGTATGATGCAACACATTCACCGCAAAATTACGCCCTTTAGCTTGTAAGTGCTGTGCGGATAAATAGTTAACTAATCGTTGGCTATCAATCGTTGCAGAAGTAATAACTAAACGATGAGATTGTTGCTGTTTGAGTAACGCAAGTAGAAGATCAGTATCCCAACGTCTTTCATGAAATTCATCAATAATAATTGTTGAGAACTGATCTAAATTACCTTCACTTAACCAACGTAATGCAACACCGGGAGTCGCATAAATAATATCCGTATTTTCATCAAAGTGATGCTCAAAACGGATCGCATAACCAACGGATAACTGATCTGGGTTTGCGTCTTCTGTTAATAAATATTCAGCTAGCGATGTACAAGCAACCCGTCGAGGCTCAACCACCAGCACTTTCCCATAAATAGCAGCCCATAGTGGTAGACGGGTTGATTTACCCGACCCCGTTTCTGCTTCAACAACAATATGTTCATCACGTAACAAGGCTTTAAATTGTTGCTCAATGCTATCTATAGGTAAATTGTTCTGCATATCCAATATATCTTTAATGAATTCAAAGCTATTTTCGCAATTATTACCTACATTGTCAGTGAGAATCATAATATTCATTAAACTTGCTATTCGTATCAACCTAATTGTTTATTCCATCATCAATTACGTTTCATTATTTTATGTAAGTACTACTAATTTCATCGAAAAATTGACTTTTTTTTGTAACTCCCTAGCCTTACAGCATCAACTTATGGAGGCAACGCCACATGACAACGAAAACCATATTTAATCCTGAGCTTTGGAACAAAGTTGAAGGCTTTGATTTTGAAGATATTACTTATCATCGCGCCAAAGATCAGGGTACTGTTCGTATCGCAATTAATCGTCCTGATTGCCTGAATGCATTTCGTCCCAAAACAGTTGATGAGCTTTTCACCGCACTCGATCACGCTCGTCAATGGTCTGATGTAGGCTGTGTATTACTAACGGGTAATGGCCCATCTCATAAAGGCCAGTGGTCATTCTCATCGGGTGGCGATCAACGTATTCGTGGTAAAGATGGCTATAAATATGAAGGCGAAGAAGCGGGTACTGCTGACGTTGCGCGTATGGGTCGACTTCATATTCTAGAAGTACAACGCATGATCCGCTTTATGCCAAAAGTCGTTATCGCGGTTGTTCCCGGTTGGGCTGTTGGCGGCGGTCATAGCTTACACGTTGTTTGTGATTTAACGCTGGCATCTAAAGAACATGCCATATTCAAGCAAACCGATCCTGATGTTGCGTCGTTCGATTCTGGTTACGGCTCTGCGTATCTGGCTAAAATGATCGGTCAAAAACGTGCCCGTGAAATCTTCTTCTGTGGTTTTAATTACAGCGCACAAGAAGCCTATGAAATGGGCATGGTGAACAAGGTTGTTGATCACTTTGAACTAGAAGAAGAAGCGCTTCGTTGGGGTAAAGAAATCACAAGTAAATCACCAACAGCAATGCGTATGCTAAAATACGGTTTCAACCTTCCAGATGATGGTTTAGTCGGTCAGCAACTGTTTGCTGGTGAAGCAACGCGTCTTGCTTACGGTACAGAAGAAGCACAAGAAGGTCGTGATGCGTTCCTAGAAAAACGCGATCAAGATTTTAGCCGCTTCCCTTGGCATTACTGATCGACTCAATTTCTAGATAAATAAAAGCCACTTACTGATTATCAATAAGTGGCTATACTGCTTTACTCATTTATTTTGCTATGAATCCTAACGTAGAATAATCAATCGAAACAACACTGAAGCCTTCGCTAAATAGTGATTTATGACACATCTCCTTGCGTAAATGTCTTGTTAATCTCCCCCCATCGTTGGTCAATATTTTAAAATTGAGTATACCGTTGTGACGAGACGATATTGTTCAAAAAAATGATTTATAAAATATGGCACGCGTTCACGCATATAAACTAATTACATCATTAACTCGCCAAAAAACGTCACTAAAACAAAGTATCAATTTAAAAAACAGCATTTTCACAAATAATATGGCTCAACTTTCAAAATAAGTGATCATACCCTTTGTATTCTTATCTTTGACGTTCTAGCATTAGTGACCAACTGAAAACTTGCACTTGTTTTCAATTTTAATCTTCTAGCTACAGAGTCTATTTGCATGAACAACGATAAAAGACCTTTATATATCCCCTATGCAGGTCCTGCACTACTTGAAACACCTCTTCTTAACAAAGGTAGTGCATTCTCTGTCGAAGAACGTATGTTCTTTAACCTTGAAGGGCTTCTTCCTGAAGCTATTGAATCTATTGAAGAACAAACAGAACGTGCTTATCAGCAATACCTAAAGTTTGATAACGATATGGATAAGCACATTTATCTGCGAAATATCCAAGACACCAATGAAACCTTGTTTTACCGTTTGGTAGAAAATCACGTAACAGAAATGATGCCAATCATCTATACCCCTACAGTGGGATCTGCGTGTGAGGATTTCTCAAATATTTACCGTCGTGGTCGTGGTCTATTCATTTCATACCCAAACCGTGATCGTATTGAAGACATGCTGAACAACGCGTCTCGTCAGAACGTTAAAGTGATTGTTGTAACCGATGGT
The DNA here is from genome assembly GCF_003026165.1 of Photobacterium sp. GB-1. Lineage (NCBI taxonomy): Bacteria > Pseudomonadati > Pseudomonadota > Gammaproteobacteria > Vibrionales > Vibrionaceae > Photobacterium > Photobacterium sp. GB-1. The sequence continues at coordinate 47,720 of NZ_PYOB01000004.1, read as the reverse complement.
GAGCGTATCCTTGGTTTAGGTGATCAAGGTATCGGTGGTATGGGCATTCCAATTGGTAAGCTTTCTTTATATACCGCATGTGGTGGTATCAGCCCAGCTTATACTTTACCTGTTGTTCTTGATGTTGGTACCAATAACCCACAACGTTTATCTGATCCCATGTACATGGGTTGGCGCCATACCCGCATTACCGGAAAAGAGTACGATGCGTTTGTTGATGAATTTATCCAAGCCGTAAAACAACGTTGGCCTGAAGCATTAATTCAATTTGAAGATTTCGCACAAAAAAATGCAATGCCTTTACTTGAGCGTTACAAAGATAAAGTTTGTTGCTTTAACGATGATATTCAAGGCACAGCAGCGGTAACTGTTGGCTCTCTACTTGCGGCATGTAAAGCAGCAGGCAATAAACTGTCTGAGCAGCGTGTAACCTTCCTTGGTGCGGGCTCGGCAGGTTGTGGGATTGCAGAAGCGATTATTGCACAAATGGTGTCTGAAGGTATTTCTGATGCACAAGCGCGCAGTCAAGTATTCATGGTTGACCGTTGGGGCCTACTCATTGATGGCATGCCAAATCTACTCAACTTCCAACAAGCTCTTGTTCAGAAAAATGCACAATTAGCAGATTGGGATGTGGCAGATAATAACATCTCACTCCTTGATGTTATGCGTAATGCAAAACCAACGATTTTAATCGGTGTATCTGGTGTTCCGGGACTGTTTAGTGAAGACGTGATCCGTGAAATGTACGCGCACTGCGAACGCCCTATCATTTTCCCACTTTCCAACCCAACCAGCCGCGTTGAAGCAACACCGTTTGATTTGATCCGTTGGACGGATGGTAATGCACTTGTTGCAACAGGTTCACCATTTGAGCCTGTGATTTATGAAGGTAAAACTTATCCAATCGCACAATGTAATAACAGTTACATTTTCCCAGGTATTGGTTTAGGGGTATTAGCCATTAATGCTCGCCGTGTTACCAATGAAATGCTAATGGAAAGTAGTCAGGCCTTAGCGGAGTGTTCTCCACTTGCTATTCATGGACATGGCCCACTATTACCGCCATTAGAAGATATTCAGAAAGTCTCACGTAAAATTGCTTTTGCCGTTGCGAAGAAAGCGGTAGAACAACATAAAGCACCGAAAAACTCCGATGAACGTATCCGTGAAAAAATCGATGCTAACTTCTGGAAATCAGAATATCGTCGTTACAAACGAACTTCGTTCTAAACCTCAGTTTAAAAAAGGTGCCAATCTGGCACCTTTTTTTGATGTAAGTAATACTGCGCCTTTACTTGTTATTGAATATTATTTCAGCAGTCATAAGCTAAAATGACAATACGCAGACATTTACCTCTTAATTAATAAACATTTTATTAAATGATTAGGGTAAGATATAAGATAAGAACTTTGTACTTTCGTGGATAATTATGAAACTGCTCAACTTCATCCGTATTTCTGCAGTTATCTGTATCTTATTTGTTTCAACATTATTGTTATTTGATCGTTGGGTTTCAGCTCGTACATCTGATCGCATTTATCATGATATCTCTACAGTACCCAAACATTCTGTGGGATTAGTTCTTGGAACAAGTAAATATATAGCTAAGACACTAAACCCATATTATGAATATCGTATTACAGCAGCATTAGATTTATTTAAACAAGGTAAAATAGATTATTTTTTACTCAGTGGTGACAATGCACACCGCTCATATAATGAACCTTGGACGATGAAACGAGATTTATTAAAAGCAGGTGTTCCTGATGACAAAATTGTTTTAGATTATGCTGGGTTTCGAACGCTTGATTCTATCGTCCGCGCAAAAGAAGTGTTTGAAACGGATAACTTTACAATTATTACCCAACAATTCCACTGCGAGCGCGCCCTATTTATTGCTGACAGTTATAACATAAAAGCTACATGTTTGGCGGTACATGAGCCAAATGGTACGGCACAACTTAAAATCCGTATTCGAGAAGTACTTGCTCGTGTTAAAGCATTGAGTGATCTGTTTATACTGAATGTTCAGCCTAAGTTTCTAGGCCCTAAAGAACCTATTATAAAACCCGCACCTTCCACTGTTATCAGTGATGATACAGCACCATCTTCAGCTATTAATAGTCAAAAGCAGTTAGATAATTTAGCAGTGACAAAAAGTAACACTTCAAAGTAAAACATAAAGCCAGTGATTTCACTGGCTTATATTTTTAACCTGTCTTTAGCTTTTATCTCTCATCATCTTCATAAACCTATGCTTTACATCTTTCATATGATGAAAAACGTCGGTTTTCATCTTCTTTTTTAACTCTGTACGTTTAGTCTGTCTCTGCATCCCTGCCATTTTACTGCCCATCTTTGCGTCAATAATTTGTCGGAAAACATATTAGCACAGGCTACAAAAGTTATAGCGGCGATTCTTTGTGATCAACACCTAAATTATTAGTCATTGATAGAATGATATTGCTCTATTTTCTTAACCTTCGAATAAACAATAAAATATCTTTTTATTTCAATCGTCTAGAAATAACAAAATCACTTAATTATCACCAAAAATTAACCGATTATATACATAAGTCTCAAATTCTTTCGTTAACAAGCCTTATATTAGCAGCGCAACTAGATGCATTAACTACTGGCCTTGCTATTGGAGAAACGCTATGACAGCGCTCACACTCACGATTAAACAATGGATATTGAATCGTAATAGTCTAATTATCATTGCAGATATACTTTTGTTTTTAACGCTACTAAACACGCTACCATTTGAAGCTAATATCACATTAGGGCTTAGTATATTAAGCTTTATCGCTGTGCTCTGGTTAACTGAAGCATTACATGTCAGTGTCACTGCCATTCTCGTTCCCTTACTCGCCGTATTCTTTGGTGTTTTTCAAACTCAGCAAGCATTAGCAAACTTCTCTAATCCAATTATATTTCTCTTTCTTGGAGGCTTCGCGTTAGCTGCAGCATTGCATAAACAGCAACTCGATCAAGTCATTGCAGATAAAGTGCTAGTAGCTGCAAAAGGTAAGATGTCCGTCGCGGTATTGATGCTATTTGGTGTAACAGCAGGGCTATCAATGTGGATAAGTAACACAGCCACTACCGCAATGATGCTGCCATTAGTACTAGGGGTATTAAATAAGGTTAATAGTAAAACAGGTCATAACACTTATGTATTTACCCTACTTGGTATTGCTTATTGTGCCAGTATTGGCGGCATTGCCACGATTGTCGGCAGCCCTCCTAATGCCATTGCAGCCGCAGAAGCCGGATTAAACTTTACCGAGTGGATGTACTTTGGCATACCTGTGAGTCTTTTTTTGTTACCGCTAACCGTTGGTCTGTTATATATTCTTCTAAAACCAAATTTAAATCACACCTTTGAGATTGACCACACTCCTGTCACTTGGACAAAAGGAAAGTTTCTTACTCTAGCTATTTTCCTTCTCACTGTTAGCTGTTGGATTTTCAGCAAACCCATTAACGCATTTTTAGGTGGGTTCGCTAAATTTGATACGCTGGTTGCCTTAAGCGCCATCGTATTATTATGTGTGTCACGCGTGGTTAGCTGGAAAGATATTCAAAAATCAACAGACTGGGGTGTACTTATTCTATTTGGTGGCGGTATCTGTTTGAGCAATATATTAAAAGCCACGGGAACAAGTGTCTTCTTAGCACAAGAGTTAAGTACGTTTTTAAACCAAGCGGGTTTATTCCTTACTATTTTAGTTGTTGCTATCTTTGTTGTTTTTCTCACCGAGTTTGCAAGTAATACTGCTAGCGCAGCGCTGTTAATCCCTGTATTTGCAACCGTTGCAGAAGCATTAGGTGTATCGCCTGTTGTGTTATCAGCTCTTATTGCTATCGCGGCTTCTTGTGCCTTTATGCTGCCTGTTGCGACACCACCTAATGCGATCGTATTTAGTACAGGCTATATAAAACAACAAGAAATGATGCGTGTTGGTATTTATCTCAATATCTTATGTATTGCATTTCTAACAATATTTACTTGGCTATTCTGGTAATTTTAATAAAAAATACATATAAAGAAGGTGCCTGCCAACACCTTCTTTATCTATTATTTCATAATAAGGTTATGAGTAACCTTTCATTGTTTCCATTTTCTTTTTCTAATTTACACTTTCCTTTTTTTTCTATTTTTTTTAATTGCTCTTCTTCTAAAGCAAAAGGTAATAATAATAAAATACTTTTTATACCTTCATTTCGTGATAATAATAATAATCGAATAATATTCTGCGTATCACTGGCACTGCTTGATAATACTTTTAACGCCTGTTGATGTAACTTTTCTGCGGGGCTTATTTGTGAATATGTGCCTGTTTTAATATTTAATTCAAAAGATGAAATGATGTTTTTTACAACATCAATAAATGTCCATTTTTGATTACAAAGAAGCGAGAGGAAATGCGTGTAATCAAATATGATTTGCTCTTTTTCTGATGTGTTCAACATTGTTTCCATAACTATCCTTAGGTAGAAACATAACATCTTCTAGCATTAACTTAATGTCCTTATCACTATACGACTAGTAGAATAACAAACTAAATCACCCAACCTTGATTTGTGATTATCGTCACATAAAACATTTGATTTAACATTACAAAAAACACTTTTAAAACAAAGATTTAACAACAAGAAACCTTTTATTATCACTACTCATTTATGATTAAGCATGTTACGTGACCATATATTCTGTGGTAGCAATACCCCAAGATCTCCTTTAATACACAAAAAAAAATGCTTAACCATTCGATCAGGTTATTGAGAATAACAATCAATCGATATATTTAAGCGCGTAATTTTACCTTTAAAAACGCTGTGCCATTATATAACTGCTTTATATGGTAATCATTTTGAAAAACGACTGGAAAATTTGTCAATACAAGACTAAAATCGCCTTGTTTTGGGGAGTAGTCACAATTGTTCGTCTGTCGTCATCTCGAAGTTTACACTTCCGGCAGCCGTGAATGGATTTGCATTATTATTCATGCACCATTTTGACGAGACCAATGCCATTATCGCTTGCACATTGGTGCAGTCATACTCAAACACTCAGAGGTTTGAGTTTTTAATGCGCGTAAGGTTGATTGTGAAACACCCTTTTACCCTGCCTTCCGCGTTTTTAATCTTTATGCGATAACATATTGTTGCCAAACTATATTGCCTTTTTATAGGCATATAACTTTATACTTATAAAAAACTAATATTTATTATTTAGTTTATAAAATAACAATACGTTATCGCTTTAAGGTCGATTTTTAGGAGAGACTCTATGAGCCTTTTTAGCTATGAAGGGTTCGCTGTATTAACAGTGTTAATGTTTGCGTTGGATTTGTATCAAACACGTGGTGGTAAGATTTCCATCAAGAAAGCAGCTATCTGGAGTGTATTCTGGGTTTTTCTCGCTTTCTTATTTGCGGTGTTTATCTACTTCAATTGGCAGTTGATGGCACCAGAAAGTACCTACAGTAATTCAAAAGCAGCAACTGCTTTTGTCACGGGCTACTTATTAGAAAAATCATTAAGTGTTGATAACTTATTTGTTTTCGCCCTAATTTTTGGCCAATTTATGGTACCTGAGCGTTTACGCCCGCGCGTATTAATGCTCGGCATTGTCGGTGCGCTTTTTTTACGTGGTGGTATGATCGCAGTCGGTGCTCAACTCTTGGATGACTTCCATTGGGTTATGTACATCTTTGCCGTTTTCCTTCTTTACACTGGCTTCAAACTCTGGAAAGAAGATGAAGAAGAACAAGAAGACTTCTCAGATGCGTTACCGGTACGTATTGTAAAACGCTTCTTTAAAGTTACAGATGATTATCACGACCATAAAATGTTCGTTAAAGGAGAGCATGGTTGGTTAGCGACACCATTACTTGTTGTGGTTGCAGTGATCGCGCTTACCGATGTCATGTTTGCACTCGATTCTATTCCTGCGATCTTTGCGGTAACACGTGAACCGTTCTTGGTGCTTACTGCTAACGTATTTGCATTACTAGGCTTACGCTCACTGTATTTCGTACTTGAGGGTATGTTAACGCGTTTCTGCTACCTACGTGTCGCACTGGCATTTATTCTAAGCTTCATTGGCTTGAAGATGCTTTTAGTCGGTACCGCTTGGGCTATCCCAACAGCGGTATCACTGTGTGTCATTGTTCTTACTATTTCCATCGCCATTGGCGCATCGCTATGGAAAACACGTAACGACGAACAAACGCCTATCAATCATGAATAAAAAGTAAAAAAAACGCCACAGGTGTCTGTGGCGTTTTTTATCTTTATTGTCTAAGCCAATTTAGCAACAATAGTTTGAATATCAACAGGGTTAGTAACAATATAGTCAGGTTTAATCAGCGCTAATTGCTGATGATCGCTGTCTTTTTGGGTATCAACCCATACGCTCTTAATACCTGCATTTTTAGCACCTATAATATCTGCCGCCAATGAATCCCCCATATGGATGACTTCTTCAGGTTTACAGTTCACCAAGTTTAGTGCTTTTTCAAAAATACTTACTGCCGGTTTTTCCTCAGGCTCTTCCCCACCCACAATAATATGATCAACATATTGCTGCATTTCTGTTGCGGCCAACTTTGGATGTTGTGAAAAAACCGGACCATTGGTAATAACAACCAATTGATATGATTTGCGCAATGCCAACAGCGTTTCTTTCATCTGAGGAAAAAAATCAAAGCTAGCCATACGAGATTGATCAAAGCATGCTTGAATAGCGACTGCAGCATCAAAAGATAACTCAATGCCCTGCTCTTTAAATAAAACTAAAATAAGGTTTTGGCGGAAGAGAAGCTCATCGGATATTAGTGGCACTAGCTCAGGTAATTCATCATTGAGTTTTTTATATACACCTGCAATATAGCGTTCTAAAAACATGTCTACATTTAATTGTGGGTACAAATTACTGACATATAATTTCAGCTCGTTCGCGGCATGTTTGTCAGCTAAAGACGTTGCACACAAGGTTTCGTCCATATCGAGAAAAATAGCTTTTAACACGTTAACCTTCTTTATTAGTGATTACAGGCACACTTATAGTAACGAGTATGGTGCGCTTAACCTAGTATTTATCATGATTTCATTACCCAAACTGATGAGTATCACGTATTTTAAGTATAAAAAAACCAGCAACCTAGTGCTGGTTTTTATCTTTAATTACGACTTAATTTTTAACAAAATCTTTCATCGTAATAAATTTATTTTTAATCTTATTTGCACTTGGCGAGTCATAACCGTAGATATCTTCACGCATTTGTACTTTACCATTATTATCAACCCATGCCGTGAGATAGACAAAATCGACACCAATCCGCTTAGATAAACTCACGGTTTTTTGCTTTTTCGCATCTAACATTTGTTTAAATTCTGGAATGTTGCCACGATTTTGGTACTCAATTACATAATTAGCAAGATCATAAGCACGTTCAACACGTACACAACCAGAGCTTAAATCACGCTTAGTTTTGCTAAACAATCCGCGTGAAGGAGTATCGTGCAAGAAAATAGCGTAATCATTTGGCATAAGGAACTTAACACGACCAAGTGAATTACGAGGACCAGGACCTTGCTGAAACTCATGCGGAAATGTTTTTGGATTCACCGTCGCCCAGTCAATACTCGTTGGTGAAATCACAGTACGATCACGCCAACTATTTAAAATCTGCATATTATGCTGCTTTAAATAATCAATATTGTGCTTCACTTTTGGGATAACATCATGCTGCTTGATTGTAATCGGTACGTTCCAGTATGGGTTTACAACCATAGTCGTAATAGCCGATGAGAATAAGTTTGTAGGACGGCTATCACGACCGACAATGACTTTAGATTCAAATACGATGTTACCTTTATCAAACACTTCTAACTTATAGTTAGGAATGTTAACCCAAATATGAGGACGATTTTCATTATACTTATTTAAGGTAGCCACACGTAGCGTATTCAATGCTAAACGACGCGCAATATCCGCATAAGGCATAACAAGTTGCTGAACAGTTGCCTCACCAATAATACCATCACTTGCTAAACCATGACGTTTTTGGAATGCTTTTAAGCTTTCAAAAACAGCACCAGAATTGGTGATCTGATGTTCAAGTGATAAACGGTCGTAATCTGTCTGATCCATATCACCAAGGGTATACAATACTTTAATCAACTCATGCCCGTTAGGCAGTGTTGCCCCTTTGCGATAAACCTGCTTAAAGTTCGATGATGTTAAAGTATGCGCGGGTAAATTCAGGTATTTGGCAATCGCATCCATTGTTGGTTTAAATGCAATATAACCAGGACGTAATTGCTCAAGTCTCGCAAGTGTCATCGGATAAACATTAACGCCATCGGCATATTTGCTCATCGACTTACTCATGTTAATAGGCTTAGACAAGAACAGTACATCACGGTGAGTTGCAATGTAGTTTTGGAATGCGCGATACACATAATAGGTATCAGTCGCTAATAAGTCATAAGCTTGCTCGTTATTTTCACTCTTAAGCTTATTCAGTTCGGAAAGACGTTGGGATAAACCCGGTAGCATTTTTGTATCTACAACGGCTTTTAACTGTAGTTCAAACTCATCTCGCAGTGCTTTATTTTGCCAAAAAGGATAAAACTTATTCTCAGTATACGCTTGTTCTATTTGAGACTTAAAACAAACCTTATTCACCGAATCAGCACAAAGTGTTTTGGTGCTAAACACTGTTTGATTGTTTAAAGAAGACCAATCCACACTACCTGTACTCGTTGCAGGAGCTTCTCTATCATTTACAGGAGGAAACACAACAGTCTCTTTATCCGGCCCTGTAATGTTCACATAGTTATGTGGTGCAATGTGTGCTAATTCAATAGCAAAAGCACTACTCGGAAGAATCAAAGATAAAACAAGAAGCTTGCTGAAACACTGAGTGACAACACGCTGAGAATTAAACATCTTCAAAGCGATCCTTATCAAATAAAAGAAGAAAGATATCCGTATTAAAATAACTAAACGTTCATTTACAACCATGTAACGCTTATATACGGCACACAAACAAAATAACCTGTATAAAGGCCAATATCAGTATATTTAGACAAATTTTTAATCACGATACAATTCAAATAACGTAACTTTAAACGTTAAATATACCCTAACAGGATTTTTTATACTGAGTATCACACATTTAATACAAATATCACCTTGATTTAAAAGATAAAAAAACACTATTTGAAATGGTGTTCATAAAAACACCATTTATCTAAAATATCTATTAGCGCAAGTTAATCGGCATTTTATAGTGAGTTCGTCTCAATTATGCTCAAAAATAAAGCTACTTATTGTTTTCGCGATAGAAAGTCCACTCTTCTACAACTTTACCATCCGCTAAGTGACAATATCCCACTTCACCTTTTTCTTCTTTTTTAATTTCAAGTTTCCCACCCTGCTCCTCACAGTAAACAGAAGCTGGATTCGCCATACCAACCGCTTCTTTTTTGGGTTGTTCTGGTTGTTTTTGCTCTTCTTTATTACACCCAACTAATGCGATACCCAAACCGATAACAGCGAATAAAACTGTCCACTTTTTCATATTCATCCCTTATGTCATTCGCTTTTCCATTTTGGAAAACATACGTTAATTCTTTTTCACTTCTGGAAATTGTTAATCTCATCTAAAGTGCCACTAAATTATAACAATACACGGTACTTGCAATGTCATTACATTCCAAAATAAAACAGATTATTTCTTCTTCTACATTAAGCCCGAAACAAAAAACATTGTTTCTCTCTCTCGAAGCTGAAGCAATTGTAGACTATATGCCAGTAAGTGACGAAATTTTAGAAGCAAAAAATGAAGGAATTATCTGTGATATGTTCGAAGGTAATGCGCCTTTTAAGCCTCGCTACATACTGCCCGACTATGCTAAATACTTACAGAATGGTTCAAGCTATTTAGAGCTAGAGCCCGCAAAAAATCTGGATGACGCGCTCAATGCGCTCACCATTATTTATCATCACGTACCATCTGTAACTAACTACCCTGTTTATATCGGTCAACTTGATGATTTATTGTTACCGTTTGTAAATAGTGAATCTGAAACTGATATTTACAACAAGCTAAAGCGTTTTTGGATTATGCTCGACCGCACCCTACCCGATGCGTTTATGCATGCCAATATTGGTCCAACTGATAACATTATTTGCCGTACTATTTTAAAAATTGATGCAGAGCTTAAGCAAGTCGCGCCTAATCTCACTTTTATGTACGACGCTGAAGTATCACCAATATCTTTACTCGAACAAGCTTGCCAAAATATTTGTGAATGCAGTAAACCCCATATTGCCAACTACCCAATGTTTAAAGATACATTTGGTAAACAAGGCTTTGGTATTGTTAGTTGCTACAACTCACTACCGTTAGCAGGCGGCGCAAATACACTTGTACGCTTAAACTTAAAAGCGGCGGCAGAAAAAGCAACAGATGTAGATAACTTCATCAACCAAGTGCTACCGCATTATTGCCAAATGACTTTCGGACTTATTGAAGCGCGTTCAGCATTTCTTCATGAAGAATCAAACTTCTTTACTAGCTTTTTAGTACAAGAACAATTGATTGATGAAAACCGTTTTGCCCCAATGTTTGGTATCTACGGTATGGCAGAAGCAGTCAATTTATTATTGGAGAAATCAGGCTCAACAGAAAAATATGGCCACAGTGATTCAGCCAATGCATTAGCATTATCTATCACTCAACTATTAAGTGACATTGTCACGAATACACCAGTGAAATATGGTTATAACCAGCGAGCACTATTGCACTCGCAAGGTGGTATTAGCAGCGATCAAAACGTAACACCAGGGATCCGTATTCCTTATGGTACAGAGCCTGATCCTGTTTTGCACATTAAAGCGCTGGCTGCACATCATCAGTATTACCTATCAGGTATCAGCGATATTTTAACCATTGATGAAACAATCAAACAAAATCCACTCGCCATGGTTACCTTATGTAAAGGCGCATTAAATATGGGGTTTCGTGAGTTTACCGTAAACGTTCACTCAAACGATCTTGTTCGAGTAACGGGCTATATGATTAAGCTATCTGATGTTGCTAAATTCAAAGAGGCCGGTTCACGTACCAATACAACGTGGTTAGGCTCAGAAGCCAGCGAACAAACCGACATTTTAAAACGTATACCTCGTGTGTTAAGTCACGAGCAAACACCTCATTATTCACATCTCTCTATTGAGAATTAAGAGTTAACAAGTAAATGATTTCAGCCACTATTAGTAAGATACTTAATTTTTCGTGCGTTGATGGACCCGGCAACCGAATGGTGATTTTTTTTCAAGGATGTAACTACAACTGCAAAAATTGCCATAACCCACAAACCATCGGTTTTTGTAACCATTGTGCAGACTGTGTTAAGCAATGCCCAACACAAGCATTACAAGCTATTCATACGGAAAATGAAAAAACTAAAGTGGCATGGAATCAAGCATTATGCACTGAATGTGATAAGTGTATTGAGGCTTGCCCTCGACAAGCGAGCCCTAAAACCATAACGATGTCTGTTTCTGAATTAATTGAAAAAATTCATGAAAATAGGTTATTTATTAATGGTATTACCGTTTCTGGTGGCGAGGCATCACTTAATTTACCTTTTATTATTTCGCTATTTCGTTTAATAAAAACGACGGCTTCACTGAAACATTTAACATGCATGATAGACAGTAATGGCAGTTTAAGCGTAACGGGTTGGAAACACCTTACCCCCTACCTTGATGGTGCGATGATTGACTTAAAAGCATGGCACGATGAAACGCATAAATGGTTAACCAACAGAAGTAACCACCGCGTTTTTGAAACGATGAACTTTCTTCATGCTCAAAACAAATTACACGAAATAAGACTTCTGCATATTCCTAATAATACCGATTTTATGGAGCAGATAGAAAAAGTAGCGTATTACTTACGTCCCTTTTCAAGCAGTGTGAAAATAAAGCTCAATGCTTTCAGGCATCATGGTGTGGTAGGTGATGCACTCAACTGGGATGAGTGTAACCAAGAAGAGATTAATCAATTAGCTAACGAACTATCAGAGCGTGGCGTGAAAAACTTACTGACTCCTGCTATTTATTAAATCAAAAATTTAGATATTCCGTCTGCTGATCATAGCGACATAATTAATTAAGTCGCTCAGCAGTCGGAGTTACGTTTTCTTTAGAACCTCACTTCCTAACGTATCTTTTGAAGTGAGACTTTATAAATCAATCTCTGCTGTCTTATCTTCAACGCCACAAAGAATTAAAATTTGCTGATGTAACCAACGAAGAGCAGGATCATTCATGCTCGGTTGATGCCACACCAAACTATAAGCAACCTTGCCATAATTAAACGGTAACGGCTTTTCAACAAGTGCTTTAGACTGTAATGCAGTACTTGCCCAACGTTTAGAGCAGGTAAATAACAAATTACTGTTATGACACATCGTCGCTGCACCACCAAAGTCTGCGACATTCACCACCACTTTTCTTTTATGATGCTGTTGCGTTAATTGCATCTCAAAAAATGGCACACTTAAATCACTATCCAAAATACCAATATGACCACAATTTAAATAATTTTCTATTGTCAGCTCTTTATCGGCAAGAGGATGATCATGCGCCATTAAGCAAACCATCTCATCGGTAAACAAGGTCTGCCATACTAAGTTATTTTGCATCAATGGTGGCTGGCTAAGATCGTGTGGCAAAATCACAAAATCCAATATGCCTTTGGTTAAACCATCAAAACCAATGCTGTCTTTCGACCAAATATCAAAACGGACATTCGGCGCTTTTTTTAGAACATGGGCATAAAGACCACCGGCGATTAATTCAAAAGTACTTTCCCGCATCGCAAGTGAAAAACTCCCTTCATACTCTTCTGGCTGAAACGCTTCTTTGGTCATGATCTGATTCATATCACTGATCATTTGGTGAACCGTAGGGCCTAGCCTACGAGCTAAAGGAGTAGAAATTAGCTTATTACCATGACGATAAAAGAGTTCGTCATTGAGATTGTCACGTAATTGGCTGAGTGTTTTACTAACGGAAGAAGGGCTTACACATAATCGCTCTGCACATGCCGTAACACTTAGCGTATCTAGCATTACGTGCAAGGTAATTAAGTGTTTCATACTTATACGAGAAAGTTTAATTAAATCCATCTGCGACCTTTAATATATAAGCCAGAAAATCGATAATTCAGCAGTATGAGATAAAAAAAATGCTAGTCAATAAAGGACTAGCATTTCTGTTCATTTATTAATAGCGCACGTTGTTTTTGTTTTAAATTTCAACAATAGCGTAAACTATTATTTATCGAATACCGTTTAAGAACTCTGCACGTGTCGCTGAATTTTTCTTAAAAATACCACCAAGCGCTGTGGTTGTGGTTACACTGGTTGCATCCATAACACCACGCGCTTTTACGCAATAATGCGTTGCATCAATCGTAACTGCGACATCATCACTTTCTAATAATGTTTGAAGTGCGACTAACACTTGTTGTGTTAAACGCTCTTGAACTTGTGGGCGCTGAGCAAAGAAACGAACAATACGGTTAATTTTGGATAAACCAATAATTTTTCCACGAGGAATATAAGCAACCGTCGCTTTACCATCAATCGTTACTAAATGGTGCTCACATGTACTGGTTAACGTGATGTCTTTAACTCGCACCATTTCATCACACTTCATTTTATTTTCAATGACGGTGATTTTAGGGAAATTGGCATAGTCTAAACCTGAAAACACTTCATCAACGTACATTTTCGCAATGCGGTGTGGGGTTTCAACCAAGCTATCATCAGTCAGATCTAGCGCGAGTAACGATAAGATCTCACGCATGTGGTATTCAATCTTTTCTTTTTTCTCTTCGCGGCTAACATCTTGTTCAACCATTGGGGTTTCAAGACCACGGGCTGCTAATGCATCACGAACTAGTACTGCAGATTCACTTAATGCTGTCATTCTTTTCCTCCAACTGGCACAGACTGAAATGCAATAAAACGAGCCTGTTTTTGCTTGCCAGCGCTAAAAACATACGAAGAATACCTCCAAATGAAAATAATTACACCTCCCATTTATTAGGGATTAGTCCAATTGGCCTAATTTTGGCATAATCAATCCCTTACAGCCCTTAATAATAAAGGGTAAAATCAAAATTAAGCGATTTACTACGTGGTTTTAAGGGCTATTGATATTTATCATTGTTACTAATGCTCTTGCTTCAAAGCCACTATGATTCAAATTAAACAATTACGAGATGGATACCATTATGGGATGCTGCGACGTACCAGGCCTTATGCCCGTTGAAACTGCAATTGAAAATATTCTTGAGCAAGTTTCCTCTACAACTACAACATCAACGGTAGCATTAGCCGATGCAATGGGATTAGTGCTAGCGCAAGATATTCTTTCGCCTATCAACGTACCACCATTTGCGAACTCGGCAATGGATGGTTACGCGCTTCGTGCTGAAGACTTAGCAAATACAGATACATTGATTTTAGCGGGTAAATCTTTCGCTGGCGTTCCATTTGAAGGTGAATGTCAACAAGGTCAATGTATCCGTATTATGACAGGCGCTGAAATGCCTGCTGGTACTGATACCGTGATTATGCAAGAAGAAACGTCTGTTGATGGTGAGAACATCACTTTTAATATCAAGCCAAAAGCGAACGATAACGTGCGCCCAATTGGTGATGACGTAAGCCTTGGTGAAACTGTGCTAGTAACAGGTACACGTTTAACTGCGCGTGAAATGCCTTTACTTGCATCACTTGGTATTGCAGAGCTTGAAACGTACCACCGCCCGAAAGTGGCTTTCTTTTCTACTGGTGACGAATTACGTCCAGTAGGCGAAACACTAGAAGCGGGTCAAATCTACGACAGCAATCGCTACGGTATTCGCGCTCTACTAGAAAAATTTGGTTGTGAAGTGTTAGATTTAGGCATTATTCCGGACTGCCCTGAAAAACTGCGTGACGCATTTTTAAAAGGCTCAACAGAAGCCGACGTATTAATCACATCAGGTGGCGTTAGTGTCGGTGAAGCGGATTACACCAAAGATATTTTGGATCAAGAAGGCCAAATCGGTTTTTGGAAAATCGCCATGAAACCGGGTAAACCTTTCGCGTTTGGTAAAATCAATAATGCTTGGTTCTGTGGCCTACCGGGCAACCCAGTATCAGCAATGCTGACTTTATACCAACTAGTACAACCTATGCTGGCGAAACTAGCAGGTAACAGCCAATACCAACCGCCTGTTCGTGTAAAAGCAAAAGCGACAACAATGTTTAAAAAACGCCCTGGTCGTACCGATTTCCAACGTGGTATTTACAGCATTAACGTTGAAGGTCAATTAGAAGTAGCAACAACAGGCAATCAAGGCTCTGGTGCCTTTAGTTCAATGCACCTTGCTAACTGCTTTGTGGTACTAGAGCAAGATCGTGGTCGTGTTCAAGCGGGTGAAGATGTGACTATCGAAATCTTCAACCACACCTTGTACTAAGCAAACGGTATTTCTAATGACAACAGAAAACACAAATAACGTTGAACTGACAGATGATGAAATGCTGCGGTATAACCGCCAAATCATTTTGCGTCAGTTTGATTTTGAAGGGCAAGAAGCATTAAAGTCTTCTTCTATGCTTATCCTTGGTGCTGGAGGCTTAGGCTGTGCTTCTACGCAATATTTAGCCGCTGCTGGTGTGGGTAAACTAACCCTGATTGATGATGATAAGGTTGAAGTTTCTAACCTTCAGCGTCAAGTGTTACACCATGATGCTACGGTTGGCCTATTAAAGGTCGATTCTGCAAAAGAAGCGTTATGTCGTATTAACCCATATCTTACGGTAGAGACCATAGCCAAACGCTTAACCGATGAAGCGTTACTACCACTCATAGAAAGCCACGACATTGTTTTAGATTGTAGCGATAACGTTGATACTCGTAATCAACTTAACCGCCTATGCTTTAGAACCAAAACGCCGCTTATCTCCGGCGCAGCAATTCGTATGGAAGGTCAGCTCAGTGTTTACACGTACCAAGATAACGAGCCGTGTTATCAGTGTTTAAGCGCCCTATTTGGTCAACAAACATTAAGCTGTGTTGAAGCAGGCATTATGTCGCCCGTTGTCGGCATCGTTGGTGCAGTTCAAGCGATGGAAGCAATCAAAGTGGTTGCCAACATGGGGACACCATTAACAGGTAAACTGCTCATGCTAGATGCGCTCACAATGAGCTGGCGAGAAATGAAGTTAATGAAACAACCCACTTGCTCAGTTTGCGCTAATTGATCATATCCGCTGTATATGCCATCCATGAAATATACAGCGGTAATTCCTTTCACCCATCACTGCTTTACTAACGACTACCTCTAAATCCCCTAGCCGATCGGTTTCACACAACTCAAGCTCAAATTTATATATCGAGCATTTTTTTGCTAAAACACCTTAATACAAAAAATAAATTACGGGATAAACATGTTTAGTAAAAAGATCTTAGCAGCAGCCTTGCTTGCGTTGTCATTTAATGTCTCTGCAGCCACTGGTGACATTCCAGTCTCAAAAAAACTACTGATAGATAAACTATTAGCGCAAACGGGGCAATCTGCCGTTGCTGTCGGTAGGCAATATTCAGATTTATTCACCCAGCAAATGACATTGATCTTAAAGCAATCTAAGCCCGATATTAATCCCAAAGCGTTTGACATTGTAGAAGAAGAGATCAGTGCCATCATGGATGAAGAGTTTGTGATCAACGACAGCTTCAAAACCATGATGTACCCAATCTACAATAAGCATTTCACTGAAGATGAACTGCGTAAAATGATTGAAATTAACGATACCGAATTTGGCAAAAAGTTAATTCGAGTAATGCCGCTTATCAATCAAGAAGGCATGTTAGTTGGACAAGAATTTGGACAGAAATTAGGTCCGAAAATTCAAAAACGTATAACCAAGCGTTTTAAAGAAGAAGGGATAAAGTAAACCGTTTACTCTTCAGGTATTAAAAAGCCGACTGTGACTATTTTTCTAATACTCAGTCGGCTCTCTTATCCAATACTATTTTTCACTCTGCTACTAGAGCAATAAAATAATACTCACAATCGCTGCACTCATTAAGTTTGCCAGTACACCAGCTGCAACTGCGCGGATACCGTATTTCGCAATAAATGGACGGCGCTCAGGAATTAAGCTTCCCATACCACCAATCAAAATAGCCAGCGTTGTAATATTGGCAAAACCACATAATGCAAAAGTAACAACAGCAAGGCTGTGTGGCGATAAGGTATCCTGCACTTTAATCATATCAATGAAAGCAACAAACTCGTTCATCACTACTTTTTGACCAATTAACGAACCCGCAGTTACCGCCTCGCTCATTGGAATACCCAGTAAAAGTGCAACTGGCGCAAACAGGTA
Source organism: Photobacterium sp. GB-1 (assembly GCF_003026165.1). NCBI lineage: Bacteria > Pseudomonadati > Pseudomonadota > Gammaproteobacteria > Vibrionales > Vibrionaceae > Photobacterium > Photobacterium sp. GB-1. The sequence continues at coordinate 30,229 of NZ_PYOB01000004.1, read as the reverse complement.
ACCAATCAACATTTGGAACGTTAAGCCATGAATACCAAAGAACTCACCAATATCGCCTAACAGGCCATTAAATAATGCGATTACACTGATAAAAGCAATCAATGTTGCACCAATAGTCACCGCCATACGCAAGCCAGACATTGCACCATCAGCCAACGCTTCAACTACATTGGTTGCTTTAGGAATTTCAACACTGGTAATTTCATTCGCTGATAGCTTATTCTCGCTTGGCGGCATAATGATTTTTGACATTAATAAACCAGCAGGCGCAGACATAAACGCAGCGGCAATCAAGTAATTTAAATCAACACCAACAGCGGCATAACCCACCATCGTAGAACCTGCAACAGAAGCCAAACCACATGTCATCACCGCAAAAAGTTGTGAATCATCCATAGATTTTAAGTACGGTTTAATAACCAGTGGGACTTCAGACATGCCGACAAAAATGTTGGCACCAGCAGATAATGATTCAGCACGACCCGTACCTAAAATACGTTGCAGTGCGCCACCAAAAATATTAACGACTTTCTGCATAATGCCTACGTGATACAGCATAGAAATCAGTGCAGAAAAGAAAATAATAATACCAAGTACATTAACGGCAAATACAAAACCGATACTACCTGTTGCCAAACCACCAAATAAAAATGACAAACCATCTTTACCATAATCGGTGACGTACGTTACGCCATTGCTGACAGCTTGTAGTGCTGTTTTACCTGCTGGGATATATAAAACAATTAAAGCAAACAGTACTTGTAACGCAAACGCGATAGACACCATTTTTACAGGAATACGCTTTTTATCCGTTGAGATAAGAAACGCGAGTAAAAGTAGAACGAATATACCTAATAAAGCAATCATGAGATCTTTGTTGTTACCCAAAAGAGGGTTGCATTGTATTTACACTAAAAATACAAGCAACATCACATTGTTATTTGGTTGTTACACCAAGAGTGATACACCTAAACTTATTGAGCCAAAAACAAAAGCTAACCCATAAAAATCAAAACATTAGCTGTAAATGCTGCTTTATTATTTCCATATAAAAAAAATAATTTGCTTTAACGCAATAAAATCGAAAATATCAGCGTATTTAACAAGCATGTATGTGCTGATATTTTCAACAAAATAAAATACGTATTTGCAAAGCAATCTATAAGTTACAGCGTTATCACCTATGCCTTTACCGTATCACTTCTTTATTACTGATAGGAAAAAGTAAACAGGCTTAAAAACTTGTTTGATTTAGACCACTTGTAACTACTGTTCTGTCATTACTATCTTTCATTTCATTTATGTTAGAGTTACAGCAAATATTAAAATAAAAGAAACATCCCAATGAAACGTATTGTCTTATTTAGCCAGAAAAACTGCTCAAACTGTAAAGATGCACAACAATACATGACGAGCAAAAAATACAGTTATCGTTTGGTTGATATCAGCTCACCAAAAGGAAGAAAGGAATTTAATAGTACTGGCGCTAGATCTGTCCCTGTTTTAAAAGTGGGTGATCAGGTGTTAATTGGCTGGAATATTACCAAGTTTGAAAAAGCATTAAAGTCAAAAGACTAAGAAAGCATTTCATACTACTTTTCAGTGAGTTATTATTTTTTAGATATAAAAAAACCGACAGCATGTGTCGGTTTTCTTTTACTCGATTTATCGAGCAAGTTGTTAGTTGTTGTCGTTTAAGCGGATACCTTCACGCTCAATAACAATTAACCCTTTCTTGTATAAGCCACCAATCGTTTTCTTAAAGGTCGCTTTACTTGTACGGAAAACTTGGAAGATTTCATCAGGAGTTGATTTATCACTTACTGGGATAAAGCCACCTTTACGCTCTAACGAGGTTAAGATTTTATCCGCTAGATCGTCAACACGATCTTTACCCATTTTCTGTAGTGATAGGTTTAACTTACCATCTGGACGAATTTCTTTAATGTAGGCTTTTAATGCTTTACCAATAAATAGCTTACCAAATGATTCTGTTTTAAAGAAAAGTCCCCAATGTTTACCTTCAACCACGGCTTTAAAACCAAGATCTGTTACTTCAGCAATAATTACCTGCACTTCTTGACCGATCTGGTAAGTTGCTGGTGTCTTATCTAAGTAACGGTTAAATTTAGTAGTACCCACAATACGACCAGACGCTTTGTCTGTGTATACGTGAATAACCACTTCTTGACCTTCTTCTAAACGACGGCGTTGCTCACTAAATGGAATAAGCAAATCTTTCGTTAAACCCCAATCAACAAACGCACCAATGTTGGTTACACCCACTACACGTAGTTTTGCGAAATCGCCAACTTGTGCATAAGGTTCCGTTGTTGTAGCAATGACTTCGTCATTCGAGTCGAAGTAAATAAATACTTTTAACTTATCGCCTAGCTCGGTACCTGCTGGAACTGAGTTCTTAGGTAACAGGATATTACCGAAGTCTTCACCACCATCAAGAAATACGCCAAAATCTACTAGTTTGACGACTTCTAGTGTGTTGTATTTTCCAATTCTAATCATGTATCAGGTACTCTCTGCGTAGGCAACGACACGCGTTTGGTGATGTTGCTTCAATATCTTTATCAATCAATTTATTAGCTGCATGATGAATTAGCTATATCTCGCTAATCAATCGGCTATAATGCACGTGTTGTGCTTAGATTGCTGCATTATACGTGATGTTGGTTCGCAACGCCTGACCTATCTGCATTTATTTGATGATTTTTCATGCTATCAGCGCAAACTTATATAGTTAACAGTAATATTTAAAACCAACTTATTCTAAAATTAATAGAGTAAGTTATTGTTGTAGATCTTGGAGGATATCAATAAGTGATCACTGTCGATAAAAAAGATGGGCATAAATTAAAAATATCCCATGTTATTCAAGAAACAACCAATCGGCAGCTCGATATGTACATCTTCATTCCCGGTGAGCTTGGTTTAAATGCCAATATCATTTCTGAAGAAGAGTTCTATCATAACGCTATCCACGGTAAACGTACTTATTTCAGTGATATTAATCACCTTCCTCTTGTTCATAGTCGCCTTGCCAGCCGTGGAAAATTATCTATCGAACAATACCGTTTAAGCTTAAGCCTTTACGCTTATCAGTATGCACTCGCGCTAGAAAAAGCCACCAATGATTTATTAAATCAAAATGATAACCCGACATTTGAAGATGTTGAGGAATCTGCCAATATCTCGGTGCGTATTTTAAAGCGCTTACGTCGAAATATTCCAACCGACAAAAAGCTGCTTAAGTATTACGAGAATATTGATAACTATCTGTCTTGGTTTACTGAGCAGCGCTTCCTTCAGTTAATTTCTCATCTTCCGCGTGGCAACGATTACAACGCCATCAAAACAACGTTACTTGAAATCTGTGAATCTGAAACACAACACCGAATAAAGCATAATTATAACTCGGCTAAAGCGATGGAAGATCCAACCCGTATGTCGAATAAAATGCGGCTATTACGACGTTTGATTGAATACCCTGTTACGATGAGTGAGAAAACCATTGAGCTGGGTGCAAGCACAAAAAAAGTGGTGACAGGCGCAGCTGCCGGCATTGTGATGATTTTTGTCACCATGATGCTGATAAAAGCACGCGGTATGCTCGGTGATATTACCGCGTCATTCATTTTGGTGTTATCGCTAATTTATGCCGCACGTGAAGTGTTTAAAGATGACTTAAAAACCATGCTTTGGCGTTGGTTACGGAAAGGTAAAGCTCGTTGGCGGAAGCAGTTCTTTGATGCTAATACCACTCATTTAATTGGTCGACAGCTCGAATGGCTTGAATATATTAGCTATGACAGTTTACCAACCGATATTCGTAAAACGCGTAAACATAAAGTGTCTCACCGGGAAGAAACCATTCTTCACTATAAAAGTACCACCCGTATGTCACCAACAAAGTTTTTAAGTGGTTATGAGCAAACGCGAGAATCGATCATTTTAGATTTACGTACTGTTGCAGCATTAATGGAAAAAGGCTCTCAGCGTTTATACCAACTGAATGATGGCCAGGTAACAAAAGAGTCTGTGGAAAAACGTCACCTGATTAACTTAATAACCAAAGAAACAGACGAAGATAAAACAGTGCGTATTCAGCGTTGGAAAATTATTATGAGTCGTTCCAAAATTGTGGATATTGAGCCTATTCTCCCTCCAGAGAAAAAGCCAGTTGCGGAAGCTCAAGCTGCGAAGGAAAGCGAAAAAGCGCAAACGGCCTAACACTCAAAAAGCTCACTGTTGACGATAACAATCGTGCAATAGTGAGCTTTTTACTGTGGCATTGAAAATTATGCTGCACGAACAGAAACTGGTAATTCTGCACCTTTTTTGGTTAAACCAAATTGCCACACATTTAAATCACGACAACGGAATGCCCCAGCGCAAGACAGCAAGTAATAACGCCACATACGGTAGAAACGCTCACCATACTTCTCTGCTAATGTCGGCCAAGCGGCTTCAAAGTTATCATTCCAAGCGACGAGTGTTGTATCGTAATCAGGACCAATGTTCTGTACATCTTCAATATTGAAATAATCTTCAGCTGACGCACCAATTTGCATCATTGATGGGATCACACCGTTAGGGAAAATGTACTTATTGATCCATGGGTCAACTGACGTTTTCGATTTCGGACTACCAATGGTGTGAAGTAAGAAAATACCGTCTTCAGCAAGAAAACTGTACGCAGATTTAAAGTAGTCTTCATAGTTTTCATAGTTTTCAGGGCCAACGTGCTCCATCATGCCAATAGAGACAACGCGATCATAAGGCTGCTCTGGTTGATATAAGCGGTAATCTTGAAGAATAAAGTTAACGGGTAAGCCTTTCTCGTCTGCTCTCGCCTGACCAAGTGCTGCTTGTTCTTTTGATAAGGTTAAACCATCACAAATAACACCATACTTTTCAGCAGCAAAGATCATAAAGCTGCCCCATCCACAACCAATATCAAGTAAACGCATGCCCGGTTGTAAACCCATTTTGCGGCAGACTAAATCTAGCTTTGCTTCTTGCGCTGCTTTCAGGTTGTCGCTGTCTTTCCAATAAGCACACGTATAAGTCATACGAGGATCGAGCATAGCTTCAAATAAATCATTGCCTAAGTCATAATGAAAAGGCACATCCTGAGTTACACGCTCAACACTTTGAGGGTTAAATAATTGCTTAAGTTTAGACGCGCCAGCTTTTAACCCTAATTGTATTTTTGTTGTGGTGGTTAGCCTATCTTCGATACCAGCATGTAATACACGAGAAATCATTTCATCAATAGCATCACAGTCCCACATGCCATCCATATAGCTTTCACCAAAGCCTAAAGAACCATCTTTTAATACGCGATCAAAAACACCTTCATCATGAATTTTAATATCCCAAGGACGATTACCATTAATTTTCACATCAGCAAAATCTAAAATGTCTTGAAAAAATTGATTATTTGTCATTCTGTATACCACTACTTTTTATTTGTATGACAAATTGCCTTTTTGTATTTATATTCACAATATAAAAATTCAAAAACTAATTTTTAGTTAATAATATCAATAAGTAAAATAATAATATTGCAGAAAAACAGTTTAACAATTTTCTAATTAAGAATTGAATGATATTTCTTTTCAATTAACGCTCATCAACGTATATTTAGCTCAAATTTTTTCCATTATTTCGACATAATCATGTCAAGCTAACAAAGCATAAAGGAGCATGCAATGCGTCTACCAATGACGTCTTTACTTATCATTGATCCTCAATATGACTTTTATGATGTTCCCGTTAATGAACAATTCACATTAGGTTCAGCATCTCAGAAGATTACTATTTCGCCAGCACTTCCCGTTCCTGGTGCATGGGAAGACGCTAACAAACTTGCTGCATTTATTACAAAGCAACAAAAGAATATTAATCAGATTATTGTGACACTTGATAGCCATCATGAATACGATATTGCTCATGCGCCCTATTGGAAAAATGAAGCAGGCGAACACCCTGCCCCATTTACTCTAATTAGCCATCAAGACATTGTGGATGGTATCTGGCTGACTACTGATCCAACACTTTTAAATCATGTCCTTAATTACACCCAGTCATTAGAAAAAGAGGGAAAATATAGCCTTCTTATCTGGCCGACCCATTGTGTGATTGGCTCTGTTGGACACAATATCGTTAAGCCTATTCATACAGCAATTCATGCTTGGGAGCAGCAAGCGAATACACAACATATCAGTATTGCTAAAGGCGAGAACCCACATACAGAGCATTACGGTGGTTGCGAAGCTGAATATCCGTTAGAAGATGATAAAAAGACCCAATTTGATCCTCAACTAGTCGAGCTCGTTAAGCAAAATGATCAGGTTTATATTTCAGGCCAAGCTCTTTCCCACTGTGTTGCCAGTACGGTTGAACAAATAGTCGAAAAGCTCACAAACGAAGAGATCAAAAAGCTAACAATTTTAATCGATACCACCAGCCCTGTTGCTGGATTTGAACAACAAGCAAAAGATTTTATGAATAGAATGTCATCTATTGGTGTGAATTTTGTAACCTCATCGAATTTATAAGACTATTATTGGTCTGATAAGTATATGAGTTCTAATTATTTAGGGTGCAAAATGAATAATTTACTGTGTTTATCTCTTATGATTGGCTGTATCTCCCCTGCGTTTGCGGCTAAACATAACAATGATGACATTTATGTCTGCACCCTTTCTCCGTTTACCGACACGTTTGCAGATGCCGCTAGAACTGAAGATGCAGCCCGCTATAAAGTTGCACAGCGCTGCTTAAAGTCACAAAGTGATATGTTTTGCCGAGCACAAGAAGCTAATTGCTTTACAACTTCGCTATCAGCTCAATGAAGATTTTGAAAAAGTAATATTAATAAAAATATAAGCCCTATAATCATTGGTTTATTACTAGTGACTATTATGGGGCTTTATTCACATAATTGACGAAACACCTCCGGATATTTAAATACGTTAACGGTGTCATTAACATTAACGAAAATCCAGTCACTGCCTTTTATTAATGGGATATACCATTTTGCATCATTTTTAATAATGACTAATGCAGGCAATGTTTTTATCTTCATAATAAAAGCATCACTTTCTTGATACATAGCCTTTAATGGCAGCAACTCTCTTCTTTCAATTTGTAGATAGAATTGAGCAATCTTTTTATCTACTGCTTCTAAATCACAACCATTATTATCTTTATGTTGATATAAGACTTTACCTAAATCTTTTGATTGATAAACCACATCGGATTTAACATTACAACCATAAGTCAGCATCAATAAAAATAATAATGGTGCGCACGAAGAAAACATTTTCAGCATATGCGCACCTCTCTAATTATTTAACTTCTATGTTATCAATCAATATCGCACTATCGTATTCTGTATCACCTTTATCGATAGCCTCTATTGTTAGCTTCACGCGTTTGTTGGCCAAAGCAGAGACATCTAACTGCTCTTTTATCCAAGGGGTGTTATACACACCTCCTTGATCAAACGATACATCAGACTCCACCAGTACTTCTTGATTCTCGCAAAGTTTATTAACACTGGTTTCAAACGATGCGCAATTTGTTGTGCCTTCCTCGCACACGTTTAAAGTAAATGAATCATCAAAACCGGTACCACAATATTCTAAAAATTCCTCTGAATAGAACTTCCAGTCAAAATTTAATGTTGTTACGTTTTTATCTAAACAAGCAGATTGTTCGATACTACCTAGCTCATTGGTATAGCCTAATCCCGTTGATACAACACCAACAAATTGACCATCTAACGGTTTAGTTCCACCAAGATTTGTAATGATGCGACCATCACCCTTTTTCGCCCAAGCATTCAATTCGCCTTGTTCAAAACTGAGATTATCAAATGAGCCACTAGATAGTTTTAAATCTTCTTCGCCTCTCATACGTATAAATGCTTCATCACTGCTGTTATCACTGATACCATGTTTATTAACAGCAACATCAAAGGCTTCCTTCAATGTCGAATCATTTTCAAGCATGTCACTAATAATGGCATTCGTCGTATCTTGAGCATAAGAAGAAAGGACATAGTCATCATAACCAATCACCGCCCCTGCACCTTTTGATAAAAAGACATTGGCAAGTGAATTATTGTAAACAGACCGACACGCTGACAGTACGACTAAGCTCTTAGGCATAGTGGAAAGATAATGATCAAAGAACGAAGGAAGAATAATCAACGCGCCACCAGCACCAATGGCTAGGCGCTTCATATAAAGATCGCTTTCATAACCTTCAAGGTTATAAGTGCCATCCTCATTTTTAGGTAAAACTATGCCTGTATATAAACCAGAAACCGATAAATACCCTTTTAAGAAGTCACTTGGCCCCCACTTCTCATCCCAGATTTTAAATAATCCATTGAAATAGTTATTACCGTGGGTAGAAAAATGAATATATCCAAAAGTAGTAAAGTCTTTAAAGCTATCAAGCGAAACACCCACAGTTTCGTTATTCACAAACTCACTATCAGGGAATAATTTACATGATTGACTATCTTTAATCGTTTTCCAAACACCATAGTAATCATCCGCTTTGAAGAAGTTACTAAACTCAGACACATCAGGATTATTAATATACGGGCTGATCATCACAGCTTTAGAGCTTTGAATCCGGTTTGCCGGCGCTACTGATGAATAGGTTGTGGCCTGTTTTTTAAATACATCATCATAATAACGCGTTTCACGTGCCGCTTTCACAACAGGTGTTGGCGCAACAGTCCCACTACGAGCCGCTGACTTTGAATTTTCAACGAGAGGGTTATGAAGCCCTAAAATACCATCTTCATTTACCCACCAAATACCACCTTCATAGGTATACCCAGCAGCACCTACATCCTTATGGGTGTTAAGTTGATCAACCACCGCCTTGGCTGAAGCATGAACATCTTTTCCTTTATCTAATTCTGAGGTTAACCATGTTTCAACACTGTCAGCAATATCAACAGACTTAGTGACTTGATCTGAGGTGTATTTTTCAGCTACCCAAATACAGGCAGGCTCTGATTGGTATACATTCTTTTCGCTATCAGATACTTGTGCTTGATAACAAAATTTACCTTTCTTAGTTGGATTAAAAGAGAAAGAGGTCGCATAAATACCATCATCATCGATTCCATCAGCACCTTCATCAAAACTAATGCTACCGCCAGAGCCGATCAAGTTAACTTCAGGATTCTTATTATTTGATGTACCAATATTAGCGTAAATCGTTACTGCATCTTCATTTAACACAAAAGAGCGCTGGCTTAATGTTAACGGGGTAGTGAAATCCATCGCTGGGTGATAGTTAATCGTAGAAACAATCTCAACCTGCGCTTCATCAGCGGTTAACGCCATTACGGTGATTTGATTTTTACCTTTTACCAAATCAATTGTTGCTGACCACATTTCATCGACTTCAGCATTCACAGAAAGCTTGGTGGTACTGTTAGTCACTAAGATCTGTTTAATATCATGATCAGAAACAACATATCCTTTTAAAGTCACCTTTGCTTCATTGGTTACTTTCTTGATATCACCTAAGCCAACAAAAGAAAGAGATAAGGATTTTTCCGCTGGTTTTGCATATACACTGATGTCATCAGTTGCTGTGTCACCGTCGTTATCAGTGACCGTAACGGTAAAATTAAACACTTCATTGTCTTGAATATCAGGAACAGTAAACGTAGCGCTATTGTTTACTTTTATCAGTTCGACTTTTGTAGCATCTGCGTCTGATTGCGTCCAAGAAACATCCACAATTGTCCCGTTTGGATCAATATTGTTAGATGAAATCACCACACTTTTATTAGCATAGGTATAAATATCATCACCAGCTTTAGCTTGTGGTGTTGACTCACCACTTCCACCGCCACCACAACCCAATAGCGCTAAGGCGGTGCTGGCAAAAAGTATGTTCCTTGTTAAGTTCATTGTATTCCCTTCAATAACAAACCAATAGAAATGAACAAAGGATCATATTGCTAAGCTAAATACTATTCTATTAAGCGATACCCCTACTCGATACACTTCATGATTAGAAATGTAATGGATGTAAGTACTTAACTATAATATATGGTTAGATCTATAATCCTTGTTAAACCCACCGAATACCTTTGTTATGAAATCATTACAACAGCTTGTTTTTAATAATACTTACAGCCAACTCCCTTCACTTTTCGGCACTTTCGTTAGTCCGCAACCGCTGAGTAACCCTTACTTAATCAGTGTGAATCCACACATTGCGAAATTATTAGAACTCGATATAAACGCCATTCAATCTGATGATTTTATTAATATATTCAGTGGTAACGACACCTTAGCTGGATTTGATTCCATAGCAATGAAATACACTGGCCACCAATTCGGGCAATACAACCCCGATCTGGGTGATGGTCGGGGTTTATTATTGGGGGAAGTACAAACAAGTCATGGTAAAAAGTGGGATATTCACTTAAAAGGCTCCGGACTTACACCTTATTCGCGTATGGGCGATGGCCGTGCCGTTATTCGTTCAAGCATTCGAGAATATTTAGCCAGCGCCGCGATGGCAGGCCTTGGTATTCCGACCTCACATGCACTCGCGGTTATTGGTAGTGATACCCATGTGTACCGTGAAAAACAAGAATTTGGCGCAACCCTGATCCGAATCTCAGAAAGCCACATCCGATTTGGCCATTTTGAATATCTGTTTTATACCCAACAACACGATCAATTACGTTTATTAGCAGATTACGTTATTCAGCATCATTTCCCTGAGTGCCAACAAGTCGAAAAACCATACGCCGCCCTGTTTGAGCAAGTTTGTGAAAATACAGCTAAAATGATCGCCCATTGGCAAGCAGTAGGCTTTGCTCATGGCGTTATGAATACCGACAACATGTCGATTTTAGGCTTAACGTTTGATTATGGACCTTATGGTTTTCTGGACGATTATAATCCGGGTTATATTTGTAATCATTCTGATTATTCTGGTCGTTATGCCTTCAATCAACAGCCATCCATTGGGTTATGGAACTTATCAGCACTCGGTTATGCCTTAGCACCTATCATTGATAAATCAGACATAGAACATGCATTAGAAATTTATCAGCACCAACTACAAATGCATTACAGCAAACTGATGCGTCAAAAATTAGGCTTATTCGATAACCAAGAACAAGACACTGAGTTATTTCAGCAGTTATTTAATTTACTCAAACAACAATCGATCGATTACACCCAGTTCTTCCACACGCTTTCGACGCTTTCCCAAGACGAACTCGATAACACCAGTTCTCATTTTTCATCTCTCACTGAAAATACAACCGCAATCGATGAATGGTTAGCTGATTACAAAAAACGTATTTCAAATATCGATGATCAACAACGTTTAGCATTAATGCTTAACAGCAACCCGAAATATATTCTTCGTAACTATTTGGCACAGCTTGCTATCGATGCTGCCGAGCAAGGAAATTTCACATTTATAGAGAATCTATTAACCGTTTTACATGATCCTTTTGATGAGCATCCTAACTTTGAAGATCTTGCCGATCTTCCTCCTAAATGGGGTAAAGAGTTAGAAATTAGTTGCTCTTCTTAAGTTATTCTCTCGTTTTATTAATAAAAAAATGCCCTATTCAATAGGGCATGTTTCTCAATATTTCATTTAATACGCATTACAAATAATAGCTCTGTACAGGTTTCATTTGCTCGTTAAATTCATAAACTAATGGTGCACCTGTTGGTATTTCTAATTCTGTAATTTTGTCATCAGGGATATTATCTAAATATTTAATCAAAGCACGTAAGCTGTTACCGTGAGCGGCAATTAAAATATCAGAGCCAGGTTTAACATTAGGGACAATATTTTCATTCCAGAATGGTATTACCCTATCATAAGTATCTTTCAACGATTCACCATGTGGAAGTTGGCTATGTTGTAGTTCTTGGTAACGTCTATCATTACCTGGATAAAAAGAGCTATCTTCACTTACTTGTGGTGGTTCAATATCATAACTACGACGCCAAATGTGTACTTGTTCGTCGCCAAACTCCTCTGCGGTTTCTGCTTTATTCAATCCTTGAAGATCACCATAATGACGTTCATTCAATTGCCAGTCGTGCTCAACAGGGATCCATAAAGAATCAAGCTGTTCTAATGCTAAGTTAGATGTTTTGATCGCACGATCAAGCATTGAGGTATAGCAAAAATTAAAGTTGAAACCATTCTCTTTCAATTTAATACCTGCGTTACGCGCTTCGTTTTCGCCTAATTCAGAAAGAGAGACATTCGCCCAGCCAGTAAAACGGTTTTCTTTGTTCCAAACACTTTGACCATGACGAAGTAAAACAATACGTGTATTTTTCATAACAGCCCCTTGAAACTCAACATCATGAGTTAAGTAGATTCGTCTTTTTAATCGCTGTCATTTCCATATGGCATTTAACAATTACTTTCTAATTGATAATCATTATCATCTTTAGTTGTAGATTAAATCCATTCCTCATCGATTACAATACTGACTATAAAGAAAAGTTATTAAATAAAAGTGCTACATACCGTCATTATGTGTATCTATCGCGTCATTATAGAGTTTGAGCAGAGTAACAATAGACATTAACCAGTTGATAAAATTAATTATTTTAACTTTATGGGGATGATTGAAAAACTCATTCGTAAAGTATTATTTACATGAATAATAAAAAATCGCTTCTTCAAATGCCATAACAGATGAAAAAAGCGATTTAGTTTGTAGGATATATTTAAGGTTAATTAAGCGATGCGGCTAAAGCCATTGGCTAAATCTTCAATGAGATCGTCGCAATCTTCTAAACCAATATGAACACGAATTAGCGTGCCCTCAAAATCTACTTTGCCCACAGGACGAATACGATTTAACTCTTCAGGTTGGCTTGCCAAAATAAGAGATTCATAACCACCCCAAGAGTACGCCATACTAAAATGCTCAAAGTTATCTAAGAAATCAGCTACTTCTTCACTCGATAACCGTTTATTAAGGACAAATGAAAACAAACCACAGCTTCCAGAAAAATCACGCACAAAGAATTCATGGCCTTTACAGCTTGGTAGTGCTGGATGATTAACGGTTGCAACTTCTGGACGCTTTGCCAGCCATTCTGCTACTTTGATACTGCTTTCATGATGTTGTTTTAAACGAACGCCCATAGTGCGCAATCCGCGAGCAGCCACATACGCGGTATCAGCATCAACCATTTGCCCCATTAAATAAGAACGTTCACGTAGTTGATCCCAGCAACGTTCATTACTAACTGCCGTCCCTATCATCGCATCAGAGTGGCCAACAATGTATTTCGTACCGGCTTGAACAGAGATATCAACACCGTGCTCGAGCGCTTTAAATAGCACCCCTGCCGCCCATGTGTTATCCATAATAATCACAGCATCAGGGTTAACAGCACGCACTGCTTTCACAATTGCTGGAATATCTTGCACTTCCATTGTGATAGAGCTTGGTGATTCTAAGAAAACAACCTTGGTATTTGGCTGTACAAGTTCAGCAATCCCCTCACCAATCAAGGGATCGTAATAAGTAGTACTAACCCCTAATCCTTTAAGGACAATATTACAAAACTCTTGGGTAGGCTCATAGGCGGCACCTGTCATCAATACATGATCGCCAGAAGCAACAAACGCTAAAATACTGTTAGATACCGCAGCCGCACCGCATGGATATAAATAACAACCAGCACCGCCTTCTAATTCCACCATCGCATCTTGAAGTGCAAAGTGGGTTAACGTGCCACGACGTCCGTAAAACAACTCACCTTTCGCACGGTTCTTAATAGCATGTTTTTTATCTGCAACCGTATCGAAAACTAATGATGAAGCACGTTGAATAACACTGTTCACCGCACCGTGAGTGTATTTTTTCTTTCTTCCTGCACTCACTAATGCAGTATCAATTTTCTTACTAGACATAACTTCGTGATTCCCTTACTCGTCTATCTATTCTGTTTCTTGTATAACATGAATAAACACAACAAACTAGCAAGTTATCATAAGTATCAAGCACTAAACTGATGAACAATTCACCCTAAAGTTTGGTGTTTACTTTACGGTATTGTTGCGTTTTTCCCTCAAACAACAACTGCTGTGAAATAGCATTAAAATAACTTCCCTCGGCAAAAAGAGATTCGCTCCAAGCTTGCTCAGAACACTCTAATCGTCTTTTAGTCACAACATCATTATCAATATCAAAACAAGAATGTAGCTCACCAGTCGCACTATCTATCGCAACACCATGATTTTTGGTTAGCCAAAAGAAATTCGTGCCATACGAAAAGCTTGAGCGACCATCATAGCTATCATCAAATAGCGAGTTGCCAGTAAACCATGGAACATAACCACCAAGCCAATCAATAATCGTGGGTGCAATATCTCTCTGAGATGAGGTGATCGACCTCTTTTCATTAGGGATAGATTGATCACTCGCATAGATGAGAAGTGGAATAGAATTTTTAACTAATCCTCCAGTTATCGTTTTTGCCGTGTGATCTGAGAGCAAAATAACGATGGTCGGCTTATCGAGTTGAGCAAGCTTCGAATCCAATTTAGGAATAAAACGTTTCAGTGCATCATCAGCGTACTTCATCACACTTCTACGCTCGTTAATGATGTTTTCGCGACCAAAAACATATTCAACATTATCCGGTAAAAAAGAACCGTGGGTGGTCCCTGTATTGATGGTCATAAGAAAGGGTTTACCCGTTTGGCTGAATTTATCGATTTGGTTTAAAGAAAAACGATAGATATCATCATCCATAAATCCCCATTCATTGTGCACCGCTTTGAATGGGTAATCATACTTACCGTACGACTCCTCAAACCCTAACGTTTGTGCAAAAGCCCCAACCGCCCCTCTTCCACTTCCCTGAATAAAGGCTGTTTGCCAACCTCGCTCAGCTAAAATATGTGGTAAACATGAATAAGAAGCATTTTGTAATTGGCTATTTGCCATAAAGCCGTTTATAGGATTTGGGTAAGAACAAAATGTAGAAAACGTCCCTTGTACTGTTCGATAAGCATCGGCATAGGTTGAATACGTCGAAAAAGAACGTGCTCTAAGTTGATCAAAAAATGGCGTGGCATTCACAACACCCGAGTAACTTTGCATATCAAAAGCCAACCAACTCTCAAGCAGAACAACAATGACATTGGCCGATTTAAGTGATTGAAGCTGGGCAGGAGAAGCTGTTTCTTGTGTATGTTCAAAAAACTTAACTTGCTGTGACGTTGGATTTTTAGTGATTTTTTCTATGGGCGCAAGATCGCCTTTAGAGAGATAGTAACCAATGCTATAGGGAGCATTCCAAGCAATGAAGGCTTTATCTAAGTCACCAATAGTATAAACACTCATCGGACTCTGAGGTGAGTCTTTCCAGCCTCCGCGAACAATGATTAGTGTAGTAACTAACCACAAAAATATAAACAGACTATTAAAATACCAGTTTGCTTGCTTTCTATTGGATAATGGCAAATATTTCCAAATGAAAAACAGTGATACTAATAAACATGCAATACCAAGCGCGACAGTTCCAAAGTAACCTTTAAACGCAGTCTGAATAAGTGACACTTCCATCCCTTGCGTATTAAACAGTTCAAATGTGACATGTTTACTGGCTTCTTTGGCATAAATGGCATCAGAAAAGGTAGTAATAACAACCCAACAAATCGCAATGCAGAGTAAGAATCGAGTTAATTGATTGGTTGCTCGTTTAAATAAACTAGCAATGATTAAGCTAAGGAAAATGGGGATAGTCAGTAAAACAGCAGCGCTAGCATCAAAGTAAATACCAAAAAGTAAAGCATCGATGCCATCTTGCGAACTAAGTTCGATGGGAAGTTCAACAAAACTTAATAAAGCGAGCAACTTAGTAATAAAGATCGCTGCGATTAAAAAGGCAAAAGATATAATGGTATTTATTGCAAGCACAGCTATTCCTTGCTAATGAATGATTCCTTTTAGAGAAGCAAGAAAATGCATCTATGTCCAATTTATTCGCAGTATTGATTTAGATTAACCATATCATTTTCTTCATTTCTAACATCTGTTGAAAGTTAATTCAGTATTGATAGTCAATTTTGTTGAATAAGGGGTGAGCATGTTTGAAAATAATAGTGATTTTAATCCAAATATTAAGTAAGCCTTAAGTTATAAAATGGATGATATGGCTATTCGCTAATTCATAAGAGCTCGTAATGCGTCAAATTTTCCAAATTAAGATGACAAGCTTCATCGTGGTGATGTCAGCATACTTCACCCTATGCTTTAACTATCCGATCCTCGCTAAGATTTTCGATTTAAGCCATTCAGTGTCTAATGTCTTTTTTCCATATACTGCACCGATTGTATTGATGGCGGCATTTCTGATTATCTTCACAGTGTTATGTTGGCCATACCTGTTTAAGCCAGTAATGATTTTCTTAACCATTACTTCATCGATGGCACTCTATGCAGAAGTGAATTACCACACCTTATTTAATAATGCCGTAATTGAAAGTATTTTCGAAACACGTTCAGATGAAGCGCTGTCTTATGTCAATGCCCATTCTATTATCTACGTCATCGTATTTGGTATTGTGCCAAGTATTTGGATTGCAATGGTAAAAATCACCAAGCGAGAGTCTTTTATTAAAGATATCGTTGCTCGTGTCGCGTTAATCGGTATCGCTTGTACAGCGATTTTGCTCGTCGGATTAACGACATTTAAAAGCTATGCTTCTGTGGGTCGAAATAACCATTTTTTAAACCGTATGATCATTCCAGGTCATGTATATGCGGGTGGTAAGTACCTCTATAAAAAGTTTATTTACAAACCACTACCATTTAAACAACAAGGGTTAGACGCAAAACTAAGCCCAAGTAAAAACCATAAACCTACTTTATTTGTGATGATCTTAGGTGAAACCGCACGTACCTATAACTATGCTTATAACGGTTATAAACGTGACACCAATCCATACACCAAAAATGAAGGCATAATATCGTTCAAAAACGTTGAATCTTGCGGTACCTATACTGCCCTTTCCGTGCCTTGTATGTTCTCGAATTTAACACGAGCACATTACAACCAAGATCGTGCATATTCTCAAGATAATGCCGTTGATATTATCCATCGCGCAGGGGCGAAAGTACTGTGGCTTGATAACGATGGCGGATCAAAAGGCGTAGCAGATCGCGTTAACTATCAAGCAATCGATCCTTCACAGCATAATCAATTCTGTAATGGTACCAGTTGCTACGACAGTGTAATGCTAGATAAAGCACAAAGCTTTATTGATAAAGGCGATACAAATAAATTTTTGGTACTGCACTTAATCGGTAGTCACGGACCTACTTATTTCAAACGCTACCCTAAAGCGTTCGATAAATTTAAGCCATCATGTAATCGCAGCGACATTGAAAATTGTACTGACGAAGAAATTAGGAACGTGTACGACAATACTATTCTGTACACCGACTATGTGACAGAACAAGTGATCAAAATGCTAAAAGCCAAAGAAGATAAATATAATGTTGCTTTGTTATATATGTCAGATCATGGTGAATCTTTAGGTGAGAACGGTTTCTATCTTCATGGTGCGCCCTTCTCTATTGCGCCTAAAGAGCAAAAACACGTGCCTTGGTTACTATGGTTGCCAAAGCAATACGCACAAGCGAAAGGGTTAAATAAAGCGTGTTTAGAGAAAAAAGAAAACCAAGCAGGACTATCACAGGATAATTTATTCCCTAGCCTATTGAGCTTATACGGTGTGAAATCAAAAGTGATAAATCCTAAGCTAGACATTACTGCAAGCTGTCGAGTAAAAGCATAACTATTCAATGATCCCATTGACTTAATGTATACTTGTAAGATATTACAGGTATACATTTTTATTTGAGCTCTCATTCCATGAAAATACTGATTATCGAAGATTCCTCGGCATTACGTCGTAGTTTAGCTGTGGGATTTAATAATTTAGGCTTTTCCACTGATGAAGCAGAAAATGGTAATGAAGGGCTCACTTTAGCCTTAGACAATGATTACGATATTATTATTTTAGATCTCATGCTTCCTGGCATTGACGGCATGACAATTTTAAATAAGCTGCGTCAAACAGGCATTGAAACTCGTATTATTATTCTTTCAGCCAAAACACAAAGCCAAGATCGTATTGATGGCTTAATGCAAGGTGCTGATGATTATGTCACTAAACCTTTTTCATTTGATGAGCTCCATGCTCGTGTGGTTGCAATCTCCCGTCGTTGCCAAGCAGTAAGCATTACCAATACCATTGAAATTGATGGCTTTCTGTTAGATCTTAATAAAAGAACGTTATTCTATGGTAACAACGATTTAGAACTCACACCGAATGAATTTAAGATCATCGATTATCTCTTCACTCACCGCGGTCAAATCCTTACCGCTAGTATGATCAGTGATAACATTACTAATAACTTCGACTATATTTCGAAAAATACCATTGAAGTACATATCTCTACGATGCGAAAAAAAGCGAAAAATATTGAGGCTGTATTACCAATAAAAAATAAACGCGGTTTTGGCTATTACGTAGAGAGTTAAACATGACGAATCCTCGCTCAATTAAAAAGAATTTAATTAACGCGATCAGCGCCGTATTTGGCTTCTTTATTATTATTGTTTTTACCTTCGTCGATTTTAGTGTGGATAATTGGGTTCAAGAACAGTTTGAATTAGAGATCCAACAAAAAGCCGGACAGTTTAAAACCATCACCAATATCCAAGATTTTGCACAAACGATTAAAAGCGATAAAGATTATGCCTATTATCAGATCTGGAAAAATGATGATGTCATTTATCGTTCTACATCGCTCAATGATTACCCCAACATCAATTTACTGCACAAGAAGTTACCACTAAATAGCTATCAAATTGTCGATGTCACTTTACCAAACCATGAGATAGGTAAGGCATTTCTATACTCTTATCTCGCAAAACCTAAAGATAAAAAGCCAACCCCTATCTATTTAACCATTTATGCTTCAACGACAGGACTTGATAAGGTTACGGGGATTCTCGATATTTTACTGGTTGGTAGCTTTTTACTCTCGATGATCATTATGCGTGTCGTCGCTAAAGTCATTGTGACTAAAGGGCTTGATCCTCTCGTAAACTTAAACGATCAAATAAAACTGTTTAACGAAAATAAACAGCAACGACACAATCACACCTTTGCGTTTAAAGAAAATGCATCCTCTTATATTGAGATTGATTTGATCCGTAAAGAGCTTAATAACTTCCTCGAAACTAACCGCAAAATGGTCGATAACGAAAAACGGATCACCTCTGATATCGCCCACGAAATCAAAACCCCTATTGCAGAACTCATCACCCTAACCGAAGTGCATCAACGCTTTCCCGATGATGAACGTTTAGCGAAAACTTTTACCTCGGACATTCTCCAAATATCGAACCGAATGAAAGTGATAGTAGAAAACCTATTATTACTACAACGCACGTCTCATTCGCTTTCTATTTATAAACAGCCGATTGAAATCACAACCTTATCAAATACCGTGATTCACGATTTAAACTTTAAATATGACGATATTAAACAACGTGTCGTTTTAAATAACACACTTCAGTACCCAGTTCTCGCTGATGAGTTTTGTTTAAAAACCATCATCACCAACTTATTAGATAATGCACTGTTTTACAGCGAGCCTAATACCGCTATTAATATTACGATTAATAATGATGATCAGGATGTGGTATTCACTATCACCAACTCATCCTCTATTAATTACTCGCAGCAGGAAGTCGATAAACTGGTGCAACCGTTATTTCAACATGACGATTCACGTTCTAATAACAATCGCTATGGTTTGGGGTTATCTATCGTTGATAACATCTGCAAAATTAACGATTACGAGTTATCAATAAACCAGTTAGCCAATGGGGAGTTTCAGGTATTAGTAAGGATACCGAAAAAGAATTGCAGCGAATAAAGCTAACCAATGGGATAAAAAAAGCAGCAATTAGGATTCTTTATTGCTGCCTTATTAAAGATAATCTAATTATAAATCATAGCGTTAAAACTATTTAGTCACACCAAGGATAATGCTCGACTTTTTTTGCTATCCCCCTTCATGATATTTCCAATATTTACATATATAAGGTAGCTTGGGCTTGTCCAACCATTCGGATAGGTGTTGACTGCGCGACACATATCCTTATTTGTTATATAAAAATTCCTCTATCATGAGATTATTGGTAATAAGAACATCAAGCTGACAAATGCAAGGGCCTTTGAAATAAGAACCATAATTATCAATTCTCCTACTTCTGCTTCGGTTTCTTTCTTTAAAAAATAAAATAGAACTACCCAAGACAAAATAAAACCAACATATGGAATTAAGTCTGCCAATGTGGAAAAGGTACAAACCTTGACTATTGAAAAGTAGCTACAATAGGCACTACTTAGTGGCATTCCCGCATAGATAGAAGAGCACTTCATACCTACCCAAAGGAATACAGAGCTAAGCGCGATTCCAAGCAACACAATGATAATATTTATCCCTAAATCCATAAATTTCTCCTTTTATATAACGCTTCGATAAGCGGTGAGTAACAGTTTGCTAAAACTGGGAACGCAGTGACACTGAGCAAACTGTTACGAATCCGACTTTATTAACTTGTTATATCACGTTGCTCTTTGATGCTTGACAATATATGCGCTAATTTTTCTTTCGTTTTTTTAATAGGTAATTGTTGAGATAAATCTACCTCACCATTACTTACTGCTGCTTCAATAGATTTTTCCATTTTTTGGCAGGCACGTTGAAATGCCACTTGATTGCCCTTGGATAGTTTTTCATAACAAGAGCTGTAGAAGTCATTGTAAATATCTACTTGTCTATATTTATAAACATCGTTATCTAATCTATCTAATAAAGCGTGCGCTTTTGAAAATCCTTCAAATATTTTATGAGGCTCATTTTCCTTCATTGTAACCAATAAGTGTAACCTAGCCTGTTGAGTATCTATATTGCTTGTATGATATCTATCTTTCTTCATTGCAAGGGCATACGCCGAGTCTAGAAATTGCTGGGCTTTTGAATATTCTTTAAAAGTTATATTAGCCATTCCGTACTGTAGCCAAAAGTGAGGATCACTTTTAAGCCAATTAACTGAAACCTTTAAATTCTCATAGTATCGTTTTAAGTTACCTTTCTTATTTGTATCCGACAATAACCTTTCAACAAAGGAGAATCTTAAAGTTGCAAGAAATATGGCCCGCTGTTCGTAATCTTTTACTTTGTATTCATTAAATCGTTTAGCAATCTTCTGTAAAGTAGATGTTACATACGAAGCAGAAAAATGATGTCTAATAAGAGATAAACAGAACAAACTAGATTTTGTTTTTATTCCATCCCCATTCATATGGAATAAGTTTTTGAAGTTTTTATTATTTTTTAATTCTGAAGAATATATTTTATCATTTCCTGATATATCAGAAATCATGCTGCTTCTACAAGGTATATCAAGTACTTCAGATAATGCTATAGCAAATATAGTATCCTTAATTTCATCATCACCCATTAGAGGCAATAGTTCGTTTGAAACTCGATCTCTAAATTGCGGGGAATTAAACAAATTTAATAATGTTAAAGATAATTGAGAGTTGTTTTTATACCTTATATACCTGACTTTTTGATCCTTTGATAACCCCGCTTTATCACCCCACATACCCAAATTATCAATAATATCTACTAAAGCTAAAATTTCATTCTCAGCTAGTTCATCAAGGCAAATTTCACTATATTCAAATTTTATTTCTTTTAAATGAGGGCGAAGTCGTTCATGCTCTGCTGTACGAGATGTAGCGATAATATTGATGTTATCAGGAAATGAAAATGAATAATGTTTTAGTAGATCAAGATATCGTTCATATCCATCTAATGTCACTATAATTTTTTTACCTAATTTTGAAAGGTGATCAATATCAGAGATATAATCACCCTCGATGTCATCTACGAAATAACATTCAAAAGAACTTGCGGTCAAATAACTATGAAGTTGAGATGCTAAAATACTTTTACCATTACCCATATCACTATATAAAACAACATTTTTACCATTGACTACAAACTCTTTAACCAAATCTAAACTTTCTCTCACGACAAGAGAAGGGATCACTTGCTCACTCAACACTGCGTCATCAATAGAAGCTGAACTTATATGACCGAACATTATCATAGCTTCCACGTCAGCATCTCTGACCTCAATCTTATCGTGAGATAAGTTATATTGAGCTAGGGATTGGAGGTGATACTCAGAATCATACCCAGAAATACTTTCTGAGTTTTCTGTTATTAATTCAGCGAAACCTTCTACTCCAATAGGTATAATATTGCCGAATTTGGATAAAGTAAAAGATGTCTTAGGGTTAGGGTTCTCACGTGTTATAAAATAGGTTTTTTCTTTTAATTCGCTGTTTTCAAACAATATTTTTTGTATTTCAATATCATACATTGAGTAGCCCACAAAAACTATTGCGCTACATCGCTCTAGATCTTTTTTAAAATAATAGTGCCAGTCTGATTTTGTAAAAGAGTCAGGAGAAATGTAAGACGAGGTAGATAATTTAAATGTGGATTCAATACTATCTTCATTTAAACTATCAATTGAACCATTCAAATGTATACACAAACTTTCTTTTTTATAATAAGTATCCGTAGGAAAGCTAACATCAATGCATTCAACTAAGTTTCCTAGGTTGGCTGATGCCATCTCGATACTTTTATCATAATTAGTTGTATAAAAACGACGCCATTTAGCACTGCAAATCTCGTCATGAATTCTATGAGTTTCTGTGAGAGTGTACTTTTTTTTAAGTAACTGAATTAGTTCGGATACATTATGATTTTCAATGTAATAGTCTGTTGCAAAGCGAAGGTCATCGTCTGTCGGGAAGCCTCCCAGTTTACATATTTCATGAGCTAAATCCTTAGCAGCAGACGGCTCTTGGTCATTAACATTTTTTGTCAGGCTAGAGAAGCCAGCCCCTGTAAATAATATTGCTTGACCTGTTGAAATACGTTCAATTAACTCACTTGTATCAACATCTTGTTTTTTTAATTTTGTTCTATCTATGCCAATGTCCAAGATACACCATTCCTTTTAAGTGATATAACAGTATATTAATAAGCATTCTTACTTTTACGCTTTATTAATACAGCAAATATTCAACATTCTAATAAATAAAAACATTTATTTTCATTGCCTTAGTCGCAAAAATTAGCATTTACCCGATATATTTACGTTGGTAAAAGTAAGAACGGTATTTTGTCCATCTGATTAAATACACAAACAGCAAAGCTAGTTATTTAATATCAATAAGTTAAAAGCACCTACTGAGATAATTAAGAAAATTTTCTGATTAAAAACGAGACTTAATCGGCAAAATTTGCGCTTTTCATTATAACTGGGTAAAAACACAGATAGTCTCATTACCAGCAAACAAAAGCATTTCGCCTCATTGAAATAGGATTATCTGAAACTCGCAAAGAAAGGAAATAGAGATAAGAGAGATGGAGACAAAGCAGGGTTCATATCCATGTTTAGGCATTATTGTGGCTTGTGGTCATAATAAGAAACAGCTTAAAGCGCTCCAATTTATGTTCATGTTAGCAGGACAACTGACGTTGCCCTCACCGAATAAAACGGTACGTCTAAACCCCCCCCCTTTTGCCCCTGCTGCCAACATGTCATGCAATTAACGGGAATATTTCGACCCAGATAACCGACGTTCAATAATAAGGATAATGACTTTCAAGCTTCAGAATTAAAGAGGATTTTATTATAAATCAGAGTGTTAAAGTTATTGGTTTACACCAAGGATAACGCTCGACTGCTTTTTGTCATCACCCTTCATGATATTTCCAATATTTACTTATATAAGGTGGCTTGGGCTTGTCCAACACTTCGGATAGGTGTCGGCTACGCGACACATATCCTTATTTGTTATACGAATTTTCCCGATTAGATCAATGGATTAAATTAAAGTTTAAGAATCGGGCTACTTCATTTGAAGACAATGATTTACCCCCAACCCAATGCATGCCCTTTTCTCACCATTAACCATGTGAAAAACATCGATACCAGCAAAGTTGACACAAAAGTAAATTTAACTCCCCCAACTAGCGCTGCCACCATAAGACCTGCTGCCGTAGCAATAACCCGCACTTCATACCCTAACATATTGCGAGATTTACAGGACACACAAGCCACAATGTAGGAAGCTATCATTGACACTCCAAAGATCAAACACTCAATATGATTTGGCGTGTCCACATAATCTTTAAACAGATACCACATAATTATTGTCACCTATCTTTTTGCACCAAATGCTCCAGAACCTAAAAATATTTATCTTGGATTGAGGATCAGATACTTATTTAAGTGAGCATACTTGGAGCTCTGCCTGACACTTGCGTCCGCACGCATTCGTATAACGCTCGCTTAAGTGGTGAGCAACGCAATACGGTGTTTCCGCATATCACCTAAAACACCAAAATCAACGCATAGTAAAAATGCCACCCGTCTTTAAGCGTTTGTTGAACGAAGCCGCTACGCGGCAGAGTGAAGCCCATAAGCTCGACTACGGTAAATACACCTTTAAAAAAGGAATATTTATCATGAACAAAGCACAGCAACATCGTTCATATTATCTTTATGAACAACACCTTACCCATCTCACCTTGCAAGGTAAACGCCCCGCTACGATTGATGCCTATAGTCGTGCTCTATGTCGCATTATCCATCAACTGGATAAATCACCAGACAATTTAACTACCGAAAGGATTTCGTCGGTACGTAATTATGATTTGTTGCGGGGTCATAATAAGAAACAGCTTCAAGCCATCCAATTTATGTTCATGTTAGCAGGACAACTGACGTTGCCCTCACCGAATAAAACGGTACGTATAAAAGCCCAACCCTTTTGCCCCTGCTGCCAACATGTCATGCAATTAACGGGAATATTCCGACCCAGATAACCGACGTTCAATAATAAGGATAATGGCTTTCACACTACAGAATTAAAGAGGATTTTATTATACATCAGGGTATTAATATTATTGGTTCACACCAAGGATAACGTTCGACTTCTTTTTAGCATCACCCTTCATGATATTTCCAATATTTACTTATATAAGGTAGCTTGGGCTTGTCCAACACTTTGGATAGGTACCGGCTACGCGACACATATCCTTATTTGTTATAAAGCAGTTTCCATCTGGATCAAAGGCCATTTCTGCCCATTGAACTCTCTAAATTTTGGCTCTTTGTCTACAGTTGCAAAACCATAGGATTTGTAGCAATTATAAGCGGTTACATTCTCTGCAAAAACAGCCAAAGTCACAACATTGAACTGTTCGCGCTTCCTGACTTCTTCGATAGAAAGTGTGATTAAAGCCCTGCCAAATCCACACCCTCGATATTCAGGGTTAATGGCGACTCTACACAAACGTATTTCAGTTTCACTGATGTGCTGAAGTTCGATGAAACCAAGCCTGTCATTTTCATCGAATAAAACGAGGAACTCAATTTCAGGAAGTTCACTACGGATTACCATTTCAGCTTCAGAAAGTGGCCAACCGAACATCCAACCACCCCAATAAAGGGATTCCTTTTCAGTTGAAAACCATGAAATGACTTCAAGTGCATCTTGAGCTACGAATTTTCTTAAATTCACGAAACTTCCTTATTCCGTTGATTTTCAATCAATTAGATTAAAGCTAAGCCACGCTAAATGCTCTTGCTTTCTAATTTCTAGTGCAAGTGTTGGTTCTGCTTTATAACGCCCACTTAAGCGGACAAAAATTGTTGGCTATACTTGTTGAGGTACGAAACAAAGCCAACTGTTTTTGTTCCGTTTAAAGTGCTTGTTAGCATTTTACTTTTTCCCATGCACCGAGTTCTGCAACATGTATTTCTTGAACAAACTCATACATTTGATGCGCACCTTCGTTATTTGTAAGGTAAGGCTTAAATTGTAATACTCCCTTTTCAAAACCTAAGACATTTACAAATCCAGTTACGTCTCGCTTTTCCATGTTATTTAAATCAAATACAGTCGTTAATATACCACGTAAATTTCTCGTGATTGATAAGAACCCACCATTTTCGGATATTGCGATTGAGCGCCCCCAATATTGGTGATCACTCTCTTTAATGCCGTTTATATACAATTCAAATAGTGGATCACCAAAAGGAGGTTCAAATGAATATTTAAGAACAATAGAATGCTTCAATTTAGGATGCGATAAAGTTATTTCATCCCCCCAAGCTGAGGTAGTGTTGCCATCTTCAGGCAATTGAAGAGTTTCCATACGGTCTCCGAATGAATGCTAACAGTATATTAATAAGCATTCTTACTTTTACGCTTTATTAATACAGCAAATATTCAACATTCTAATAAATAAAAACATTTATTTTCATTACCTTAGTCGCAAAAATTAGCATCTAGCCGATATGTTTACGTTGGTAAAAGTAAGAACGGTATTTTGTCCGTCGGATTAAAACACAGCTATGAATATTACATCATATATATCAATGCCTTATAAATAGAAGCTGAGATAATTAAGAAAATTTTCTGATTAAAAACGAGACTTAATCGGCAAAATTTACGATTTGCATTATAACTGGACAAATAAACAGATTATTTCATGGCCAGTAAAAAAGCATTTCGCTTCATTGAAATAGGATTATCTGAAACTCGCAAAGAAAGGAAATGGAGATAAGAGAGGTGGCGACAAAGAAGGGTTCATCTCCATGTTTAGGCATTATTGCGGCTTGTGGTGATGATAAGACACAGCTTCAAGCCATCCAATTTATGTTCATGTTAGCCGGGCAACTAACGTTGCCCTCACCGAATAAAACGGTACGTACAAAAGCCCAACCCTTTTGCCCCTGCTGCCAACATGTCATGCAATTAACGGGGATATTTCGACCCAGATAACCGACGTTAAATAATAAGGATAATGGCTTTAACGCTTCATAATTAAAGAGAATTTTATTATAAATCAGGGTATTAATATTATTGGTTCACACCAAGGATAACGCTCGACTTCTTTTTGGCATTTCCCTTCATGCTATTTCCAATATTTACTTATATAAGGTGGCTTGGGCTTGTCCAACACTTCGGATAGGTGCCGGCTTCGCGACACATATCCTTATCTGTTATAGGAGGTTACATCAAACCAAGTTTTGGTAATGACGTTATAAAACCATTCAGAGCTATAAATATAAGAACATTTCCAATACTTGTTCCACCGTCACTACGTAATGCTTCTCCAAAGTGCATTTCAGGTATTCGAGAGTTTACATAACTTTCTACCTGCTTTCGTGCATGATTAAAATAAGCTCTATTAGCGTAGAATCCTGTAAAAATCATCATAGTGAAAATTCCCGCTGTAACCGGGTATATAGCGAAAATCGGGTCGAACTGATATTTTTTGACAGATACCAAACCAGCAGCAAGAATCAGACTTTCAGCAATAAAGAGGATTAACCCAAGCTTGTTCAATTTTCTAAAGAAACACCACCTGTACGTCAGTAAAAAAGCTGAAAAATTAAACCCTGTAGAACCTTTCCCTTCTTCGATTTTACTCTTCCACTGCTGAGGGTAATAATCACTCCAGGTAAAAGCCTTATAAGCTTCAATTGATGCCTCTTTAGAAATAACGAGTCTTTCTCTTTCTTTTACAACTTCCATTCCTGTTGGAATCATCTTTCCTCCTAAAACGTCAGCTTAATGGGCTAAAAACGCACTACTCGTGCGAAACAACCACCTTAAACACCAAAATTTAAAAAGACTAAAAATTGATCCAGTACTATCAGTCCTATTCAGCCCTTGTTGAACGAAGCAGCTGCGCGGCAAAGTGAAAAACCATAAGCTCAACTACGGTAAATACACCTTTCCAAAATGAGTATTTATCATGAATAAAGCACAGCAACATCGTTAATTTTATCTTTATGAACATAACCTTACCCATCTCACCTTGCAAGGTAAACGTCCCGCTACGATTGATGCTTATAGTCGTGCACTACGTCACATCACACATCAACTGGATAAATCGGCAACAATTTAACTACCGACGATTTGAAGCGGTATTTTACACAACTGATCAAAACACATTCATGGAGTACCGTGAAAATTGATCGCAATGACTTACAGCTTTTCTTTAGGCATGTGCTTCAACGTTATTAGAGATGGATATTGCAGTATATATTACCGAAAGGATTTCGTCGGGTACGTGATTATGCTTTACTGCGGGGTCATAATAAGAAACAGCTTAAAGCTATCCAATTTATGTTCATGTTAGCAGAACAACTTACGTGGCCCACTCCGAATAAAACGGCACGTATAAAAGCCCAATCCTTTTGCCCCAGCTGCCAACATGTCATGCAATTAACGGGAATATTTCGACACAAATAACCGACGTTCAATAATAAGGATAATGGCTTTCACGCTTCAGAAATAAAGAGGATTTTATTATAAATCATGGCATTAATATTATTGGTTCACACCAAGGATAACGCTCGACTTCTTTTTGGCATTCCCCTTCATGATATTTCCAATATTTACTTATATAAGGTGACTTGGGCTTGTCCAACACTTCGGATAGGTGTCGGCTTCGCGACACATATCCTTATTTGTTATATTTTTACAAAGCCCCTCCGTAAAGGTTTTTGTATTTCTCACTTAGTAATTCGGCTTTGGATAACTCAAACCCCTTACCAATTTTAGGTAAACTCTTTAAGAATTTTTCTACATTTACTCCATTGCTTTTAGCGGTCATGTACCAAGCATACGCTTCGTTATAGTCTAACTTGGTTCCATATCCATAATGATAGCTTGATGCTAACATTCTTTGTGCTTTTCCTTCTTTTAATTTTGCGGAACGCAAGAGTAGCTCATACCCCTTTTTTTGATCTTTGTTAACCCCTTGCCCCTTCATATACAACGTACCTAAATTGATCATTGCAACTTTATTATTATTTGAAACAGCTTTCTTATACCAATATACGGCTTCTTCCAAATTTTTTGATTTTTCAAAAATTACAGCTAGGTTATTTTGTGACCTTGAGTTTCCGCCAGTTGCTGATTTTTGATACCAATAAATTGCTTTATTTTTGTCTTTAGGGAGGCCACGCTTACCGTCAGCATAATAAGAAGCCAAAAAATACTGAGCGGCATGGTCTCCGTTTTCAGCTTTTTCTATGGCTATTTGAGCAAATTTGTCAGGTTCTTTTCCAGTCGAATTGCCAGTTGAGTTACAACTGACGATCAAACAACAATTTATTATTATCAATAGGAACTTTTTCACTATGCCCTCATAGAATATAACGCCCGCTTAACCGGCGCAAAATAGCAGGCTAAAATTAGCGACGAAGGAGCGCAAGCCTGCTGTTTTGCGTCCTTTAGTTCAAGCGCTTGTTATAAACCACTTGCAACTTTATAGTCTGCAACTAAGCCTACATTCTTTATTGGTGAAGGCAAAATATCATCAGAGGTGTTTAGTACGCCATCACGACCATAAGAGCGAATATGGTATGAGCTTTCATTAATTAGCATGTAATAGTAAAGCTTCCCTTCTGTGTTTACTTGCGCTGCATCATGAAGAAAAACCATAGAGTTCTCTGGTAAGGACTTTTGCAACACTTCTAATGACTCAGGGTACTGTCCATTTTGCACTTTATAAAACTCTATTGCTTGTACAGCACTTGTTAATTGTGTTTTAGTCAGTTCACTGCGTAAATCATCATAAACGCCTCCCTCTTGTACAAAGCCAAAGTAACCCAACGAACTATAAAGAATTACAGTAAATGCAATACCGCATGCACCAACAACTTTTAGCTTTGTATGCTTTATTGCAAAGCCCCATATAATGGCAACTATTCCGAATAAAACACCAATTAATGGAATAAATGACATCCCACCAATAACATAGCCTAGACACCCAGCTTCTTTCTTATTTTCTTGTTTATTTTCCATACTACATTGATACTTCTTGTGGTTTATAACAGTATATTAATAAGCATTCTTACTTTTACGCTTTATTAATACAGCAAATATTCAACATTCTAATAAATAAAAACATTTATTTTCATTACCTTAGTCGCAAAAATTAGCA